>PLTG01000066.1 GCA_003165355.1 Candidatus Babelota bacterium | reverse complement strand
GCTGCGTATCAGAGACATTACTCACCGAGGCCTCATGGCCAATATCAGTGTCCGGTGCAGAGACCTGAATGGTTGGGTAGGTGTCTGAGCGTGATAGAGTATCTAGCAATAGGGCATCGCACTGCACCCGCGAGCGAACATGATGTGCCGCAGGGACAACTTTCACGAGCCCTCTGTATGATGCCCGTCCGCCATGCTGAGAGATGGATTTGGAGATGATCGTGGAGCTGGTATGGGGTGCCAGATGTATCATTTTAGCTCCCGCATCTTGATGTTGGTTTTGACCGGCTACGGCAAGTGAAAGTACTTGGCCCTGTGCCCCCGGCTCTTTAAGAACCACACAGGGGTATTTCATGGTCACGCGGCTGCCAAAATTACCATCAACCCAAGAAACGCGTGCATTGCGATGCGCAACAGCACGCTTAGTAACGAGATTGTATATATTGGATGCCCAGTTTTGAATAGTGGTGTATTGCACGTGGCTATCGGCCAACGCGATTATTTCAACCACAGCGCTATGCAGTGACGCACGCGAATAGACAGGCGCACTGCAGCCTTCAACATAATGCACCGACGAACCAACATCTGCAATAATGAGTGTTCGTTCAAACTGCCCCATCTGTTGTTGATTAATTCTAAAATATGCCTGCAAGGGCATGGTGATTTTTACGTGTGGCGGGACATAGACAAAGCTCCCTCCGCTCCAGAAAGCTGAATTGAGCGCTGCAAAGATATTATCATGTGCGGGAATAACGGTGGAAAAATATTTTTTCACCAGCTCTGGGTGCTCTTTAACGGCAGTCTCCATGGAACAAAAAATAACGCCCTGGTCTACCCATTCTTGCTTCAGGCTCTTGTAGATAACTTCAGACTCAAATTGCGCTCCGACACCCGCCAGAAATTTTTGCTCTGCTTGGGGTATGCCCAACGTTTCAAAAGTCTTTTTGATCTCTGGCGGCACTTCTTGCCATGAACGCTTTTCCTCAACGATAGGCTTTACATACATAGTGATATCAGAAAGATCTAAGCCTGATAAATCGGCTGCCCAGCTGGGAATTTTTTTTTCTAAAAAGATACTCAGCGCGGCACTTCGAAAATCGAGCATCCAGGAGGGTTCGTTCTTTTGTTGCGATATATCGCGCACAAGATCATGCGTTAAAGATTCTGCATTAAGGCTCATAGTTAGACAAACCTACCTGCGTGCATAACAAGTTGAACGTCTGCTGCCAGAGGTTCAAAAAGCGCCCTATGATGGGTAATGATAATAAAAATTGCCCCCGGGAATGCGTGCCTGTAATCGGTTATCACGCCAATCAACATGGCCATACCCTGAGCATCTAAACCAGAATCGATCTCATCAAGAATAATAATGCGTGGCTCAAGCACCAACATCTGCACGAGCTCAAGCCGCTTTTTTTGCCCGCCTGAAAAACCTTCATGAAGATTGCGGTTTATATAGTCTGCTGGCAGACCTACTTTATGAAAGGCGTCTACGATTTTTTTATCCAATTCCGTAAGTGGAAGTGCTGACCCTTTGCAAGAACGGTAGGCATGGGACAAAAATGTCTTTATTGAAAGTCCCGGCACCTCTATAGGGTATTGATACGCCAGAAAGATACCCGCCTGAGCACGCTTTTCTACCGGCCAGTCGGTTATATCGTTGCCGTCGAGCAAAATATTTCCCTGAGTTTCATAACCCGATATCCCCATCATCACTGCGGCCAGGGTACTTTTCCCCCCACCATTCGCGCCGGTAATTACCGTCACCTGCCCTGAATTAAAAGACAGGGAGATATCTGAGATTATCTCGGTCGATTCAACTGAGACAGAAAGGTTTTTAAGAGTAAGCATAGGATAAGTTATCGGGTAAAAAGAGCTCTTTAATAGTATTTATTAGTTTTATAGTAACAAAAAGCTGCAATAATAACAAAAAAAACCATTTTTTGACAAGAGTAATATCCTATTATAAAATATATAGATACCCTTAACAAAGGCCTTGATGAAGCATTTTTATTCAATTTTTCTCATTTTTACTTTTCTTATACCTGCACTCAGCATGCCGATATGCATGCATGCCAGAGAACAGAAGCAGCCTCAAAAAATAGTTACTGCCAGAGTTTTCAGCCATGGCACAATATTGGCCGGTTGTTTTTTTATTGATATCCCAGCAAGCTGGAAAGATAACTATAAAGAAAATTCCCTGATTGAGCGGGCGATGGCATCAGCACGTAAGCACCCATTCCTGCATCAGACAGAGTTGGTGCTGGATCTTGGACTTGTTGACGTCACTCAAGAGGTGATGGTACCCCTTTGCCACCCGTTGCGCGATGACCGTGCAGCCATATCAATTATGAGAAGCTTTGAGAGAACAGATAGATGCATTGGCAAGCGACATCATGCATACCATTATTATACCTTTGGCTGGTCAGGCGCCTTAAGCGAGCGCAAACGCAACAAAGAGTCTGTCTATCTGTATCATGCATTGGTCGGCTTGAAGAATGATCTACAACAGCAATATCCTGATGCTACCATTCGATTTGAGATCTTTTGCCATAGCCATGGCGGGCAGCTTGTTGCACATTTAGCGACCGTACATAAGCAATTTCCGATTAATGACATTTTTATCGATCTAGCTGTTTTATGCGCAACGCCTTTATATAAAGAAAAGATGCAACCGATGGTCAGTTCATCACTTTTTGGAACGATTATAAACCTCTATTCGCAGGGCGATCATGTTCAAACGCTCGATGTGGTTTCAACGCCGGAACATTATTGTGTAAGAACATTTCAAGAATTACAGATTCCTCTTGCACGGGGATGCACGAACGGTCCGCGCGTTTTAGATATCTGCTTAGGGGTTCATGGAAATAAAAAAGTTTTTGGGCACCATCATTTTTTCAGCTGTTCACTTTACTCAATACCGAGCTACTTTCATAAGCGTTCACATATCCGCAGAACACTTAACTTATTTGAGCCGTTACCTCTCTTGGCGCTTTTTCCCGCCTATTTAGAGAGCATTAGTAGTCTTGATTTACCTTCAGGGTATCATGCATTACATATCGATTTTAAAAAGCATCACGGTCATCTGATTCTTGAGACACACTATAAACTATTTAATGATGCCAGCTTTGAATTAAAAAATGTTCAATGCTATACGGTGAAACCGCTCAGCTTTGAATTTGTTAAAGAATATAAGCATCGGGCACGCACCAGCGCCATGAACCAATTCAAGTATACGTTTTATCATATTATTCATAGCTAAATCAATTTTCATAATTGATTTAGCTCCCTGAATATTCAATAGATATGCTACTAGGGATTACCTATAAGATGAGGAAGCCCTTTTTAAGTTCACTTCTTAAAATTTATCACTTTTGCAATTTTTACAAGAGCTGGGGATCTTTGCATCACTACTTCTAACTCTTGATCGGTAAATTCATTTCCGTTATAAATGATCTGCTGTAAACCTGTGTTAAAATTGCTCGGTAATTTTTCAATGCTTGAATAATTAATAATAAGTTTTTTCAGAGATGCCAATGATTGCCAATCAAACTCATGAATTTCCAATTCATGATTACAACGAATATTTAATTTTTCCAAATGCGCTAATTTTTTCAGCTCATCTGGTAATCTTTGCAATTTAGTTGAAGATAAGTTCAGGTTTATTAAAGAAGTTAATCTTCCGAGTACGTGACGATTTTCTGAATCATCGAGTATACCGTTGCATCCTTTAAGCTTTAATGCCTGTAAATTTACAAAAGAGCCGATTACAACAGGTAATTTTTTTAAACGATGTGAAACAGATAAATCAAGCTTAACCAGAGGCAGCCCTGTTAAATTATTCCAACTCTCTTCTTGACCTCGTAAATTATGTCCTTTCAAGCTGAGCGCTCGCAAATTCGGAAGTTCCGCGATTCCTGCAGGCACGACGCCTAAGCCGCAATAATCTAAATCAAGACGAGTAAGAAATCCTAATTCACTTAAAATAGAAAAGTTTTGCAACTCCCATCCCTTGTTATTAACAATCAATTCTTCCAATCGTTCACATTGAGCGAGCTTTTCTGGAAGCGAATCCAATTTACGATCATTAAAAGTGATTATTTCTGATTTTTTAAAATCTTCTGCACTATGGACAAAAAGTTGCGCACATAAGACGCCTAATAAAAATTTTTTTAATTTCACAGCAAAGCTCCTTTTAGTATATTTTTATATGTTAGCCAATAACGCGGGCAAGCTCATTAATAGAAGTGAGGCCTTGCGCAACTTTTAGAAGCCCATCATGCATCAATGTCCGCATGCCCCCTTTGACCGCAGCTTCATATAACTGAGTATACGATGGTCGACGGGTAATGACCTCTTTAATTTCTGGATTAAGTAAGAGTAACTCAAAAATGCCAATACGCCCACGATAGCCGGTATTATGACACTCGCCACAGCCATCAGCTGAATAGACATGATGCAGTGGAATGGCATAACGTTTTGCCAGCTGTTGATATTCGAAGGGCGCCTCAACCTCGTAGCGACATGCAGTACATAATGTTCTGACAAGACGTTGGGCAAGCACACCGGTAACCGTAGCATTGATAAGAAATGAGCGAACACCCATATCAATAAGGCGCACGATAGCAGATGGCGCGTCAGTTGTATGTAACGTGCTTAAGACTAAATGGCCGGTTAATGCGGCTTGAATCGATATCTCAGCCGTCTCATAATCTCGAATTTCGCCGACCAGTATAATATCGGGGTCTTGGCGCAAGACCGAGCGCAATGCTGTGGCAAACGTGAATCCGATCTCAGGACGAATCTGAGCCTGCGTGATCCCGGGAAACGAATATTCGATAGGTTCTTCAAGCGTTATAATATGTTTTTCTTGATGATTAATAAGATTTAACGCGCTATAGAGTGTCGTCGTCTTGCCCGAGCCTGTCGGGCCGGTCACCAATACCAGACCATGGGAATGTTCTATCAGGCGAGAAAATTGCTGATTCATATCGGCAAAAAAACCGAGTTTTTCTACATCAAAACAATCATGCGAACGATCAAGAATACGGATAACCAGATGTTCCCCGTATAGGCTGGGAAAGGTTGCCACACGCAAGTCAACCGATGCATGCGGCATTAAAAAAGAAAATTTTCCGTCTTGGGCAAGGCGCCGTTCGCTGACATCAAGATGCGCAAGCACCTTAAGCCGCGCTATCACATGGTACGCATCTTCATGAGTAACATCTGTTACTTTATGCAAGATACCATCGGTGCGAAACCGGACCATGATGCCTTTTTCGGTTGACTCGATATGAACGTCGGAAGCTTTCTGCGCAAGCGCTGCATTCAAAAGTGTATCGATGAATGCTACTGCGGAAAATTCGGTAAAATCAAAATCAACCAACTTTCCATCCTACCATCATGCCGACTACCCCTGAAACAAGTGCCACCGGGTGTTCTTTGCAGAAAGCAATTTTTACAGTGATGATATCTTGTACATTCTGGAAAGAGGATATACCTAACAATGCTTGAAGTTGTTCAAACGGCATTTCATTTACGTGAGTGTAATGCAATGCGAGCACAACTATCAACGCAGCAGCAAGAAGTAGAAGAAGAAGCTTGCCAAAATTTTTCAATAAAAATCCTGCTACAAACCCACCAAGACCAAAAACTACCAATTCAACAGCCCACGGCTCTTGGCCGCTAAAGCGTTCTTTGATAGAATCAAGCCAGTTCGATGACATTTCCGGTGCAGCCACCGGCGTTTCCACCACTTCTGGTACTGCTATAGTATCTACTGATTGACTATCCATAATGATCTCCTTTGCTAAAAAAATAATAATGATGCTATTGATTTTATATCAGATATTAAAAATGATGCAACAAAAAAGACGCCGTGCTCTCACACGGCGTCTTTCAAATAAGTTTTTGCAAGCAATATTCTTACGCAGAAACCATCTCTTTAAGAGCTTTGCCTGGTTTGAATTTAGCTACTTTTTTAGCTGCAATAGTCATTTTTTTGCCTGTTGCAGGGTTTACGCCCATTCTGCTTTTACGCTTCATAACAGAGAACGTTCCAAATCCAGTAAGAACCACAGATTTGCCGCCTTTTAAGCTTTGACCAACTGATTTAATCAATGCTTCAAGCGCTCTTTTACATTCGCTTTTTTGCATTTTGGTCATTTTAGCCATTTGTTCGATAAGTTTTGCTTTGTTCATAACTTTTTCCTTAAATTTTTTACTATTCTTGTACACTCTTAACTTCGCGTAAAGAACTAACACTAATGTGTATAGTGAAAAAATCAGAAAAAATTGTCAAGCTTTTCGTTTTGCAACAATACTTAAAACAACCAAAACGGCCACAGGATCGCGCTTATTCCAAAAAATAAATTTTGACAAAATTCGAGCAATAATTTACTCACGCGCTTATTGCCCCAAGCACTTACTGTCGAACAGTCTCTTCAAAATATCTATGAAACTCTTTTGGCAGTTTTTTATAATCGTTCATATTTGTCAGATACGAGAAATCGATGCCGCAGTAAGTATTCCAAAATAAAACCGTTTTGTCGTGCAGTATATTTTCAGCAGCATCATCCATAAGCGCCGCTATCGGTTTTGCACTATACGTGCCTTCAAGCTTAATATTTTCGCTATCTTTAAATAACGCTGTGGCCACAGTTCCTTCGGGAATAAAAAGACCATATTCAGTTCCGCAGAATTTTTTATTCAAAATCAAAGTATCTTCAGGAAATTCTAATAGAGGGAATGACGCATCAACAGCATGGAGCATCTCATTTCCCTGCATAAATAGATCTTTTATGATTATTAAAAATTGATCAGGCTCCTCTTCCGGCTCGACACAAACAGCGACTACTTTCGATTTCAGGCCTGAAACCTGTAAGCCAAGTAATAGCCCCGCTGTTGTAGCACAACTGCCGGTGGCTACATAAATAAAATCTGGCTCATCGATTTCTTGTGCATCTATTTGATCTGCTAATTCAAGCGCTGCGTTCACAAAGCCAAGAACCCCGATTGCATTGGAACCACCTGTGGGTATAAGATACGCACCCGCATCTGCATCTAACATCTTCTGCGCTGCCAACGATCTCACCGCATCATTTGGGAAGAGTTTTAATTGAGCATCGTAGTAAGTGTCAAGCAAGAGATTATGTCGCACAACATATGAGTTCGGTTGATCTTTTAACATCAATATAGATTTCAAACCCAATTCATGAGCATACACCGCGGTAGCCAGCGCATGGTTTGACCCGGCACAGCCGTAAGTAATAATCGTTTGAGCATTGTGCCTCAGAGCATTTGCCAAAAGAAATTCTAACTTGCGCGGTTTGTTGCCACCATAAAGACGGAGCCCTCCGCCCATATGTTTGCCCGTTAGGTCATCACGCTTTATAAAAATATTTTTACAACCGATATGATTACCAAAATTTTCAAGCCTGACTATGGGTGTGGGCAGATCACACAATGCAATATGGGGGATGTGTTCTTGCAGTTGGGGGAATTTTTTAAATAAATACGGCTCACTGTAAAGTTTAGCCGAAACAATAAAGATAAGTAATAACGATAATTTAAATTTCATGCGAGCTCCTTAATAATTACACAGACAATCTTTGTTGCACTCATGTTAATTATTTTTAAACCGCTATTCAAGGATTACTATAAAAAGAATTTGAGAGACTGGACGCGCTCGAAGAAGACTGGCTCTACTGCGCTAAAGCTTCGAAGGGCAGTCTTCGCTTTATATTTTAAATAATTTATTCAAATCAAGTCATTTAAAGAACTGGCAGTGCCAGACGAAGCTCGTAAGAGCGAAGACTGGTGCCGGGGGCCGGACTCGAACCGGCACGAGGAAACCCTCGAAGGATTTTAAGTCCTTTGCGTCTACCATTTCGCCACCCCGGCGACACTTAATAAGTGTATAATGCTTTAAAGATAAATCAATATTTTCTGTAAAAAGCCGCGCTAACCCTTCGACTTCGCTCAGGATGAGCGCTTGATAATTCAAGTATTGAGCTAAATTATGGCGCCAGCCAGACGAAGTTTGCCGAGCCGGAAGGCCCGGATAAACGAAGACTGGAGGCGGCACCCGGATTCGAACCGGGGATCAAGGATTTGCAGTCCCATGCCTTACCACTTGGCTATGCCGCCCTTTTAAAAAATCTATTTCAATTACAACAAGTTTGCGCTTTGCATCTTGTTTTTCAAGTCTTGCGCGCTGATAATTTCAACATCAGATTCTTCATGCTCAGGAGCAGAAACTACCTGATTCAAATAACTTTCAGTTGCAGGCCCTTCTAGTATATAAGAAGGATCATTTTTACTCAACTGGCTCCACTCAGCAGTTCCGCCTTCATAAGCGTAGGTGTTTTCAAAGCCTGCTTTTTTCAATTCGCGAGCAGCATGGCTGCTTGCAGTGCACTGATAATTAGAGCAGTAGAAAACTACTGGCGTCTTTTTATCCCAAGATTCAGTTGCACTTTCAAGATCATCAAGATCAATATGAACGGAGCCCTTGATATGCGCATCGTCATATAACTCTTTTGAAAGCACGTTCACCACGTATAATTGCGGTGCAGAAGCCTCAGATGCTGCTGATTTGGTCTCTTTGTTGCCGCCATTAAAGCAGCCAGGCAAAAGAGCTACCAGAGTTATTGTCGCTAACAAATTTTTCAATAAAAAGTTCTTCATAATTTCCTTTATGGGTTTTAATCTACCAGATTTCTGGCTAACTTCAATAAAAACTTAGCTCACCCACTGGAAGCAGCGATTCCAACGAATTTTGCTCCAGAAGGTTATAGGATTTTTCAAAAATGAAACGATCATCCATGATGTCTCTGGGTCATCCCATGATATTAATCTAAAAATTACACGGCCATGAATCAATTTACCATCAATTGGGCCTACTTCACGGCAATCTGAACTTCCTAAACGGTTGTCGCCCATGCACCAATATTCATTATCTTTAAGGGTAACATCATAGACATCGATGCCACGGTCTTGCGGTGTACCTGGTTGAATTAAAATAATCTCGCCATTGTGCATAAATAACTTATCAAAAGATGTTTTGTAAAATGGTTGGTCTTGCGGCGATTTAGTAACATCATAGCTAATAAACTGAAGATTTGCATAATCTGCTCTGTTATATGGGTTAAATTCCGCTGCCGTTCCTGTCTTAACTTGTCGAGCTAACGGATAGGTATTAACATATGGCTCATCAATTTTTTCGCCATTAATATAGACAACAGTTTTGCTATCTTCTATGCGCCCCTGGATACGATCACCCGGTATTGCAATCACACGCTTAGTCCAGTTTTGTGGGCCCCAGAAGATACCAAGTACATAGCGTTGCATAAGATTTACAAACGCATTTTCTGAATATTCATAGTTAGGCTGATTAAAAGCAATAACCTCACCACGCTTTATAGGCGTAAACCATACGCTTAATTTATCTGACACAAGCGACTCGCCAACAAGCAATGTTTTTTCCATGGAACCTGAAGGCACCTGGTACAGTCCAAAGATAAAAGTACGGATTAGAAAAATGATTACCAATGCATTAATAATACTTATCGTTTCATCGACAGCTCGATGACACGACTTTGGAAAAAAAGATAAAAGACGGTGATGAATAAAATTAAGTTTCATAAATTATTTAACCTTTACGATAAAAAATAAAAAGGGTTTACTCGTTTGCCATAGACCATAATTTCAAAATGAAGATGTGAGCCGTTCTTGCCGCGCACGTTTCCTGTGGCGCCCACTTTTCCTAGTATATCACCTTGGCAAAGTTCATCACCTAAGGTTACTAAAATTTTTGAAAGATGCGCATAGCGTGTGGCAAATTTTTTGTTGTGCGCGATAACAACCATATTACCATAACCGCCAACATAGCCCGCTTGTACAACCACTCCGCTTGCAGCTGCAGATACGGGAGTTCCTGTTGGGGCTGCCAAATCGATGCCCCGATGATATTCCCAAGATCCGTTCGGGTGCTTACGTGGACCGAATCCATAACTCAACCAGAAAAGTTTTTTTTCTATAGGCCAAGCAAAGCTCATCTCATGGGCAAGCTCTTGTGCTTCGTTGCCAAATTCGCGCGTTAAGGTGAGTTGGCGCAACGATTTTTTGCCACGCTTTCTTGCGCTTGGGCGCTTATTTTTTTTACTTACTTTTTTCTCAGGCGCGTGGTAAGTATGTCCCTGAGAGTACATGCTGTTAACGGCATCTTCAAGTTGATGCTTTTTCCCAAGCCGCTCAGCCGCCTTTTGCAAATACCGCTGATCACGATTGACCAATAAAAAATTATCCTCTATCGGCTCATTATTTTTTTTTTTTTCAGAACTCTCGGCGGGCTCTTCTTTGTCTGAATCTTGGCTCTCTTGCAAGATCATGCGCTTAAAAAGTAAAAGATAATTATCATACTCTTGTTTAAGTTGCGTGATCTCATCAAGCTCTCGAACAAAGAAACGGTATTCGACAATTAATAATCCAGTAAGCATGATAAGTAAGCTACTGAATATACCTAAGATTACGAAAAAATAGCTGGAGCGGAAGAAACTCACTAATATCCTTATCTTTGTTTTTTTTAATAAAGGGTATTCTACTACAGTGCGCTGTAATTATCAAACCACGCATGCACGCGTTTGCAAAAATCGGTGTCTGATTCGCCTTCAGAGATAGAGAACGACTCCCCCACAGTAACCGTTACTTTCTCTGGGTAGAGCAAAAAGCTGTGAGGCGGATAGGCGCTGCCCATGCCATCAATATATACCGGAACTACAGGCATACCGGCCTTTCGCGCAAGAAGCGCAAAGCCACATTGAAAGGTATGAACTTTACCGTCATTAAATCGACCGCCTTCGGGGAATATAATCGAATTGCATTGCTGGCTTTTCATGAGCATAATCCCTTGTAATAATGTTCTGGCATCATGGCGCGCATCTGCCTGAGTGATGCCCAGCCCCAAGCGTGTGGTGTATAATGAAAAGAATGGCGTATGCGAAAAGCGGTCCCAATAAAACCAGAAGTGCGGCTGTACGCCTTGTAGGTACCCGAGCACCGCTATATCGGCTGCCGATTGATGGTTAGCAACATATATCGCAGGAAACGGAATATTCTCCGTCTGCTTAATTATCTTAAAAGAGATAAAAGAGGCGTAGATAAACCCGCGAAACAGAATGGCCAACAACCAATAGATAAGTATATTTTTTTGAATATAAGCCTTCGGGGTGATAAATAACAAAACAAGTAAGGGGACCCCCACACAAAGCATTACTAGAGAGAATAAAACATAGGTGAGGCATGAACGAAGTATCAAGAAAAATTTATTCTGCATAATATAACTCATAATTTTCATGAATTGCATGTATATACATAATGGTCACCAGCCCACTTAAAAGAGGGTAAAGTATGCTCAGCTTGAATATCATGCAAATTTGGTTTTGCCCGAAGTATTCAAAAATACACAAAGCAAAAGCTAACAGCACAATAACTGGCGCTTTGTAAAGAACAAAATAACAACTTTTTATAAAAGCACGTGCGCAGCGTGCTGGTATAGCTGCCGCATAATCGTACAAGAAAGAATAGTTAATCAGCGCGAACAGTATAACGCATCCGCGCATGCTTAGTGGCACGAAGAGTGCGATTACCGAAAAAAAGAGAATATAAGCAGCAAGGCATACTATATGTTCTAACGAAAAATATCTCTTACTATAGTCTCTATTTTTTAAACCAATTGTCGGCCGCATGAGATAGACTATCAGCGAGAGCCACACAAGTATCAGGAAAAACTGCGGGGGGTAAAAATAGCTCATGACCGCCAATGGTATTGCTAAGACAATTGCCCCGGTTGTTACCAGCGCGCGATAAAAGCGATACAAAGAGAACGCAATCAGCCCAAGCCAACTTGTTACTGACAAACTTAAAAAAGTCCGCCAGGATGATCCCCATAATAAAAAAAGTTTCTCAAAAATCATATACGCTTTCCAAGAAGGCCGCATGGATTCGACCCAGCCTTTGCCAAGGCTACGGCGGGCAGGCTACGCTCGCTCATCCTGAGCGGAGTCGAAGGGTTAGCGAGTGTATCGAACCATAAAGATAAATATCTCTTGTACTGTACCAATTTTTATTAAACCGGAGCAAGACCTTCGAAAAAGTTATATCGGGTGAGTCGACAGAACATTATCATGCGCTTGATAATTTCCAGCACTACCCGCACCAGAGTAGTTAATCAAGTTAATGTCAGGCTCGTCACATAGTTGAAGATCGTTATATACCTGAGAAAAGACCCCCTTGCCTTCTGGGTAACACTCGGTGATATTCAGCACCAGTGAACAATCTACTTGTTTAGTGCATTCAATCTTATTGGTTCCTACGAAACATTCCGCTACACGGGTAGGATCGTTAGGTAGACAGTTGGTATTATCTGGCCGGCAGATATAACAGGCGATCTGAGCATCCTTACCAAATTTAAGTGAACGTTGGGCCGTGGTACTGCCCAAGTAAAAGGCTTTGCCCGGTTTGGCAGGGTTAACCATTTTAATGTAGCCATTATACCCTACAGGAGACCCAGCAGTATCGTGAGGCTTTGAAAAGACGGTTAACCAACCGCATTTGCTTGTAGATGGGTTAAAGGTGAATATCTCAATTCCATTAACGTCTTTACTTGAGCTCCAGCAAGACCCCGCGCCTCTATGAGCGGTGACCGCCTCTTGGGCTCCCAGGTTACCCAAAACAAAAATTGACAAACTAACGCCAGTTATCCATAATTTCTTCATAGCATCACCTTCATCTTTACATTTAGTACTTTATTACTTACTATCTTACCCTCAAGCTACGATAGACTGCAAGAGATATTTGACTTTTTGTAATTTATTCTTTTATGATAAGGGTGGAATATCTAAAAAATTAAAAAAAGAAAAAAAATGAAAAAACTACTTATATTAGAATCTCCCGGAAAAATTAAGACCATATCCAAGTTCCTTGGCAAAGACTTTATTATTATGAGCACCATGGGGCATATTAAAGACTTGCCTCAAAAAGAGCTCGGGGTAGTCATTAACCCGTCAGCCAAGGGCAATGGGTCTGTCGATTTAACCTATACCGTGCTTGATAAAAAAGACAAAGTTATAGCAGATATCTGTAAAGCTGCCCGTACAGCCGATGAGATATACCTAGCGCCCGATCCTGATAGAGAGGGAGAGATTATCGCTTGGCATATCGCTCAAGAGATTGAAAAAGTAGTTAAAGATAAGAATAAAATACACCGAATAACCTTTAATGAGATCACCCAAAGTGCCATTGAAAATGCATTAAAGCACCCCGGCCTTATCGATGAGAATAAGGTTGATGCTCAGCAAGCGCGCCGAATCTTAGATAGGCTTGTAGGTTACGAGGTATCACCAGTGCTCTGGCGCAAAATAAGTAAGGGCCTATCTGCCGGACGCGTGCAATCGGTAGCCCTGAAGCTCATCTGTGATAAAGAGACGGCCATTAGAGATTTTAAACCGGAAGAATACTGGTCTATACTCGGCACGTTCGATTATGAAAAACAAAAAATTACCGCCCAGCTTACCCAAATTAATAAGAAAAAAGCTGAAATAAAAGATGAAAAGACGGCAAAAGAGGTCGTTAAAAAGGCAGAGTCAGGGAATTATCTTGTCGATTCTATAAAAGACAGTTCACGAAGCCGGTCAGCTGCCGCACCTTTTATTACCAGTACTTTACAACAGGCCGCCTATAACCAGCTCGGGTTCTCTGTACAGAAAACGATGCAAGTTGCCCAAAAGCTCTATGAGGGCATCCCTTTAGAAGACAGCTCAACGCCTGTTGCCTTGATAACTTACATGCGTACCGATTCGCCGCGCATTGCAGAAAGCGCCGTTAAAGAGGCGCGTACCTTGATTAAAGACCAGTTTGGTAGCGACTATTTACCCGGCAAATCACTGGCTTATGCCAAAGCTGGTGGCCAGGATGCTCACGAAGCGGTCAGACCTATTTCTGTGGTACTTTCTCCCGAATATGTTAAAAAATATGCATCCACCGATGAAGCAAAATTATATGCCCTTATCTGGAAACGGTTTGTAGCCTGCCAGATGAAACCCGCCGTCTATGCACAACGCGCTGTGACCATTATGGGTGATAATGGGCTTGTCTTTAAGGTTACCGGTTCGACTTTAATGTTTGATGGGTTTTTGCGTGTATATGCAGAACCTGAAGAGCTCGCGGGCGAAAACGAAGATACACAGGACCCTGAAAAAATTGTCATTCCAAAAAATCTTGCAGAAAAAAGTGCACTTGGGCTTGATAAAATTACCCCAAAGCAGCATTTTACTCAGCCGCCTGCCCGCTATACTGAAGCGTCTTTGGTTAAAGAGCTTGAAAAAGAGGGCATTGGTCGACCAAGTACTTATGCGACCATTATGAAAACCATCCAAGCACGGTCGTATACCTCACTCGATGCAAAGAAAAAATTTATCCCTACTGAACTGGGTATGGCCGTTACCAATATCTTAACGGAAAACTTGCCTAAAATTATGAATACCAAGTTCACTGCCGTAATGGAAGAAGATCTGGATAAAATTGCACAGGGACAGATGAAGCGCAATACGCTCATTTTTGATTTCTATACACCCTTTATGCAAGATCTTGAAAAATTCCGCGGGGAAAAAGGGAAACAGGTAGAAATTACCGATATCACGTGCGCCGAATGCAAAAACCATAAACTAGCTATCCGCTTTGGCAAAGCAGGCTCCTTTGTCGGCTGCCTTGGATACCCTGAATGCAAATTCACGAGCAACTTCGAGCGGGATGAAGCGGGCGTTATTAAGCTGGTTGCCGCACAAGCGCCGAAATTACTCGATGAAGCTTGCCCCCAGTGCAGCAGGCCATTACGGAGCATGGTGGGCAGATTTGGACCATTTATCGCCTGTTCTGGATACCCTGAATGCAAGTATATCCATACCGTCAAAGCTAAGTTCCCCTGCCCATTAGATGGAGGCGAGGTTATCGAGCGGTCATGGAAAGGGAAAAAGTTCTGGGGATGTAAAAATTACCCGAAATGTAAATTTAGCATCTCGGGGGAAATTGAGCAGGTTACCTGCCCGCAGTGCAAAAAGCAGCCTTATCTGCTTAAGCGCTTTAACAAAGATGGCACGGTTACTCTTAGCTGCCCTGATAAAGAATGTGGATACACTAAAACTGAATAACTACAAAAAGGCCCACTTTCCGTGGGCCTTTTAATTTAATTTCGGTGCGGTTTAACGTAAGTGCTCGATCAGCTCTTCAGCTTCTTCAAGATCTTCTTCAGTCTGGCCGATGGCTTCTTTAACATCATCAAGCGTCTCTTCTATCTCTTCAACCATATCTTGAATCTGAGAGATAGCAGTCTTAGCATTATCGATCACCTGTTCAAGCTCATCTAAATGCTCATCAAGTTCTTCTTCTGCTTCTTCTTCGTTGTAAGATGATTCAGAGCTGCATGAACCATTAGAACAATTGTCTTCATCACGTGATGGTCTAATTTTATTGCAGTTACAGGTAGTGCAGTTACATTTACAATCTTTACACATAGTCTCTCCTTAAAATAATTATTTTATTATATTAAAATTTTATTATATTAAATCGTTTAAGATTAAGTACCCATGCGCGACTAAGCGCACAGGCATATTAATACCCTATACTTATAATAATCGTAGCAAATAGTTAAACCAAAACACAAGGGTTTAATAGATAATTATTATTATCTTTGAATATCAAAGGGCAAAACCTTAATCCGCAAAGCTATTTCTGCTGGTCGTAGCGCCAAGTCATTTCCAGCTAGATTAATATCATTCAATTGCGGCAACTGGTTCACAATATCAAAATCGGCAACTATTTTGTTATTTGCCAAACCGAGATAGTTTAAATTCTTTAAAGAGCCCAACGCTGCAGGTATCTGAGTTAGACCTGAATCACTCAAAATTAATACCTCAAGCGTTTTTGGTAGCACATCCCAATTAACATCCACACCTGAAAAAATGTTATGAGAGAGCCGTAACTCTTTTAACCCAGTTAATGCAGCCAATTGTTTCGGTAATTGCGTAAGGCCGCAATTTCTTAAAAATAAGACCTTTAATCCCGTGCATTTTTCTAATAGATCCCATCGCAACCCAGATAAATTTCCCTTGGTTATATATGGTCTTGATAAGTCTAGCTCTTGCAATTGCGGGCCTGCATATCTTGCTAAAGCAGCATTAATTTCTTCTATCGATCGTGTAAAACTGAAATCTAACTTCCGCATGGCCACTTGTGCAAGATCCCTGCCCGCGTTACTTATTCGAGCAACTTGCCCAATATCTTTTTGAGTTAGATATTGTCCCACAGGACCGGCAAAGACTTCAGGGGGCAAACCTTCCAATAATCTCGGGTCTCTTGTGTCGGCGGCGTGAATACAAAATGCGTACACGCTTATGCAGATAACCATTTTTATAATTTTCTTCACTATAATCCCTTTATTTTACCGATTAAGCTCAGACATTTTTGTCTCACTTTAAACTGAATTGGTTGAAAACTTCCGGGTCAGAATAAGAATTTACGCGTTTCATCCACCCTGATAAATATTTAACGCGCGCATAGCTCGGATAAGAATTTTCTATGAGCTTGAGTAGACGTTTAGCCGCGGAAACGGAAAATGCTCTGGCAACATTATCACAGGTCAACCCCGCCGGCATATCAATAAGCACCTGCGCCAAGCCCCATCGATAGCCATGGACCTCTTCTTGTGGGTTAAGACCATCACCCTTGAAATTAAGATAATCGATCAAACCATACATCCCTAACAAAGATGACTTTAAGAGCCTAATATTTTCTACTACCTGCTTTTTCTTTTTGGGTGGAACCGCTTTTAACAATAAAGGTACCCTTTTTTCAAAACGTTCAATCATGAACCGGGTTTGTAAATCTATGGTTGAAGATAAAAGGCCAATAAGCTCAGCTCTTTTTTGAGTGTCTTGCATAAACTCTATGCGCGATTGCCAAGGCGCGCCGGTAGTTTTTGCTTTTTTGAGCCATAAGGGCAGCTTTACATTATTTTTTTCTAAATAACTGCACAGCAGCGGAAATTGTTCAGTGAAAGGTGAAGTAACTCCTTCAGGAAACCAGATGGCATGGCCAATACCAAAAGAGGGGAATGATTCATGCTCACTCCAGAAAGCTAATTGCTCCTTGCGCAAGCTCGTTTCATTATACCAGATAGCGTAGCCTATTTTTTTGATATCCCTCGAATTTAAACAGCAGATATTGAAACTCATACATAGCAAAGCTATACCATATTTTATCTTCACGCTTGCTCCCTTCATGAATAACTCGCCCGCAGCAATTATTTCTATTATGTAATAATAATAACAGGTGAGTCCATGGGGATACAAGAGATATACACAACAACCCAACTTCCTATATCGTGATAGGCAAAACACCACTGGGTTTTAGATCTCCGCGTAAGACATCCACGACAGCATGTTGCGAGGTGACAGTATCCTCATAAGCTACAATAAATGAATTGGCATTTGGAAATAATTCAATGCTATAGGGAGTCCCAAAAAGGATAACGTGTATCTTTTTATCCATTGCACGCAACTGACGCATCAATTCACTGACATTTTCAGAAATGCCAAAATTTTTATTGATAAACTTATTCATCTCACCCAAAGCTATCACTACGCACTCTTTCTTTTGCGCCTGCGCGACGCAAGCGTTAAATTCCTGCGGTGACAATGCTGAAGAACAGCTCAACACGGCCTTTTCATGTTGATTACACAGGCCTATAAATGCATTTTCTGGCAGTTTCCCCATTTGTAAAATACAGCTGGAGTCAAAAGAGCTTTTATTTAAGGATATCTCGCCCTGTTGAGGTATCAAAGTAACCGCAGCGCGGTATGCCCTCCGTTGCAGCTCATAAGCCTCTTTCCGTGTCAAATATTTTTCGATATCTTCAATATTTTCATTGAGCCCTTTTTGTTGTTCAAATGCCCATTTTTTTGAGCTCAAAATTTTAAGCACGCGCCTATTAAGATCATCCTCACTGACACGGCCTGAGGTAATCTCCCGCTCAATAAGTGATACTGCATTCGGAACATCAAGAGGACACAGTAAGATATCGTTTCCTGCTAAAAAGGCAGCAAGCTCAAGTTCGCCCGGCGCATATTTTTTACGAACGGCATCCATACCCAAACCGTCTGTAATATTAAGGCCTTTATAGCCAAGCTCTTGTTGCAACAATTGTGTCACGATTTTATGTGATAAGCTCGAGGGCGTACCTGTTTCGTCGAGCGCCGGAACATTCAAGTGTGCGTGCATGATCGCATCGATACCATTCCGTGCTAACGCTCTAAAGGGCGCCAATTCAACGGCATCAAGTCGATTACGGTTGTGCTTAATAGTGGGCAATTCCACATGAGAATCTATATTTGTGTCGCCGTGGCCAGGAAAATGCTTAGCGCATGCGAGCACGCCGGCGGCTTGCAGCCCACGTGCAAATAGGCACGCAAGTCGCGCGACGCGGTCAGGATTGTCCCCAAAAGAACGGTCATGTATAACAGGATTTGCTTTATTATTATTTACATCTACAACAGGTGCAAAATTCATGTGCACGCCTATTGCAGCACACTGATTACCAATCTCTTTGGCAACCTCAAACACTATCTCTTCATCCTGAATAGCGCCTAATGTCATATTGCGCGGATAGCGCACGACCTTTTTTGGATCTATGTCCAAACGCATACTTAAGCCCCATTCGGCATCTTGAGTAATCATAAGAGGAACCTTTGAGGCAGCCTGGAATTTTCTGGCGAGCATCATCTGTTTTACCGGATCACTTTTATATAAAAAGATAATGCCACCTACGCCGTATTCTTTGATCATTTTCTCAACATGCTCAGGCTGCATGCTATAGGGACATTGTATAAAAGCGCTGGCCAGTTGCTCGTCGGTTGTTCAAAATTTGAGGATGCGGATATTACAAACAATTGTCCAATTTTTTCACGCAGCGTTAATTGTGCCACACTATCTTCAGGCGATTCTAAGGCATTCAGTGTTAAGACGATACTGACTATTGCTAATAGAGTTCTTTGCATTCTTACTCCTTTTTATTAAGGCTAGATATTTCTCTTATATTTTGGCAACATAAATATAAGTTTTTTTAGTTTCAGAAGGTAATTTTATGAATGTAAAATTTTATCAAAGGCGTATAACAATTATCGCCTATATAGCCCTATCACTCGTGATAATGCATACCTATGCATTATTTGATGGAAAAATATCATCTGCGTTTATTGCAGCGGCAATTATAAAAGACCCAATAATTGAAATGAATAACAGCTACCCGGCTTGTAAAAATTTACCCATTTCACCTGATACTGGAAAATGTCCACGTGCGCACCAAGGCCTTTTTAATGAACTTGTAGACTGCCTCGAACAAGATGAAAGCGGTGATCAGATAAAAATAGCCTGCCCGAGTGTCGCGTATGGTTTCGATCAAGAAACCGGTAAAAAACTTAATACTTTTTGGACCTATAAAAAGCATATACTGCCCGTCAAAGAACTGACTGCTGATATGGAAAAAACAGTGCCTCATCCTGAATATGGGCAAGAACCGACTATCGTTATTCTTTACCCTTGGCAAGAATTTTCAGTCGGCACGCGATTTGTGCATCTGCCCGAGCATGATACTTCAAATTCGTATGCTGTCGCACGTGCAGATTACGCCACAGGCCAAACGGGCGTAGATTTTGTCGCTCATGAACATGCCATGGCCGAAATCAAACAGGATAGCCAATCAACACGCACACTCTTTCTTAAAATCGTCAACGATTTAATCGATAGAGTAAGTTCCTCCGGCCCTGAGCATGTTATTCCGTATGTCTGGGGCGGCAGCAGTTATCTGCAACCTTATAAGCAGCCAGATTTCTATGCAAAAGATGGCACTTGGCACAGATCAGGAAACAATGCTCCCTATACAGGATACGACTGTTCAGAGTTTACCATGCGGATGGCACAAATTGCTGGCATACCATTTCAAGGAAAAACATGCGCAGCTATCCGAAAAATCCAAAGGGAGCTGCAAGAACACGATCAGCTCGAGGAAGGTGATCTTATTTGGGTGCCGGGTCACATCATGATTATAACCGCTATTGAACGCAATGAACTGATTGAAGCTCGTGGATATGGTGACGGCTACGGATGCATTCACCGGATTACCCTCGATAAATGTTTTGACGGCATACAGACGTATGCAGATTTACTTGAACACCATCGTAACAATACACACGTCAAATTTAAAAATAAACAGGGCATAGCATCTGATAGAACGCGCGAAGTGAAGCTGCTAAAACTTATGGATTGATCATCAATTCTGGGCGATATTCAAAATGCATGGTGTCGTAGTGGTACCATTTGCCCCCCCAAATAAATCCATGCTTCTCGAGTATCGCCACTATCTCCCAGGGGATGGTATTGCGGTAAGTTAGTGGTTCATCTTCGCTAATGGGACGATTTTCACTTTTAAGGTCCCATTGCCAATATTGCGATTTGTGTGCATTAATATCGAGTGTCATTCCAAAGCTGTGTGCACTCAAGCGATTGGTGTTTGCGATAGTACGCCAATTGTAAGTGCCGCCAGGGTTTTGCAAAAAGATCACGTATTCTGGATGCACAGATGCAAGATCTTCAAGCTCATCTGAGATGCACTTAATTTTTTCATGAATATTATTTACCGTCGTTACTCTCAACGTACATGCGGAATTTTCAAATATCTTCGGCATCCAGACTATATCCGTTAGATGGCTTTCAACTTCTCGCGGCGAGCTTCCATACATTTTTTTAAAAAATGGTTCATATCTAATTCGTCCCGGATCGTCCTGAGGGGGCTGCACAAGCTCGCCTGATATGTATACTGGTTGGGTTAATTGATCCGCCAATGTAGGATTATTAAGCTTATCATCCAACAATCGTGGAGAGTCTGAATTGCCCAGAGACATGCACATGCCATCAGCCCAAGTGAGAGAGTTTTCATTAACTTCTTTGATATGGGCTGGATAGGCCGCGATAAGCCGGGCAATGCCCTGCGCTAAGTGTTCTTGCCCGCTCAATGTAAAGCAGAATACTAATGTACATACTACTCTCAATTTTTTATCAAAAGCCATAGCAGCTCCCTTTAAGATAATTGCGTACCGTTTGGTACTGCATGCTCAGGGGAAATCAACGTTAATTGTTCTTGGGCATCTTTTGCAAAGAGCATCATGCCCTGGGATTCAAGGCCCATCATCTTGCGCGGTGCAAGGTTAAAAACAAATATCCCCTGCCGTTGCAATAGTTGCTCCGGAGTGAATGATTTACGGATGCCGGATAAAATTTGACGTACTCCAAAGGGACCAAAATTTACCTTAAGGACATACAGCTTGTCAGACTTTTCAAGCGTTTGAACGTCTTCGATAGTGCCTACGCGAAGTTCAACTTTTGCGAAATCATCTATGGTAATAGTAGGTGTAGTTTTTACTTCTTCAATCATGNNNNTGGTTCGATACGATTTCTTCGAAATCACTCACCATGAGCGGCGTGCCAAGTTGCTTGAACAGCTGTTCCATCTTGGTGGGCATTAATGGCCAACAGAGATAGCCAATCGCGTAAAGCGCATGGCAGGTTGCAGAAATAGTCTCGGCAAATTTTTCTGGGGAAGTTTTAACCTGTTTCCAGGGCTCTTGAACATGAAAATATTTGTTAACCGCTTGAATATATTCCCATGCTATCGCATAAGCGCGGTTCATATACCCAGCTTCCATCTCTTGCATAAAGCGAACAATAATATTTTTGCCCGTTTCATATAATGCAGTAGATTCTTGGCCCCATTCAGATGGGCTGGATGCTTGCGAAAGATCATTTTTTAGAGCAAGTGTTACCATGCGATTCAGCAAGTTGCCCAAATCATGAGCCAAGTCAGAGTTAATGCGCTGCTCTAGTTCAGGGTAGGTAAATGGTGAATCTTGCGTAATGGCCAAGTGGCGCACTAAGTAATAGCGCACTTGATCAACGCCATAGGTAGCCGCAAGTTCGATCGGGTCGACGGCATTGCCGCGCGATTTTGACATCTTATGCTCACCGATTTTTATCCAACCATGCACCAGTAATTTTTTGGGTTGCGCAAGATTGCTCGCCATTAAAAAGGCTGGCCAAAAGACAGCATGAAACCGCACAATATCTTTACCAAGCACCTGTAAATCTGCAGGCCACCAGAAATTAAATTCTTGCTCACGCGCCGGGTCGCCATAGCCAATTCCGGTGATATAGTTATTCAGAGCATCGGCCCAGACGTAGGTAACGTGATGATCATCACCAGGAAAGGGAATCCCCCAATTGATAGAGGTGCGGGATATTGAAAGATCTTTAAGTCCCGATTGCACAAAAGCAATTACTTCTGCCATCCGCTCAGGGGGCGTGATGAAATTTGGGTTATCTTTATAAAATTGTAATAAACGCTCTTGATACGACGATAGCCTAAAAAAGTATGACTCTTCTGATACGTATTCCGTTACGCGGCCACAAGTTGGGCATAACGGTATTGCGTCCAGGATAGGATTTTGTGGCATATCTTTTTCTGTCACAAACGTTTCACACGGCGTGCAATAAAAGCCCGCATAATGCGATTTATAAATATCGCCCGACGCTATTAAGCGCTTGAGCCAAGCTTGCACTGCGGCAACATGTTCCGGGTCTGTAGTGCGGATAAATCGGGTATACTCTATGTTGTATAATTTCCACGCATCTTTAAACGGCGCAATAAAACTGTCGACAAACTCTTTGGGTTGCTTGCCAACTGCTGCCGCTGATTGCGCAATCTTTTGCCCATGCTCATCAGTCCCGGTAAGAAAGAATACCTTTTTGTTATGTAATTTATGATAACGGGCGGCGACATCTGCTAATAGGGTTGAATAGAGTGACCCGAGATGCGGACGCGCATTCACGTAATAAATGGGTGTGGTAACATAAAATTTTTTTGTAGTTGTGCTATCCATAATAATTCCAGTATAAGACAAAAGAGCCCGGGAAAATCCCCAGGCTCTTTTAGTATACGGTAAAAAATATCAATTAAAAATAGACATCCAAGCCGATATGGAAATCGACCTCTGCAGGAATATTTTTACCCGCAACGGTTGCCGTGAAACCTAAGAAGGTGTTCATGCACTCACCATTGAAGAATGTCTCTGTGCGTATTTTATGCGCAATACGGTGCGTGTCTTTGGTGTATACACATGGGTCGAGTGGTTGGTTTAGACCAGCAAAATCGATTGCAGAATTTTTGCAGAGATACAGCTTATCGTGGCTTTTCACGTATCCCTGGTAACCAAACATAACACCCATGCATTCACAGTATGGGTTGAGGATGTTCATGTTAAGGTCGACGATAGCATATTGCCATGCAGTTTCAGCNNAGTACCCATATGTAATAGGCGTCAAAATTGAAGGCTAAGAAGCGTAATGTTTCAATGCCACCAGCGGCTCCAAGGCCAACTTCAGCGTGTCCGTTGTTACCGGTAGGGAACTTAAGGATTTGAAGGGGATCGCTGACTTTGATACCTGTTGGCGCAGTTGCCCACAGGCGACCTTCAAAGTAACCACAGCCTGCCCAATCGCGTGCTAGATACAATTCCATATTGAGATCACCCATGCCACGTGTATTGCCGTAGCAAGGGTTTAAACCAACCTGAGTAGTGAAGTCGGTTAATGAACTGTTAGCTAAAGAATTAAATGCGTTGGTTAAAGTTGAATAAACTGTCTGTGCTCCACCAATGAGTGCACCAGGAGTCGCTGAACCGACATCTTGCACGTTTGGCACAACCCATAGATGCGATTGATTTACTTGATTTGCTGAAAGCGCCGCATATGAAACATCCTCTGCTACACGACCACGCTGTAAATTACCAAGTCCACTTCCATCACCCGCTAAAACAGGTGTGCCATTTGCAGGCACATCTGCCCAACGGACAGAAGTAGGCACCGAACCATTGGTGCTTTCAATAACAGCTAAAAACGGGGATACGTTTGTTACTGCACCTATAGCAGGAACACCCCCGGATGCATTTTGTTGCGCAATGAGAATATCGGTTACAGGGTAGGTAACTAGGGGAACTTGTTGCCCAACCACGTTAAACCCAACTCGATTTAACACACTTAAAGCATCTAGACGTGCAGCAAAGACATTGTTAGTTTGTGCTGCAGCAGAGTCCACCTTAATAGATTCGACACGCTGCTGATACAAACCTGCCACCGGGTTGGAAGCGTCAGCATTCGTGATAGGGTTGCCGCAAAGTGGCTCGACTTTGATATCACGGAATGGTATACGTACACGAAGACCGGTGTTCCATTGGCTATCGCAACCGAAGCGCGTGCTGATTGTTGTACCAAACCAAACACCCTGTTCACGGTAGTCAACATTAATAGTGACTGGCTCAAGAATAACCAATGGATTAATGGGTGTGCCAGGAGTGATGAATGAATTTGCAAAGGCCTCTTCAAAGGTAAAAGTCGTTTGCCCAAAATAGAGCGCAGCGAGTGACTCTTTACGCCCCGGGCAACAATTACCGGGAACCGTGGTGTCACCACATTTATTATTATACGCATTAGGAGCGGTTCTAAAATAGATACCGGTCCAAAAATGAGTATCCAGGTTAAAATCGTTAAGTTCACGGTCACGATCAAGCGGATAGTGCATATACCCTTCAAATAAGCTTAATGGCGTGCGTGTCTCTTGCCAAGCATGTACGGTACCAGCTCCCGCTAGTACCGTCAATAAATATACTTTGAATTGTTTATTCATATTACTATTCCCTTTATTTTTATTGTTCTGAATTCAATTGAGACAATTCTGCAGCCCCAGTTGAGGTATCGACCATAATGCCAACAGCACCAATTGATAATGAATTTTCTGGGCTAGCATAGGTACCATTAAGCCCCCTGATTGGTCCTGCAGCTATACGGTTAATTACATCCGTACCAGAAACTCCAAGCACATAGCCAACAGTCGTTTCACCCAATCTATTTCTGAAGATCGACGCTGTTTTACCTGCTTGAGTTGTGTATTCACTCATAGCAAGATAATTAAAGAACGCTGAGCCAGTTGCTGCAACAATTGGGGCTAAAAGTGTTTTTGGGTAGTCCAATAGTGCAGATTTAGATGACATGATATCAGCAAAAATGTTTGCATTGGTAAACCCGGCAGTAGTTTGAACTAATGGCTGGACAGCGACAGGGCTTCCAGAAACGAGCACCATATTACCACCACCCAATATATCGGCATTAACCGGATCAAAATTGAATGAGTAGTTAATGCTGCCTGCGTTAGATATCGCCATTAAACCTGCAAGGTTATTGTCACCTGTGTAGATCTGCTGGTTTTTCAAGGTGCCTTCTGGAATACTCAACGTGATATTATTAACATTGAACAATTGACCAACCAACCAAGTGTTAGGTGCACTTTGTGGTTTGTTAACAATACCCACACCAAGGCCCAAGAACCCTTGGCTATTTACATCAAGCAATGCGCCAACGCCGGTAAGCACAAGAGTGAAGTTGATTGGAGTTACGATACCACCTGAAGTAACATCACCAATCTGGAAACCTCCGCCATATTCCGAATCAGAGCCGATCAAGAATTGAGCATCATCAGTGAACGCCCATGATTGATTTGTAGCAGGCACAAGATCATTTGAATTTGATTCGATGCCTACTAATGCACCGCGCGGAATAAAGAAGGTTGAGTTTTCTTTGAATGTTACACGACCAGCACCGGAGAATATCGCACGCATGCCATTAGTTGACGTTACATCAGTTCCTGCAGGAGTATTAACTGAAGTATCAGGCTCACAATAAAGACGTGAATCACCTTCAAAAATTAAATTACCACCACCAAGAACAACTTGTGCACCCGGCTCGAGCACCATATTCACCGCGCCAGAAATTACGAGCGTTTGGAGTGTAGAGGTAAATTGTGTCAGATCAAGAACACCGTCAGATTTGATACGCAGTTCTTTTGGCACTACAGAATCGATCAATAATCTATCGCCCGTTACTGGAGTTAAACCAAAGGCGGTTCCGGTGACAATGTGACAATAGTTATTAATGAGAGTATCAACGTTCAAGCGAACTGTTGCATTGCCATTTGGCATCAGGATCACACCATTGATACCAAGCACAACGCTTGCATCAAGTGAATCAACATTGCGTGCCGCTGTGCCAAGACCAACAAGAGCATTATTTTGCAATGCAAGTACACCTACAGGTGCTGTTGCAGAGGCTCTACCGGTCAACAAGACAAACTCACGCACAAGACCGCCATCGATCAGCAAGTGCACTTGATCGCCCAAGCGTGAATTGATAACTTGCATTTGATCAACAGTACCTTGAATAGTTGGTAACCCGTTCAAGTTAGCAGGAATAACAGGATATAACGTTGCAGGGAAGAATGGTGATGTTGTTGGTTCGTAAGGAACAAAGAGTGCTTCACCAAATGTGCTGCAATAATCTTTTAAGAGATTTTGCCAGTCAATAGTGTAATCGGAAAGTTCTTGATTAGCACCAATAATGATCAACTGTGACGGATCATTAAGATTCAATTGCCATTCAGATATGCCAACACGTGGGTCAAAAAAGACTTGGTTGTACCCTAAATCAACGGCACCATTTTGCGACTTGGTAACCATCATGCCAAAGTTTGCACGCAAGCCATCACCAGCCAACCCAACGTTACTTACTAAGCCATTCTTATCGACGAACATACCGCCTTGACCGGTTGTGCCACTTGACTGAGGACTATCCAAATCGCCGCCTTGGCTAGCAAACGAATAGAACTCGCCATTGATAATAAGGCTCGGTATCGAAGTTCCCGGAAATAGTGAATCTTGGGTACCGATAGATATGTTACTTGCGTGGGCTAAAAAGAGCGTATTAACACCAAGCTGCCCGGAAATGTTACCGGTAATATTTGGAGTAATTTTAAAATTATTCACCGAAACGCTTAAGAGCAATTCTACCGCTGGGTTTACCGGAGCGCCCACTGTTGAAGTAGCAACGGTTTGCATGATATCAAGCTGTCCACTGCGGTTAACAATAGTTCTAAAATCTGATGCCCATGAACTTACTTCCGTTCCGAAAATCAAGCTGCGTCCGGTTCCATTATCAATGCAACGACCATTACCAAATGAGGTAAATATAGAGGTATTATTCGGTGCAGAGAATGGGGCATCGTTTACCACTTGTAAACTTAAACCCACTAATGCTGCGTTAGTGTGCAGATCAAAATATGAGTTATAAAATTGAATTGCCGGAGTAACACGTGCTGCATAACAGGGGCATGCAAGATTTGACGAGCAACAGATATTCAAGCGATCGCCACCTTGGTAAGTTGGGGAAGATTGTCCTGCAATATTGTCTTCATAGACCGGGTGAATCTCATCAGTGTGCTGTAAATGCATACCGTTCAATTGCATCTTGTTGTTGATGAAAAAGCATCCACTGCCATATTGTAAGTAATTGCCTTCTGCATCTTGCGCAAACGTGCGTAATGGAAACACCGTATCATCTTGATAAATCAGAACCGAGCCACCCGCTGGAGCTACCTGCCATGAAAGAATCTGCAACGCAGTGCCTATGGTAGATGCTGGATCTGAATTACCGTTAACTATTAATGGTCCTTCAACATCAAGCAATATAGTGCCCGCATCTTTTAAATCAGCAGAAGGGTTAATAGTGAAAGTATCCAACTGACTATTGCCAAGACAGTCTACTGCCGATCTGAAATAGATTGCAGAGTTGCCCAACATATTAATAACTGCGGGGTTGGTATTGTCTTGGTTGCCATCGATGATCAACGCTGCAGGGTTGCGGTCTTTAATAACGCGCGTTAAAAAGCGTTGGCATGGCTCATTTAAAACATCATCAGGGATATTTGCATATATCGTGATATTTGTTACGGTAACCACGTAATCGATGTAGCTTCCTGGAGCAACATTCGTGACCGAGCCAGCACCCAATATGAATCCGCTGCGAATAACATTGGTACTTGTAGGCGCTAGTTCGCAAAATGGATTATTTTCTAAACCATTCCACGTTGTGTTGCCATTGATAATTAAAAGTCCATTAAAACCGCCAGTAAAATTAAGCGCTTCTATGCTCAATACTGGCGCACCAAATCCTGGCCCTTCATTAAACTGAATAGTCGAAAGAGTAACTGGCGAACCGGTAAGACTTGCCGCTTCGTTCACAACAGAACCACCGTTTTGAATGTTCAACACCAAGCGGCCGGTGTTTGCCGGATTAATAGACGCGTCAAATGCAATTGTACCAGTATCAGCTGGAGAATTTCCTAAAAAGCTGATAGCCGATTGTGGACCAACAACTATATTCGCATTTTCATTTGGCAATGGATCTGTCCCTGTTGGGAAACGTTGAAATATAACTTGTGGATCAAAACCGCCTACCATATTATTTAAAAAGATAGCGCCGCCGCCTACGGTAGTAGTTTCGGTAAAGCTGAGTGTCTCACCGCCAGCAACTTCAAACCTCAAAGTGCCAGGGCCACTCATGGTGATCAAGAAATTTAACCCATTAGTACCGCTGAAAATAAGATCGTTTGCCACATGCACAGTAATAACGCTATTAGCGCCAGAAGCATAAAAATACAACTGTTGAGTTGAAGTCACCGTCGCATCTGCAGTTATATTTACAAATGCCTCTGCCCCTGAAGTGTTGCTTATAGTAATAGGGCATGTTAAAAAGTTGTTACCACTAATATCTAAGCTATCTCCAGGGCTTATGGTAACATCACCACACTGGTCACCGCCTGCCCAAACAGTATCTGCATGCAAGCGCGTGCAGAGCAATAGCGCTAAAACCGCGCTATAAAAAATTCTTTTTAGCGACATTTTCTCTATCATGTACTCATCCTTTTTTTAAAAGATATATCCTCTGAACTTCAGGAATTGAGTATCATATAAAGATTTAAATCATGTCAACAAAAAAGATTCTATTAAGATTTGACTCGTGCCCAAGTACGTATCAGATCAATTTGATCCATCTGCTTTTTGAAAAATAATAACTGGGAGAAATCGGTGCTTTTCATGTTCGCCAACTCTCTTTGTTGATCATTGCCCTGCAATAGGGGCAATGCAGAAAGAGTTGAGGGGAAAAAAGAAAATTGTTCACAATGTTCAACAACACTTTCTGGTTGATATAGATAATTGAGCAGTGCGTAGACACTCTCTTCATGCTGTGTCCCGATAGAAATAGCGCAATTTTCAATTGTTACAAAGGTTTTTCCTGGCACTAAAAATTTGATGAAGGGAAATTGCTTTTGTGCTCGCAAAATATATGAGCTAGAAGAGACTATCGCCGCACAATTTTTCGTAGCAAGAAAATAGTCACCGCGAAAATCGACATATGCCTTAACAAATTTTTTCTGCTTATGTAAAAGCTCTTCAACCAGCTTCAGTTTTTCGGTATCCAGCTGATCCGCCTGACCAAAAAGATATACAGAAGTAAGCATCACCATTTCGATAGGGTCATTCACCATAGTAATGGTATACGGGCGTAGTTCCTGCAAAGCACTATTAAATATGAGTTGCCACGGGTCGCGCATTTGATCAGCTGTGAATGCATCTTCATCAATGCCAACACCAAACAATTCCCAAAACAGTGGAATCGAATAATCGTTAGATGGGTCATAGTCATGGCCCAAGAGTACGGGGTTCAAATCATTCAAGAAAGTTAATTTCGATTTATCTATTTTTTTCAATAAGTTCTGTTCGCGTAATAATTTAACGGCATAGTCTGAAGGAATAATAAGATCAAAGCCCTTTCCTCCCGTTTTTTTCAGTTTTACGAGTAACTCTTCATTGGAAGAAAAATAACTCAAATTGATAGTCACCCCGGTCTTTTTTTGGAACTCAGCTAAAACTGCTGGATCCAAAATATCGCTCCAGGCTGCAACGGTGATCGTTTTTCGCCGAGGAAACAATTCAATAAGTTGTGTGCTGTACATCAAACACATAAAAAGAAGTGCCCAGAGGCTACTTACGGCTGCGCGGAAAAAAATTCGCATGAGATTCATTCTTGAGCCTTGGATGAAAAAGTGGTCCAACAAAAAACAAATACCAAAATACTACTTAAAAGCAGAAGCAGTGTTGAGAGCGCGTTCATTGTAGGGGAAATTCCCGTGCGCAACATAGACAAAAGATAGAGCGATAGGGTCTGTACGGATGTTCCGGAACAGAAGTATGAAAGTACAAAATCGTCAAAAGAGATAATAAAAACGAGAAGCCCGGCAGCAATAATAGTCGGGCGAAGCAGCGGAACTATAATAGAAAAAAAGGTCTGGTGCACCGTTGCACCTAAATCTAGGGACGCCTCAACCAAGCGGATATCAAGTTCAGCAAACCTGCCATTAATAAGAGGGACTGCAAAGCCGAGACCCAAAACAGTGTGTGCAACGATCAATGTCATCAACCCAAGAGGCACGCTGCATAAGACAAAAAAAGTAAGAAGCCCTACCCCGAGCACAACTTCAGGCACAATAAGATTTACATAAAAAAGCGAAAAGAACGATTCCACCATTGAAGACTTTCGCCTAAAAAGGCGCATATAGACCAATGCAAGCGATAACGCCAAGCTTAAAAAAGTTGCACAAATAGCGATAATGAAAGAATTCCATAATGCATACCAGACATAGGGGGTACTAAAGAGCTCTTGGTACCACATCAAGGTGAACGATGTCCAGGGCGAGGGAAATGGCATACTATTAAAAGAAAATGTTACCAGAACTGCAAGCGGGATATAGAAAAAGAGGTAGACGAAGGCGACCGCACAGAAAGTGACTATTTTTTTGATACTATTTTTGAACGAAATCATGCACGCACCTTTATAGCCTGAGACAAGAGCCAATAAATAGTTACGCTCGCTATAATCAATACACATGAACATAGTATCGTAAATGCGGCGCCATATGACGCTGTTTCCGCGCTCAACACACAATATGAAACGAGCGATCCAACGCATAAGAATTTATCGCCACCCATAAGTTCAGGAATTGCAAACTCCCCGAACGAGGGTACAAAGACCAAGAAGAACCCCGAAATTATTCCAGGCATCGTTGCCGGAATCAACACATACCAAATAGTTTGCAACCAGCTCGCGCCCAAATCTAAAGAGGCTTCAAAAAGACGTTTATCAAATTTTTCAAACTGGGCATAAAGAGGCAAGATCATGAACGGCATATAATAATAGACCATCATCACCATTACAGAGAACCATGAGTTTAACAAATTAAGGGGCTCGCAGATAATGCCCGCGGAGAGCAATAGCGTATTCAGAAAACCATTTTTTTCTAATACAAAAAACCAGGCATAAATATGTAATAAGAAATTTGTCCAAAAGGGAACAATCAGCAAAAAGAGTCCAGGTATACGCAAGCGACCCGCCTTGAACGCCAAAAAATAGGTTAACGGGTAGGCGATAGAAAGGCACAGCAAACCGTTAGAAAGTGCCATAATCAAGGAACGGACAAGAACCGCGCCAAACACCGGATCAAAAAAGGGGGCAAAATATTCAAAAGGTTTGCCCGTAAACGCAAGTCCAACAATACAAAAAAGCGGAATAACAAAAAAGAGCACCTGCCAGACAAGTGCTGGCACACCCACAATAAAAGGAATTTCTTTTTTTATATAATCAAAAAATTGCATTACCACTCTTTCTTAACGTTCAACGACTACCACATTTTCTTTTTGCCAATAGAGATATAACTCATTATCATAATCGATAACTTGTTGAGGAAAATGCTCTTCATTTTGCTCAAACACTTGCACCAATTGCTGATTCTCTAAACGGATATTATATTGCGTCGACCTTCCGTGATAGACAATCGATTCAACAATCCCCTTAAGCCGATTAGAAAACCCATCAACCTCTTTTTTAGCGATAAAGAATTTCTCCGGGCGAATACTCATAACGATAGATTTTCCCGCAACCATCCATTCTTTTTTACGTGGAATAAAGAGTGAAAAAGTACCCAAATAGGGTATATCTATATACGATTGACCATCTTTTTCTTGGTAGGTGCCTCCAAAGATATTGGTATTTCCCACAAATTGCGCAACAAAAGATGATTGCGGAAACTCATAAATTTCTTTTGGAGTGCCGATCTGTTCGACGGTACCATCGTAGTTCATAATCGCCATCTGGTCAGCCACCGTGAGCGCTTCAGACGGATCATGCGTCACATAGATAAACGTTGTTTTGAGTTTATCTTGAAGCTCAATAAGTTCGATAAGCACCTTTTCTTTTAGGCGAATATCTAGCGCTGCAAGTGGCTCGTCAAGCAACAATACCTCTGGCTCATTGATAATAGCGCGCGCCAGTGCAACACGTTGTTGCTGACCGCCCGATAAATTTTTTATGTGTTTATAAACATGTGCCTCAAGATGCACAGCACGTAAAACTTTTATAACACGCTCATTAATCTCTTCTGGAGCTACACCCTTTACTACAAGACCGTAGGCTACGTTATCAAAGACTGACATATGAGGAAAAAGTGCATAGTTTTGAAAAACAGTGTTAACGCGCCTTTTGTTGATCGGCTTATAAGTGATATCTTCATCGCCCAAATAGATAGACCCACTATTAACCGTCTCAAATCCTGCAATAAGGCGTAAAATGGTCGTCTTTCCACAGCCACTGGGGCCCAACAGGGCAAAAAATTTGCCTTCAGGGATCGTGAGATTAAGATTTTCAAGAATCAGATCATCCTGATAACTTTTAGTGATATTTTTTAATTGAATGCTTCTCATGAACGGTTAGCCTTGCGTCGAGCAAAATACATAGGTACTACAATATCTGATAGTGTACAAGGAATTACTACCGCAACCAATAAAAAGAGAAGTAATATTCCCATCATCTCATGCCAATAGGTAAATCCATAAGAAACCATATAAAAAAGTGCAGCAAGAGAACTGATCAAAATGTGAATAAAATGTGAAGCCAATGAAATAAAGCCCAATGCGCTCTCGCTATGCTCTCTAATCATCCAACCATTTAAGAGGCCCACGAACATAAAAGGGAGCAAGTTTATCAAGTCTGCAAAGTTGGTAAAGCAGATATGCACCGGCATAGCCACGCCCAGCAAGTTACCCGCAAGTGCCGGAAGCGCGACATCTGAAAGCGTACAAAAGATAGCAGGGGCTATAAGAGAGACTAAAATCCCCATCACTACGTTCTTTGAAAAACGGAAGAACATAATAGAAGTACCCGTAACTGCAAATATAAGATGCAAGTAGTGAAACGAATGGAAAAGAATATGGTACGATTGAGAAAGCTCTCGAGTAGAATGGTAGCCCGTTCCCGTTAATAAATGAATCACGCTTAATACAATAAAACCCATTGCCAAAGAAAAGGCGGCATAGGGGAAATGGCACATCAACTCTTGGCGCAATGACCCTACGTGGGCCCCATGGTTATGATTACCATGCGCTTTATCAGGAGCATGTTTGGAATGATCGTGTGAATTGCTCATACGTTTTCCTTTTTTTCTAAAATAATGTTAAAAAAACTTGAACTTTAATTATACGGCAAGATAATCCAAATTGCAAAAAATAACATCTCTAGCTCAGCAATTCTGGCAGAGTTTTAAGTGCTACCTCATCACCCGCTAACGTTCTCCAAAAATGTATCTTATAACCGAGCTCATAATAGTCATTGATTGCGCTCAGCGATTGCAAAAAGAGCGTTTCCAATCCAGCGCCCTGCGCCTCTTCTGGGGAATCGAATCTATTTTAATTTCTTTTTAGCTGAAAGATTGTGATCATTCGCGATAGTTTCTTGAAGCTTTGTCTCTGCTCAACCCATACTCTATAGATTTTTGTGCATACCATAAACGTTCTGGGTTGTTTTTTAATTTTTGAAGCAGGATGACATTATGGAACCAGGGAATTCTAAAAATTGGGATATCTTCAAATTCTCGCGCAGCTGCGCGAATTTCTTCATATGCCTCATAGAATGCCTTCATACGATATATATTAGCTACTGAAAAACCCTCACTTCCAGGAGCCATATCTTGCATATCTTTTGCCAATCTTTCCAGGAAATTAGATCCCCATTCATGCTCTTTTTGTTTATCAACTATTATTTTGCCTATCAACCAATTACGCTTGTTGAGCGATAAATTAATTGCTGCAATTGCTTCAGCTTGAGACTGCTCAATCTGCTTTTTTATCTCCAACAAGACTTGAGCATATTCCTTGACGGGTATAGTCTCACTTTTTTTTGCCATCTTTTATCCTTGTGGAAACGATAACTCTCTTATCAAATTTAACAGTTTTTGATATCAACACTATCATTTTGTCAAAAATAAAAATTGTCCAGCAGGCTGCTGGACTTTCTCGCGCAGCTGCGCGAATTTTATACTATAACGCATACAACACATGGATTCGATACAATTTTTCTACGAAAAATCACTCACCATGCCTGTTACATTAGAATGCATTACCAAGGGTTAGAAACCAGGCATATTTGCCCTGATCATAAAATTGTTGGTTGCCGGGGAACTGTTTCCATTTCCAGCCGATATCAAAACGCAGGGGGCCCACAGGGGTATTCCAACGCAACCCAAAGCCTGACGCCCCCAGGATATCCCCCATCCGTATATCAGTAGCACCTCTTTGGGTGAGAATGCCGATATCGGTAAACAGGGTCCCACCGAGCGATTTATAGAGGGAAAATCGCACCTCAGCATTCATGTTCATCATAGTTTTGCCTCCGGTAGGCACCACAATGAGCTCTTGATTATTATTATGGTAAAAATTTAAGGGGGGTGCTAAATCGGGTTGATACCCACGCAACGAATAGGCGCCTCCTAGATAAAAACGCTCTGGCGGCATGATAGCAGAGAAATTTTGATATAAAATGGTCCCCAAGCGAAGCCTGAGCGCCAGGACAGTGTGGCTCGGTTTATGCAAGGGAATATAATTGCCCTGTTCTAATAAAAATTTTATAAAGGCAGCATCCTTCACCCCACAAGGCAAAAGCGCTTTGCAAGAGAGAACCAAGTACCAACCGGCAAGAGGGTCAAGACGATTATCGATATCACTGGTATAGAATGATGGCTCACAAAAAATATAGGGGATCCGTTTATCGATAAAGCGGGTAGTAAAATTGATTGCTTCAGAAAGTTTTTTTGATATATCGGATGTCTGTATCCAATTAATCCCCGTGGCAACCCCCCATTTTGTTCCGGAGTAGTCCTGCGACAGCTCCCATAAAAAGCCATCTTGAGCATAATGGTACAATATTTCGCGAGATCCCAAAACAACCGGTTGATCGTAACGGTTGCTATACAGTTTAAATTGTTGCCGTATGGGCCATGTGCCCAAAAAAGCAAGCTGGTACGTCAACATGGCATAACGCAAAAACCGGGTGATATCCAGCTGCACGCTCGCAATATCAGCACATTTTCTTGGATTTTTCCATAAAAATGTCCCCCCAAATTTATAGGTGGCTCCGCCCCGCCAAGAAAGATTTGTCCCCACGCCTTGAAAGCCGACTCTCGTTCTGAGTTCAAAAGGGTCACTATCTTGAAGTTGAATAACCACGGTCTTGGCATCCTCTTGAGTCGTGATATCTTCGGGAAATACGGTAACTTGGTCGAACACCCCGAAATTGCGCAGAGCAGTTGCTGTTTCATTAAGCTTTTTCTTATTCCAGACATCACCCTTTTTATAGGCGCATGCACGCTCTATAAGAACATCTGGGACATCACAGGAACCTTTGATATGGGTGTCGCCAAAGCGCACTGCCTCTTTTTTGCCGTCAAACGACCAGCGCAAAACAGATTGCCCGTCCACTGTTAAAAAGTGCGGTGCCACATGAGTATACAAAAATCCATGATCATGCAGCTGCTTTTGCAAGAATTTGCGCATACGTACAATACCATGCATATCAACTATTTTTGGAAGACAAGATTGCGGCCGCTGATTAAAAAAATATCCATATTCTTTACACCACGACTGCTGATACAGCTGTGTGACAAACTCTTGAAAGTCAGTAGCTTCAATTTTATTCATGAAAAGTCTCGAGCCCAAAATCATAGATATGCACAGCCCATAAGTACCGTCCAGATTTTTGTGCATCTTTGTCTCGCACAAAACAGAGTTGCCGTACCCCTGTTTAATACAATACGCGAGCAGCTGCTGTAATGCGCTATTAATTTTCTTTTGATCATAAGGCCTATGCACTACAGACGAAAAAAAATGAGAGCAGTCTTCAAGCTCCTGCAGGCCGTCTAATTGCACGGAAACTATAGTTGCTTTATTGCCCTCTTTAATATCGAATATTAACGTCGATGCATCTTCTCGACAGGTAATCTCAGCATCTAAGTAGCCCTGTTTAGTATAAAAATCGCGTATCTCTTGCACGAGCATCTCATTGGGGATAATCAGCAATGCTTTCCCAAATTCAGAGCAGAGCTGATACAGCCGTTGGGCGTCAAAATCAGAATTGCCTACAAAAATCAGCTGTTTTTTATGCTTCAATGAACATTTAAACGCAATATCCACACAATTTTGCTCATCGTGCCTTGTTTGCTCCATTTCAATGGAGGCAAAAAGATACCCCTTTTTGGCAAAATAGGCCGACATCATGCGGGCTTGCCCATCGAGTAATTCTTGGCAATAGTAGTTATTTTTAAGACGCGATTCAAGGCGCGTTTGAAGTTTTTTTACGAGCTCGTCCAGCGGCTGCCCATCAAGCTCTTGTGTGGATGAACAACAGGTTACTGATCGTATAGTAAATAGATTACCCCGATGTATGTGAAGATTAATAGAAACGGTGTGATTTGCAGAATTGAATTGGCAGGAAGGTTGAATCGTCGCCTGAAGATATCCACTTTTTTTTAGATCATCCGTTAAAACACGCACGCTGTCGTCATGCTCTTCTTGCTTGAAAACCATTCCTTTAGAAAGGCGGTATCTCTTTTTATAAAAATCTTTTCCGGTAAAAATACCTGAAACTGAAATGGTACGAATCTTATAATCAGTATCTGTTGCCTGCAGTTGAACCCAAGATAAAAAAAATAGAAAAGCGATATGCGTAACGTGACGCGCGAGGTTCATACTTGGCTGTCGATATAAGCTAAAATAGTAAGTAAAATGCAGATACTCACCCGCATTTTACATATAATTTTAAAGCATTATACGAAAAACGCCACGGTAATCTTTGTCTTTCAAAAAGGGGTCTATTGCAACCTCTTGTCCGCCGAGAGTGGCAATTACCTCATCTATTTTATCTAAGAAAAGATCAAGGTCCGCAGAAACACCACACGCGATCATCTTGATGGTAGTGGGGGTACTTGCCATAATAAAACCTTCCAATTGACATGAACGCGCCTGCTTTTGTATCTTTTCAAAAAGCTGTTCATCGGAACGCGGCACCACAAAGGTCATTTTAATACATCGACTCATGGCTTTCTCCTTTAAAGATAATTAATCTTTTTTGAAGGTAACAAATAATCGACGGCCTTTGCAATTTTTAGTATAATTGTAAAAAAATATTCACTATCCTAGGGATAAAAATCGTATGAATAGCTCAGTCCGTGTCCGCTTTGCCCCATCCCCAACCGGCTTTATGCACCTTGGCAACGTTAGAACTGCCCTCATCAATTATCTTTTTGCACAACATTATAACGGCACTTTTATTATTAGAATTGAAGATACTGATCAACAAAGAATGTTTGATGAACGCGCACAAGGAATTTTAAAAGATTTACATTGGCTTGGGCTCGACTTTCAAGAAGGTCCTGGTGTGGGGGGTCCACATGCTCCTTACTACCAATCTGAACGGGCTAGCCTCTACCAGGAATACCTTGAACGATGCATTGCGGATCACAAGGTATACCGCTGTTTCTGCACAGCCGAAGAGCTTGAAAAAAAGCGCGAGCGGCAGATAGCACAAAAATTGCCTCCTCGCTACGACCGTACGTGCTTATTGCTCACCGAGGCACAAATACAAAAGAATCTTGCAGACAAAGTGCCCTTTATTTGGCGCTTCAAGCTATCAGACGATTTGGTAACTATTATTGATTTAGCGCGCGGGCCCATTACCTATAATTTGAAACATTTTTCCGATTTTGCCATAACACGTCAAGATGGGAGCTGCACTTTTATTTTTGCTAACTTTGTTGATGATGTGCTCATGCAGATCACTCACGTTATCCGTGGAGAGGACCATTTAAGTAACACGGCAAACCAAGCGGCTCTTTATCAAGGCCTTGGCAAGCAGATGCCTCTTTTTTGGCACTTACCAATTATTGCCAATACTGACGGTAAAAAATTATCTAAACGAGATTTCGGTTTTTCGCTTAACGATCTACGTAATGCTGGCTACCTACCTGAAGCGATCAATAACTATCTTGCACTTCTTGGCGGATCGCTTAAAGAGACTGATGCTCAGGCAACTGAAATCATGTCACTGGGCAATTTAGCAAACGCATTTGATTTTGACCATATCACTTCGACAGGCCAAATTAAGTATGATATTGAAAAACTGCGCTGGATAAACCAGAAATGGATCCAGAAGATATCATTTGAAGAATTTAAAGGGCGCATAGCATCTTTACTTACATTCCCGCATGATACAAAATTCGAGCATCTACTTACGCTCATTAAACCTGAGCTCATGACACTCAACGATGTCGTAGAAAAAACTCATTTTTATTTCCAAGCTCCCGATCAAGCAACCCTTGATCTGCCCGAAGCAGAAAAGTCACTTATCCCTTTCTTAAAAGAGAGCCTCGATATCTTTCAAGATAAGCTCGCCGAACCGGAAGAATTCGTAAAACTTCTTGCACAGAAAGCTAAAGCAGAAAATATACCGGCAAAGCCACTCTATGCGCTCTTGCGTAGAGCATCAACCGGGCAGGCGCAGGGCTTGAGCATAAAAGATATTCTGAGTTTACTGGGCAAAGAAGAAAGCTATAAACGGTTAGTAAGTTTGATAACATCATGTAGTAACCCGAGTGATTCTAAATAGGCCATGACAGGTAAAAACTTGTGCTCCTGGTCTTCTGGAACAAAGAACTCAAAGATTCCCTTTTGCGCATCAAACGTGCGATCAAATGCAATATGTTCGTAATAACGAAACGCGGCCACAAATAGGTTGGTCGTTTTTATGACTACGGTTGCTTGATAATAGAGACATTTGTTCATAGAATAATTACAGGCTAAAAAATTTTATATATTAAATACTTCTGAAAGCTTATTTTTAGCCGTCGCTTCACCTCGCTCATCCTGAGCGGAGTCGAAGGGTTAGCGAGATCGCAAATCCATGCGGCAGTTTCAGAAAAAATTATTATAATCCAAGGATATCATGACGGCTCTCAAACACCAAAAAATATCACTCTTCATGGCAACGATCGCGGGCGCAAACGCAATGATTGGTGCAGGAATATTTTATAATCCGGTTGCACTTCAATTATATGTTGGTCCAGCTGCAATTATCACCTATATCGGCGTTATTATGGCCGTATGGGTTCTGGCTCTTGCACTTGCCAAAGTTGCAGCACTCTATCCTGAAGAAGGCGCCTTTTACACCTATGCAAAAACATGGGGCGGACACACAATGGGTGTTATCGCAAGCATGGCCTATATTGGCGGATTAACGCTTGCTATGAGCATTTTAACGCGCATTATTGCCCAGGAACTTGCCTATTATTTACCTACGATATCTGTGGAAATACTTGGTCTTGCTACGCTCTGGGCACTTGTCATTCTTAATATGGCAGGCGCGGCGCTCACCAAATGGGGCCAAATTGTTTTAATTGTTCTTACTCTTGTGCCACTAGCACTTATCAGTGGACTTTGTTTAACAAAAGCCTCTATCGCTAATCTTACGCCTTTCATGCCATTTGGATATTCAAGTTTAATATATGCTATCAAGTTTGTAATTTTTGGATTCTTTGGCTTTGAAACAGCAGCATCTTTATATGCATTAGTCGACAAACCTGAAAAAAACGTTCCGCGCGCATTAACGCTTTCAATCATTATTGTCGGGTCAATATATCTTTTATTTGTTACTTCTATATTTTTAGCAATCCCGCGCCAGCTGTTTAGCCAACCAGGAATTACTCTTTCGCAAGTTATGCTCAATGTATTTCCCGATTATACGTGGCTGGTTGATTTCATACGAATCAGCATCATCATCACTATTATGGGGACGTTGCATGCCTTAATCTGGTCGCTTGGTGAATTATTATGTGCATCAATGCGTAGAATATCTTCAAAAAATATACTTACGCTCCGCTCGGCGGTAGTTTTTATTGGCGTAATTGTAACGTTCAATTATCTTGTATTTGCCAATGTTGGGTTTCCGCTTACTGCACTTCTTCTTGTCTTTAGTTACAGCACGAGCATTGCAGCATTATTATGGGGCCCGGCGAAAAAAACGAACAGTACGAAAATGCTCGGCTACGCCGGCATCGCAGTCGCATTATTTATTATGAGCGTGGCGCTCTTTGAAGTGATAACGATAGCGACTCGTTGACGTTTATAAATAATTGATGGTATAAGATGGTATAGCTAAAAAATATACCATCGATATCAAGGCTGAAAAAAGGAGAGTAGATGATGCGTAATATACGCGCTTGTGCATGGTTATTGCAGATACTTATTATCTTTACACACTTACCATTGCCAGCTCCCATAACAAATTTGACCAACAATGATCCCTTCCCTGTCTATTCACCCGTCTTTCCCAATGATTATTTAACACGCAATATCCGTTATTTTTATATCGACGGTCTGGATAGTTTTTGCCAAGAAAAGTTTCAATTTTCTATTTCGCCATTCCTTCAAGCTGCCGATTCTGGCAATAACTTAGAAAAAAGAAAAACTGGATTGGGAAATCTGACCGGCCGCTGGAATATTCCAGCTCTGTTTTATCCTGAAAAATTCGGCACGATGGATGAAAGATTTCTCATCCAAAACGAACTTTTTGCAGCGCTCGATGCCCTCTCCCCCGCTTCTCCTGTAAGTACCGATTTGACGACGACCTGTTCTGCGATTATTAATCCGGTGTATAGCGATATTCGTCATGATTTTGGCTTTTTTGATGTGGGTATTAAGTACAAGAAATACGGCTTACGCTTTCAATTCGATTTTCTTTTGTATGACCCTGTAGGCTTACGCATACAAACAGGTTTTGCTAATATCAAACAGATCCCCTACTTTCTGGATCTTACCTGCTCTGCAACCGGACTTGCATGCCCCGCAGGGTGCGTTTCCCCCGATATCTCATGCTGTAGCACTACAGTTCAGACGCCCGGAGCACCTAACCCTTGCATAACCAATACCGCCTGTATTGATGTCTTTGGTTGCTACTGCAAACAGATCATGATCGATAAGGTTATGAAACAGCGTGAAACGATAGCTAACACATTGAACCTGAACATCGATAAAATGGAAAGTCAGGGCTTTGAAGATACACGACTGACACTCTTTTTCAGAAGAGCATATGCCATTAATGCTGACCGCGATGATTGGCATTTCTTTTTATGTACGCCATACGTAACACTTGACGCAAGTCTTCCAAGTGGTAAAAATACGAATCCACGCAATATTTTTGCAGTACCACTCGGCAACAAAGGCCATTATGGTCTTGGTGGAACTGCTGGGGTAACATTTGATTTTGTAAAAACGGTAGAGATAGGTTTTGAATTCAATGTCACCAAATTCTTCAAAAAGACACATACATGCGTTCCCGCGCCGACCGATTTTACCCAAGCTGGGCTATTCCCTCAAACAATGCGCGTATCGGTCGATCCAGGACTTAACTGGAATGCTGTATTTAGTCTGAATGCATACCACTTTTTAAGTAGAATCTCTGCCTTTGTGCAGTTTGCCTTTACCGGCCATGATGAAGACTGTTTTAAAATTTTATCTGCTACTACCGATGTAGCCAATATCTCGCTTAGGCGTCTTGTTGAAAATTCTAAATGGGAATCTAATATGGTAAACGTAGGCTTAACCTATGATATTTCACCTAACTTAGCACTTGGATTCTTCTGGCAAGCGCCGGCAACGCGTAGAAATGCTTACAGATCTACTACGCTCATGCTTTCTATCATCGGTACGTTTTAGTAGATTTTAAAAAAGAGATTTAAGCGTTTCTGGAATGATCAAGAAGTGAAATAATTTTGCTTCTGCGATCTGTGCGTCTGTAATTTTCATTGCCGTGCTTCCAATGCGCCTCTATCTTATTTTGATCTGCCCATGTAAATTCTGGTTTGTAGGCAAGAATAATTTTGAGTAAGTCGATTTTTTCCAAAATTGCTGCATGAACAACAGGCGTGCGATCAGAATTGTTACGCGTATTAAGTGGCGCGTTAATGCTGAGAAGATATTCTAAAATTTTGCCATCTCTTGCGTTAACTGTAGCATGAGTAATGGTATCTTTTAGCCAATATGATTTTACCTGCAAGCTTGCTCCACGAGCTACAAGCAGTTTGACCATTTTTATATTTTTGTATTCTACAGCGATAAAGAGCGGTGTAACTTGGCACCAGTAGGTACGTGAATCTATATCGGCGCCCGCATCAAGAAGCATATTTACACACTCGTTTGAACCCTTTTTGACTGCATAATGCAACGCACTCCAACCACCATATTGCCCATTAACACATGCGCCTGCAGACAAGAAAAAGTGTATAAGATGCAAATCTCCACATTCTGCAGCAAAACAGACACCTCTTTCAAGAAGCTCCTGCCTATCTGGCGAAACATCAAGAACACGGTTGATGGCACCAATATCGTTTTTGACAACAGCAGCCTCAAGAATATCGCTATCATCACGCATTTTATCGTGATCATCATACCCGCGAGCCTGAAGGAACGGCATGGACAAGCCCACTAAAAGGGCTAAAGACGGCTTAAATTTCATATTTTTCCTCTATATTTCATAATTATTTTATATTCTAATAGTACTATAGCGTTTTGTTTTGTCAAATAGAAACGCGTTATAAGCCCGTAGACATTTTGTGGATTTTGGCATAAACTCTATTAAAGTATCAGTCAAACCTTAGCTTTATTTGTGAGTATATGACAAAAAAATTCAACATTAGTATCTCTGTTAACGATAATATTGAACGCGCAATCCGCCAACTCAAAAAGAAAATTGAACGTGAAGGCGTTGTTCGCGACATGAAACGTATTGTGTACCATGAACCACAAACACAAAAACGTCGCAAACGTATGATGCGCGCTATCAAACAAAACATGATCCGCATGTCTAATTTTAAAACTGTTTAATAGATGACCATCCGTTCCGCTTCAGATATTAAACGTTCGCAAAAAGAATCCCTTCTTTTACGAGTAATAAGTCAGCTGTATCACCAAGCCTCTCGCGATGACAAAGCATTGCAACAGGCATATGTTACGCGTGTACAGCTTTCTCCTAGTAAAACCGTCTGTACGGTCTTTTTCTATATGGCAGAAGGTGAAGATGCCTTCAAGAAGGTTCTTCACAAAATATCTTTGTATAAGCCTTCTATGCGTAAAGCGCTCGCCCAAGAAATTAATGGTCGATATACCTGTGAGCTTGCCTTCAGATTTGACGAGCAATTTGAAAAAACTCAAAAAATTGAGCGCTTACTCGATTCTGTAGCTGAGCAAGATGCCTCACATGATGACGAATAATCTCTTTTTATTCTTCTTCTGCACAGCATTGCTTGTTACTTTTATTACCGACTATCTCTATCTTCTTATCTATCGCCCTGCAACCATTTTTCTCATCCCCATATTTCTTATAGGGGCACATCTATCCCTAACGCCCATTACACTTTATGAGAGTCTACTGAGTGTAATCGTTGGCTATGGCTTTTTATGGGTCTTTAAAACAGGCTACGCTGCCTTCAGAGGCATCGACGGTATTGGCCAAGGTGATCTTGAGCTTCTGGCGATGGTCGGGTCATACCTGGGGTATATGGGCGTCTTTTACACCGTTACTTTTGGGTCTGTAATCGGCACACTTTGTGCGCTCGCCTTGATTCTCTTCAAAAAAGCGGATGCACAGACAGCATTGCCCTTTGGGTCATTTCTAGCAATCGGCTCTTTAATCTATCTTTTTATTGGGGCTATTTGACGGCATTTAGGTCCGCTGATACCATTAATAATTAATACATATACAACTCATCACTTTAGGATTTTTTTATGGTAAATAAATTTTTATGGCTTATTGCAAGCACACTGGTACCATTTGCTATCAAAAGCAACTTTTTCGAAGAACTCAATGCTGAATTTCATAAAACTACGCTCGCTCTGCATGCTCGTAATATGGATGAGTATTACACCCGCATAGCTTCTATTGCTGAACAATTGCAAACATTCTGCCCGGAAGATCAAGGGGAAATAATCGTTGCATATATGCATAATCTTGTTGAAAAATATGAATTAGATGAAGATTTCTCATTTCAAGAATCTGAAAATTTTACCAACCACATCCTTTCGTTTATCGAAAAAGCTGAGCTCGCACTGCCTGATGCAACAACCATGAACCGCGAAGAATTTGCACTTCAAAGCTTTGGTATAGTTGAGCAAGATATCGCCACATTAATTGATGAAAACCGGTATACTCCTGCAAAATTCAGCAAACTCTTAAGCTTGTCTCTTTTTGAACAAATAACGCATACTCTTACAAACTATAGCGAGCTTCAAGATATTTTACATAAAAAGGGCTTATACCAAGATCTTTACGTAAGAGCCATTTTGGATCTGTGCCGCTTACAAGAAGTGCTTCATTGCGGGAATCTTCAAATGCTTTATTATACCTGTGTTTCAGCACGCTGGTATGCAGGACTCAACTTTCAATTTGAAATGCTCAAAGCGCTTTCAACGGGTAAGTAAAAAGTCGAGGCGCATATAATTATGACTTTGGTTTTATGAGATGGATCCTGAAACAAGTGGTGCGAAACGCACTGTTTTAGGATGACCCAGCCGTCGCTCTTCGAGCTATGGCGGGCACGGCACGACGAAGGGCAAAAGGCTCATTTGGTGCATCGTTCTTATTACTGCAGGTCGTCTTTGACAATCTTAATCTCACCTTTATCATTGATCGTTAACACATCATTTTCGCCATCATTATCAATGTCCCCAGCTGCGCCCACAGTAAAGGATTGTCCGCCGGCCGATGCCCCTTCCAACGCTCCAGAAGATGCTCCTAGCGAGCCGACTACTGCAGAGCCGGGAAAGCCGTATGTGTAATTGACCGAGCCTTCTGGCTTCCAATTCAGGCTATCAGGGCCTTGAATCTTATTGGTATAGACGCCATGCTCGGCAAAATATGATTTTTCAAGCATATACAGAGCACGCAGATGAATATAAGCCTCTGACCGCTTGGCCTTGGCAAGCAAGGTCATAAAATTGGGTAATGCCAAAACAGCAAAAAAGGCGATAATTGCGATGACTATCATAACTTCAATTAAACTAAATCCGCGACGAATCATAGAATCCTCCCACAGGGTTTCAAATTTTCTACTCAATCGAGCATACTCCAACCAACCCCTAAAAGGTCAATATTCTCTCTTTTTTTTAAAAAATATTTCTATATGAAAAGTTTCGAGCTGGCAGATCGATTTTAAATTGAATATTTTGACATAATTGAATTTAGTATGTACATTAGAAAATAATTGAATAAGCTTTTTACAAATCTAAAGGACATCTTTATGGAAACTACCGCCACTACACGCCGCCAAGACGGCATAGCCCTTAAGCAACGCAGTTATGCTGATGTTGTTGAGTATCTTGATAGCCACTGGAGCGTCGCCCGCCAAGATTCACTCGATCGCGTTAAAGCGCTTGATCAAGCACTACAAAACCCTTCCAAAGCAATGCGTGCAATCTTAGTTGCTGGTTCTAATGGTAAAAGTTTGACTATCAATTTTGCTACAAAATTACTCTCTTGCGAAGGCCTTAAAGTAGGTGCCTACTATTCACCTCATATATTGACCTATCAAGAACGTTTTTCTATTAACGAAAACAGCATATCTCAAAAGCTTTTTACTGATATCGCCAACGACGTTATCAACGCGGCAGAACAAGCATCTATCAATGCGCACAGCTCAGAATTATTAGCAGTTATGGCATTCAATTACTTCAAGCAAGAAAAAGTGGATGTTGCACTCTTTGAAGTGGATAATGGCGGCCTTTACAACCCGGTAAATATTTGCCACGCAGCCGTAGCAACTATCACCCGCATTGCTGAGCCTTATGTACACACTACTCCTGACGAATTAGAGGCAATGACTCGTCAAGCGGCGGGTATTGTAAAAAAAGGTACCTATTTAGCATCTGGCGATCAGAGCAAAGCGACACTACATATAATGCAGCAACTTACGCAAGCACAAGGCGGCCACTGGCTCATGCCTATCCGTAAAGTAGTCGCGCTTAACTACCCGTTTGAACAATTACATGGCCGTTGCGCAGCGCTTGCTGAACGTATTGCGTTAACATTCATTGAACATTTTATGCCGCAAAAAGCTTCTGCATTGGTTGATACTGATAGTCTTTTGGTTAAGCAAAAAATTCAACGTGGCCGACCAACTATCGAAGCTAAGCGTCAACAAGAATTGAACCCACGCAAAACGCTTGAGCAATTCTGGAAAGAGGCTGTTACAGACCTTCCTGGCAAATTTCAGGTTCTTGATAAAGAAAAACCGACCATCTTGCTCGATAACGCTCATAACATAGATGCGTTTAAAAACCTTCTTCTTGGCGTTCGTCTTTTGAATTATCAACGCACACTTAAAGGGCTCAGTTTGGTTATTGGTGCAGCTCCTGACACTTTGCATAATCAAGAATTTGTTAAGTTACTCCGTTACTTTTTCAAAAAAACTTCAGGACAGCTTTTCATCTGCCCTATCCAAGAGATGGTCAAAGGGGTAGGCGAAAACAGTTCATGGGATGTTGAGCAGGTAACGCTTGAAATGAAAAAGATGAAGATCAAAGCCAAAGCATGCAAAAATTTTGAAGAGGCCTTTGATCAAGCTAAAAAATCGGTTGATGATCGCCATGGCTTGGTAGTTATTACCGGGTCACACGCTATTGTTAATGAATATTGGCAACACAAAGACATCAAGAAATTCTAAGTAATTTTATTTAATGACCTCTGCTTAACCGCAGGGGTCTTTTTTTAAATCGGATTTTGTTTACAATTTAGATGGATCCTGAAACGAGTTCAGGATGACACCTCTATATTCAAAATTAAAAGTGTCATCCCAGACTCGATCTGGGATCCACTCTATAAATTTCTTCCAAAATTACTTTTTCTATGAACTTATCAATCATATACATTATCACCGCACTAACAGCAGTAGCCATCGGCCGCATGCAGCGCAAAGCCCTTCATCGCCGTAACGCAAGCATGCTCGCCATAATTTTTTTTATGCGCATTGTGCTCATGCTTCTAGCAGGGATTGCAGTATTATTCTTGCACTTATCACCGCTTCATCTTATACTCAATATCATACTATTTTGGATTATAAGTCTTATAGCTTTTCAGTGATTTATGACAGGATTCGATCTTTTTCATCATACCTACTGGCACCCATTTGCATACTTTGGTTTCACCCATCCGTTACTGGCCATTCAAGCGGATCTTGTCTTAACAACTTGGTTCGTGCTTGGGCTTTTGTTACTCTTTTCTCTAGGTGGCCGTTACGCTCTTAACCACCCTGATGGCATTCTCTATACCGCATACACAACTATCGCCCGAAATTTTATCGCGCTTGTTGAACAATCATGGCAAGGGGCGTGCCCAGAGCCCTATTTTTTAATAATCTCAACATTTTTTATCTTTATACTCACCTGCAATTGGCTGATGCTCATCGGGTTAGAAGAGCCCACCTCAAATTATAACACCACCCTTGCACTCGCGTTACTTTCGTTCTTTTATATCCAAAAAGAGGCGATAAAATATCATGGCGTCATACCCTATTTACATGAGTTTTTCAAAACACCCCTTTCTATAAGCACCTTTTCGTGGTTAAAGCTTCCCCTGATTATCATTCAATACGCTCTTAACACTCTAGCGGCAATCGCGCTATTTCCTTTAGAGCTTATGAGTAAGCTTTCAAGCATTCTTTCTATGTCATTCAGGCTTTTTGGCAATATTTTAGCCGGCTCAATTGTATTTTCGTTATGGAATTCGATAACTCATGCCAGCCTGTTATCGCAGTTGGTGGCGCTCTTTATTCCGGTAAATATCGTTATTTTAGCATTCTTTGGTGTTTTTGAAGGTATTATACAGGCCTTTGTATTTACTATTTTGACCACCACCTATCTTTCACTTGCCACCACAAGTCAAACAGCGGAACATGTATGATCTCACCTATAGCGACCCATTACCTCAGTATTTCACTTTTAGTCGCGCTTCCCGTATTTGCTACTGCGTTGGGGCAAGCACGTATCGGCCGTGCAACATTAGCGGCATTAGATCAACAGCCGGCGCATGACTTAGGTATAAAAAAGATTTTTTTTGCTGGCATAGCCTTAAGTGAAACAATAGCTCTTATCACTATTTTGACAACCGCCTATTTTTTAACGGCCCCGGTAACCAATAGTTTCGAACAATATGCCCGCATCGGGGCAACTTTAGCCGTGCTTATCCCTGCACTTTTAGTGAGTTATTTAGGCAGCTTTAGCATCGCAGAGTCGCTGACCTGCGCAGCACGGCAGCCGTTTTTAACCAATCAGATTTTAAGTTTCATGCTTATTACACAATCTTTGATGCAGACGCCTGCCATTTTCTGTGCCATATTTGCCTGCATTATTCAAGCGCAGGCGGCGTCAATACAGACATATCCTGGAGCGTTGCAGATGCTTGCAACAGGCCTCATGCTCGCTCTTTGTAGCATTGGGCCTTGCATTGGCCTCAGTTATTTCATTACCCAAGCCTGCCGAGCTCTCAAGCTCAATCGGGCCGCTTTTTCATCCCTTTTTTCGTTCACTTTTATCAGCCAAGCCATTATTGAAACGCCCTTTTTGCTCGGCCTTGCAACGGCAATTGCCATGCTTCAGCTGACGCCAAGTACCACGCTTAAGGGGGTTGCTTTGCTCTGCGCTGCCGTCGCGCTTGGAGGAGCCACTATACCGGTCAGTATAGGCTCTGCGCTTGCCTCTTCAAAGGCACTCACAGGGATTGCATTGAACCCCGAAAATGCATCACTTTTGGGCCGCTTTAGCATATTTTGCCAGGCCTTTATCGATACAACAGCCATCTATGGCCTCATCATCGCCCTTCTTTTAATCACCCTTTAATCACGATCTAATCGGCGATTCCCGATATTGACAAATTGTCAATTGTTGATATAATTAAAGAAAGATTAAAATCGCTAAAAATAAGAGGTTATTTATGAAATTACATTACTTATTGTTCCTGCTATCACTTACTACGCTTTGTCTTAATGCAATCACCACTTTTGACAGATTTTCTCTTGAAGATGTTGAAAACATGGATGAAGCACAACGAGTGCAATGCGTTCTTGCAAACATGCGTGCATTGATAGCAACAAAATCTTGCAGAGGTTGCTATCTTGCGAGAGCTCAGCTTGCAAATCATGATCTTACAGATGCAGATCTTGAAGGTGCGAATCTCGCACATGCACATCTAGAAGGTTCAAATCTTACCGGCGCAGATCTTGCTCGAGCAAACCTGACCGGTGCGCATATCAAAGGCACCAATTTTTCAAACGCAGTTATCATAAAGACAATTTTTTATAATACGGTCGATTTTGAGTCTGCTATCTTTAATGGTGCATTGCGCTATAAAGACCCTTTTAAACAAGCCCAGTTTAAAAAAGACTTCACAAAGTAAAATCACAATTTTTGGTGGAATTATTATGAAAAAAATTATTTTTACACTTTTTATCTCAGCCCTCTCACTCCCTTTCGCATTCGGCACACAGGAGCCTACAACCGGTGTAGATACGCAGGAAGAGCTTGCCATGAGCCACAGACGAGATAATTATAAATTAAGCATTAAACAAAAAATAGCACTAGGTGGCCTAGGAGTTGGCGGAGCTACCGTAGGATCATTATTATTATTAGGCACGCTGGGAAGTACTTTCGGGGAACCAGTCTCAACGTTTACAGATCCAATTTTCCTTGCATTATTACATCAGGTTTGGCATTTTCAGGCGCCGCTTGAGGGGCCCGAATTTCTCTTTCTCCACCCATACTCTATAAATGCGGGCGGCTGCTAATAACAGTTGCTCGACGCTTTGTGCACTTGACACTTGATTTTTACAAATCCAACATATAAAATTGAATTTGTAAGACTTGTATGGCGATAGGATAAAAAATGTTTAAAAGAGATCTTCAGGTATATGTAGAAAAGGTAGCCACCTTCTATCCAGTAGTTGTCATCCTGGGCCCACGGCAATCGGGAAAAACGACTTTGGCTCAATTAACCTTTACCAAGCATAAATATGTGTCACTCGAAGATATTGAAACTCGCCGATTTGCCCAAAGCGATCCGCGCGGCTTTTTAGATACATACCATAATGAATTTGGAATTATTTTGGACGAGTTTCAGCATGTTCCAGAACTGCTCTCTTATATTCAAACTACCGTTGATGCCAAAAAGAAGCTTGGGTATTTCATTTTAACCGGCTCAGAAAATTTCTTAATGAACCAAGCAATTTCTCAAAGCCTTGCAGGCAGAGTTGCTATCACTACACTACTTCCCCTTTCACTCGCGGAATTAAAGAATAATAATCTGATGCCCGCTACTATTAATGAATTATACATAAAGGGCTTTTACCCACCCATCTACGCGCGCCAAGTACCCCCGGACATCTGGTACCCAGATTACATTCAAACATATATCGAACGAGATATTCGACAACTTGCCAATGTAAGCGACTTGAGTCTCTTTCAAATGTTCATGCAGCTCTGCGCTGGCCGATGCGGACAATTATTAAATTTAAGTTCACTTGCCAATGATTGCGGCATAAGCGACACTACCGCCCGACGCTGGATAACTCTTTTACAAGCAAGTTATATTATCTTTTTACTTCCACCGCATCATAATAATTTGGGGAAACGGCTCACTAAATCACCTAAACTCTATTTTTATGATATAGGTCTTATGCGGGCATTACTTAAAATTCCTGCTGATCAATTGCCGACGCATCATTTACGCGGTAATTTTTTCGAATCATTTGTCATTAGTGATCTTATAAAACAATATACAAACCAGGGTAAGCGGCCATCACTTTATTTTTGGCGCGACCATACAGGCCATGAAGTCGATTGTGTTGTAGAATATGGCAACCAGTTGATACCGATAGAGATCAAATCTGGACAAACGGTACAAAGTGATTTTTTTAAAGGCTTGGAATATTATCAAAGCCTTGCAGATGGCGAGGCTCCCACAGGTTATATTATTTATGGAGGAAACGAGACTCAAAAACGTTCCAAAGGTAATGTAATTGCCTGGAATACTATCGACTATTTTCTTTCACCATACATGTAACGCTATCATCCCTGCTATTGCATTGCTTTTAATTGCGTTGTAACCTTTTTTCAAAATTGAGAAAGGTTATTTATGAATTCGCAACACAAAACAGCAGTAGTATATATTATCACTAAATTAGAACTGGGTGGCGCACAAAAGGTATGCCTCGCCCTTTTTAATGATGTACAAAACCACGGTTTTCAAACGCATCTTATCACCAGCACAGAAGGCGAACTGGTTTCCCAAGTAAAAAATAATCCACAAGCGCATCTGCTTACCTCAATGAAGCGAGAAGTGAGTATCTTTGGCTTTATGCATGAGATCAAAAATTTCTTTGCTCTTATCAAGCAACTCAAGGCGCTTAAAAAAGAATATGCCCAAGTTATCGTACATACTCATAGCACCAAAGCGGGTATTGTTGGCCGATGGGCAGCCTGGTTTGCCGGAATAAAAACTATTATTCACACGGTGCATGGATTTGCGTTTCACAATTTCCAGTCATGGTTCACGTGGATTATTTTTTATATCCCTGAATTTTTCACAAGTCTTATCACTACTAAATTTGTCTTTGTCAGTAACGCAGACACGGTAACAGCATCACGCCTGATGCCAAAAATTTCACAAAAAAAGGTTCTCATCCGTGCGGCGATAGATGACCACCATTTCAGTGCGTTGGCGCCACATGTATATCATAAAAAAGAGGCGAATCACACATTTATTATAGGCACGATTAGCTGCTTTAAGCCTCAAAAAAATCTTATCGATCTTCTTAAAGCCTTCGAGCATGCCTACCGCCAAAATCCTCATCTTCGCTTAGAAATCATTGGTGACGGCCAGCAGCGGCCTGCGCTTGAAGAATTTATCGCCTACCATAATTTGCAGAATGTAGTCGTGCTCCATGGCTGGCAACTTGATGTTGCGCCACTGATGAAACGTTGGCAACTTTTTGCACTCACTTCGTTGTGGGAGGGCTTACCCTGCGCCCTCATAGAAGCGCGTCTTTTAAAGCTCCCTATTGTCAGTTACAATACAGGGGGCATCAGCGACATTATTCATCATGGTATTAACGGATTCCTGTACCCGCAAAAAAATTGGCAGAAATTAAGCGCAGGGATTTTAATGCTTTCACATGATGAAGCCCTCTATGCGCAACTTGCCTATTACCCTGATAATCTCCATGCATTTACGCGACTGCAGATGATAAAAAAACATGCAGAGCTCTATGAACAATTACAATAAAGGCGTATACTAAAACGCAATAAAATATCTTTATTTTTTCTCAACTTAAGCATGTTTACTATGAAAATCTTTAACTCTCTTTTAGATGCCATCGGCAATACACCCTTGGTGCGTGTGCCTTTTAACACACCTGCAAAAGTGTATGCAAAATTAGAATATTTAAATCCGGGCGGCAGCATAAAAGACCGCGCAGCGCTCTATATGATCCAAGAGGCTGAACGGCTCGGCCTATTAAAGCCGGGCGGCACGCTTATTGAGGCATCTTCAGGAAACCAGGGAATCGCCACAGCAATGATCGGCGCCATGAAGGGCTATAAAGTTATCATCACCGTATCTGAAAAGATTAGTGAAGAGAAACAGAAAACACTTCAAGCATATGGTGCTCAACTGATACGTTGTAAGCCGACCTTGCACCTTGACGATGGCGCGAGCTATCATGCAAAGGCCGTTGAGATACATAAAAATACCCCGAATTCGTTTATGCTCAACCAATATTTTAACCCTACCAATGCCGGGGCGCATTACTCTATGCTCGGGCCTGAAATTTGGCAACAAACGCAAGGGACCATTACCCATTACTGTGCTGCAGCAGGCAGTGGCGGTACTGTCAGTGGAGCAGGAAAATATCTTAAAGAGCAAAAGCCTGATCTTAAGGTGATCGCTGTTGATGTGCCCAATTCATATCGCTCCACCGATAAAAATCCACAGCCTTATAAACTTGAAGGTATTGGCGTTGACTATGATACACCGCTACTTAACACCGCTATTATCGATGATTTTTTCCTTTCAGGCGATGATGAGTCGATAGCGATGCTTAAGACTATGGCGCGCGAATACGGCCTTTTAATTGGCCCCTCAAGCGGCGCGGTTGCTTACGCTGCATCACAAATCGCACAAAACCTCACCGAACATGACACGCTTGTTATGATCTTCGGCGATTCTGGCAGAGCATATTTAACTAAAAATTTTTATTAATGAAATTATGAAAAATAGCATATACTACCTACTCTGTTGTAATCTTTTTGTTAGTGCCCTTTATAGCGGCAAAGAAGTACCAAGCCCCCTGTGTATACTCCCCGTTGATCTCGATGAAATGGAAGATTTTGTTATCATTGAAAATGATCTTGTCTTTACAAGTGAAATGATCCCTAATTTGTTGAAGGAATTAAATCTTTCAGTGAAAAAAGGGCGTACAAAATTAGAGATAGCTCTTGCTATAGGTGCTGCATTACTTGAAAAACATGGTTGATCATCAAGCGCAAAATAAAAAAAGGGTACTATGACAATTTCATATAGGGCTACAATATGAAACACACTAAGGTTGCCATTATTGGAGTAGGAAATGTAGGGGCATCAGCTGCATTCGCATTACTTTTAAGCGATGTTATTTCCGAAATTATTCTCGTTGATGCTTGTACAGAAAAAAGTGCCGGTCAGGCAAAAGACCTTAATGATGCTCGCGCATTTACCCAAGCGAGTCTCGTTCGCCAGGGAACGTATGCAGATGCTTGTACTGCGGACATTATTGTCATCTGTGCGGGCAAGCCGCAGTTGCCTGGACAATCACGCGAAGAACTGGTGCAAGCAAATGCTCAAGTTATCCATGGCATCTGTGCACAATTAACCTCATTATCGTCGGAAGCCATTGTTATTATGGTAACCAACCCATTAGATGCTATGACTTATCTTGCGCAACAATTATTGCCGATTTCAAAAAATCGTATTTTTGGCACGGGCACTTGGCTTGATACCCAAAGGCTACGCCGCTTTCTGGCTGAACATTTTAACGTCTCTCCGCAATCAATTGAAGCATTCATGATAGGAGAGCACGGCGACAGCGCTGTAGCCATTGTACCTTCATATCTTTCTCTTTCCCCACAAGAAATTGAACGCTTTCAACAGATGGTTATTCGGGAGGCGTATGCGATTATTAAACTTAAATGCGCTACCTATTACGGCATCGCCATGTGTATTCGTGATATATGCAATGCGATAATCCATAACCAACGCCGGGTATTGCCACTTTCAGCCTATCAGCATGAGTTTGACATCTGTATCAGCGTGCCGGTGATTGTCGGAGAAAATGGCATTGAAGCTACCGTGCCGATTGCGCTCACTGCGCGTGAAGAAGACCTTTTTAAGCGGTCGATAGGCGCAATACAAAAGACGCTCAAATCATTGTGATTCAAAAAAAGATGATGCTTTTTTGAAATTCTTATCGTATACTTGCCTGGCAAGCTACTTTATATGGAGAATTTTTATGAAAAGCTACATGATATTTTTTGCTTTAACTAGTTTTCAACTTTTTGGCATGGACACTGAAAAAGCTCAGCACGACGTTGAAGCACTGAACAAACAGGTAATAGCACTGCGAGTTCAGACGGAGCAATTGGCTCAAGAACAAGAAAAATTTCAAAGAGCTAGTTCTAAACATAGGATAATCTTAGATAAACGTGACGCAGAAATAGCGCGCGCGATGCAAGAACTTGAAATATTTCAAAGCAACACCTAAAAATTATCGTCATGAAAAGTCTATTTTATGTGCTCATTCTGCTGCCCTCATATCTCTTTTGTATTATCGAGGATATAGATAATACGGAACAAGTTATAACTATGAGATTAGAGGATATAGGTATCAGAATTGCAGCTTGCAAAGAGACTAAAGGGGCAAATGCTCAGGGATCTTCAAAGCTACAAGTGAAAATCCATATACGCGCAATAGATCCCGTAGAAAAAAGATTTAAGAAATTGAAACGGCTGTTCGATAAAGAAAAGAACAAAGAGATTTTTATTCCCGAAATAAATCGGTTGAGCAATGCCCTACAAGATATAGAATTTTTGCAGGAAATCGCTCAAGGCTTTAAGAAATAATTTTGAGCGATAAGGATCAACTTTTTTTAATCTTATCATGATAAAATGCTATACGCTCACGCAGCTGTGGCATTTTATCAAAGAGCGTGATCATCTTGCGGTTATGCATCACAATTTTACCATCGATAATCACCGTCTGAACATCGGTCGATTTACTCGAGTAGACAAATTGTGAAAATAGATCATAACCGGGCAGCTGGTGCAGATTATCGTACCTAACCATAATGATATCAGCACGCTTGCCCACTTCAAGAGTGCCAATAGAGCTTCCCATTTTAATCGCACGCGCACCATCAGCCGTGGCCAATTTAACCACCTCAAATGGTGTTAATGGCTTACAATAATCGGGCAGGCAAAGACTTTGCAACAGTGCCCCCGTTTTCATTTCAGCAAAACTATCTAAACTATTATTGCTCGCGGAACCGTCTGTCCCTAAGCCAACGGCAATACCATGCTCTTGCATCGATTTAACATGCGCAATCCCCGAAGCAAGCTTCATATTACTTGTTGGGTTATAGACAATAGATGCACCAGATTTTCCGATAATCTCCAAATCGGAATCGCTAAAATGGACGCCATGGGCAATAATAACACGGCAAGAGAGTATATTAAGCGATTGCATATATTCTGCCGGACTCATGCCCGTCTTTTTCTGCAATTGCACGACCTCTTGGTTTTGTTCAGCAACATGAATAATAAAAGGGACGTCGAGTGATTGTGCAACGGCGTAAGCTTTCACCAGTGTCTGAGCATCACAGCTATAGAGAGAATGCGGAGCGAGAGCTGAGGTAATGAGTGCCGATTCTTTTGGTAGCGCGCAAAATTCTTGTGCGTAAGAGATATCATCTTGTAAAAAGATAGTCTCGCCCAAAAGTGCTCTGATGCCGGCATGCGCCACCGCCTTACTCGCCGCGGCTTCAAAAAAATACATATCGGCAAAGGTGGTAATGCCCGATTGTACCATCTCGTAACAAGCAAGTAGTGTTGACCAATAGACAAAATCTTCACTTAAAAACTTCTTTTCCAAGGGAAAGATATAATCATTGAGCCATTCCTGAAGGTTTTTTGCATTATCTGCAACGCCACGCAGCAGTGTCATGCCCACGTGCGTGTGGCCATTGATAAACCCAGGCATAATGGCCGAGCCTTCAGATTCTAAAACGGTCGATGCTTGATAGCGTGAAAGTAATTCTGATGATTTTCCACATGCAATGATGATACCATCATGAATAGCGAGCGCACCATCAGAAATAATATTTTCATTCACCATCGGCACCAAAGTGCCTTTCACCATAAGATCAATTTTTTGCATAGCCCCACGCTTTTATACAAGAACAGTCGCTCTTTTTTATTAACGTAACGCTAAGCCGCTCTTTTGTGCAATAAATGGTGAAACTCGTGAAAGATGAGTAAGGAAATGGGATTGCCCGCAGGCTAATATCGAAAGAATACGTTCGGGAGTCTCTATGTTTTGTTCTTTCCACCAACTTTTCAGGCGGACAATGGGAAGCATAAGATCATCAATCCCAAAGCCATAAGTCCCCCAATGCATAGGGATAAAGATACGTGCCTTAAGGTCCAAAAATGCCTTACCCGCGTCTTCTGCGTTCATATGCGTTGCGGCCATCCAGGCGCGCGGCTCGCAGGGGCCTATAGGCAATAATGCCACTTCAATGGCAGGAAAACATGCAGCGATCTCTTTAAAGTGGTCCGTGTAGGCAGTATCGCCTGCAAAATAGAGAGTGTCGTGGATCATCCAACTACCCCATAAAGATTTATTGCGGTCAAATAATCCACGCTGCGACCAGTGGCGAGCAGGCAGGAAAGTGAGTTTGAGATCTTCATGCATAACCTCTTGCCACCACATACATTCAGTAACACGATTCGATGCTTGGGGGCCGAATTGACGGTCAAACCAGGCCTTGTCTCCCCATGGCACATAAAAATGGCATGAAGTTTTGGCAAAGAGAGCCTTGAGCGTAGCGCTATCCATATGATCGCGATGGTTATGCGAGAGAAGTACGATATCAATGTTTGGTAATTTTTCGAAAGCTATGCCTGGCTTACTAAAACGCTGCAACAAAAAGGTAAGATCGCCAAAAACTGGGTCAGTTAAAATGGTGTATCCCGCGATCGAAATCAGAAAACTTGCATGCCCTATCCAGGTGATATGGTCAGCTACTTGGAACGTATACGGAACATGGTGCTCTTTCATCAACCGTGCTGCAGCTGCGCGCTGTGCATACGATGTAAGATACATATAGACCGACCGCCAAAAGACATGGCTCACCACCTCGCCCGGGTAGTTGTAAAAACGATCATGTTCTCTGTGTGGTTGGCGCTTATTCAAGTTCAAGACCCTGTTGTTTGAGATATTCACGAAACTGTGCCGGCTTTTTAAAAAGACAACTATTAATACCCGCTTTTTGGGCCGCCTTAATATTTTTTATTTTATCGTCGGCAAAAAAGAATACTAACCCATCGCCCAGTTGTTGCGCGCACCGTTCTTTAAATTTTTCAAAAAATGGCAGCGCTGGCTTACGGATATAGTTATCTTCTGGCTCTGAGGTTACGAGTACATCACAATACCCGAAAAATGTTGTATGCAGCCTGCAAAATTCTTTAAATGCATCTTTACCAATATTGGAACATACGGCGACATGATAGCCTTTGCCTTTAAGCTCAGCGACCAATGCTTCCATTTCCGGATTAATATCGTAAGCGTTGCAGATATCAAAAAATTCATTTTTTGACCCCGCAAGGCCTGGATAATACTTTTTTTCTAATACGGTATAGATATTTTCTGCGGTCATGGAGCTGTTTCTGAGTTCATGCCAGAGGCGGTAGCCGAATACTGGATTCAATAACGATAGGTTATATAATGGCTCTTTTTTGAAAAATGCATAAAGCCCGCTGAGAAGCTTTTCATAAGAAAAATCAAAAGCAACAGCATGCAAATCGAGCGCAACAACTATCTTTCCGTTATTCATCTTTATCTATATCTTTTCCAGTTTAGTAATGAGAACTGCTATGACTATCAAGTATATATTTTTTTGTAATCTAGCGAAACAACAGCCTGCCAAAAAGACAGGCTCTTTAGTTATTTTAAAGAGGCAGCAAGAACAGCTATGCCCGCGGATAGTAACATTATGTTGCTTGCAGCTAAGATACGAGTATTAATTTTACGAATTTTATCTGTCAAGGGGAAAACTCGCCGAGACAATGCTTTTCCCTTCTTTTTCAGCTCTTCCTCTTTTTCAATAATTCTGTCCAACTCGTCAAACATAACGGTAAGATCGGATTCAAAAGTTGAAAATAATTGTACAAATGCTGCACCTGTCGCTACACCAGTGGCAACAAAGGCAATTGCTTCTGGTGTAGGAATAGGCATAGAGACAGCTTCAGCTTTTGGCTGAACCCCTAAAAGGGCGATTATTAAAAGTATATATTTCTTCATAATTTAAGAGTTTTCGACTTATTGGTTAATTAAAATAGTTATACTTTTAATGTACCATATCCGAGCCGATTGTCCATTTGAAATAAGTCTATATCGCATAAGTCTAATTAAAAATAGAAATTCGAGGAAAATCTCATGCCGAGACTAGTCGAGCGCCAGCGAAGACATGTCGACAAATTTAGATTTTCCAGCTCCCGGCACGGGTCGTCCCGAGTTAAGAGGCTTGACGAACCCAAGCCTCTTATGCTGCCCACACAGGGCCTATTACGACTTTAATTTTAATATATGGATCCCAGATCAAGTCTGGGATGACCCAGGCGTCGCTAAGGCTATGCCGGGCACGGCACCGTCGGTGATATTCGACCCATTTATTATTTACAGTGTGCGAGGATAAAGCTTATGGGATTGGCGTTAATATACATCTAGAAAGTCTATTTCATGATAACCATCAACAATAATGTCAGCCAGCGTAAGCATGTCTCTATTACCATGCGTATTAATGCCGATACAATACATGCCAGCAGCCTTAGCCGCCTTAATCCCTGTGGCAGAATCTTCAATCACTACACAATCTGCAGGGGCGTACCCAAGCTTTGCTGCAGCATGCAAAAATATTGAAGGATCAGGCTTACCTACATGGTTGACCTGCGATATACCATAGATATGTTGCCCAAAATAACGTTCGAGCTGCAATGCTTTATTGGTAAGTTCAAGGGTGCGGTCATCAGCGTTGGTGGCTATAGATTTAGGGACATGGGTAATTTTTGCATGGAAATCGGTAAAGCCTTCAATGAACCTTACTCCATTGGCATATTCGGCATGCGCATGCGCCTTTTTTTCAGCCGCTAATTCTTCCGGGGTTTCTTTTAAATCGAACATCTGTTTAAGCAGAGCGCATCCGTAACGCAATCCGCCTGCGCCGCCCATTAAAAGTTCACGGACCGTTTTGTGAATAGCAGGAGTATAGGAAACACCTTTAGATAAAAGCAATTTTTGAGTCGCATTGTCCCAAATGTTATTGGTATCGACGATGGTGCCATCCATATCAAAAATTATAGCTTTATGTTCTATACGTTTTTTCATCATATGTCCCTTTTCTAAACCCGATAAATATGGTACAACTAAATCACATTAAAAGAATATCTTTTATAGAGGATACCCTGTGAATAGCGTACTACGTTCATCATATAAAACAATGGTCTTGAGCACTTTTGCAACTCTCCCTTTCGGGTTATTAAAGCTCCTTAAATTGGGCAAAATTATGGGCAGACCGTTCAGTTATTTTACCGCCACAAATGTAATTACTCCTGCATTGGGTGCTCATATACCTGCGCGTGAGTTATTGGGCGTTACCGGCCTGCGCACAGCCTTATACCTTATTACAGGTAATACTTTAAGTTTTTTTAAATTTTTATACCATATGCCCTCTTTGACCGGCGCTTTATATTTCAGAACTATGCTTGATGGCCAAGCGGCCTATCAGCATCGGCTTATGCATGCTGCCGTGCCACTTATCTGCATGGCGCTCTTTATAAGCAACCCGGTCGGTGGCCAGGCATGGGTATATTCCCTCTATTGGATTATTCCCGTAGTGCTTGCGATTATGCCGCGCACGAACGTCTTTTTGAGCGCTTTAGGAAGCACTTTTACCACCCATGCTGTCGGTTCCGTGCTCTTTCTTTTCTGCACCCCTATGACTGCCAGCTTTTGGCTCGCATTGATGCCGGTGGTTCTTTTTGAACGGTTACTCTTTGCAAGCGGCATAACCGGAGCATATTATGCAATCGGCTATGGTAAATACTTATTCAAATTGCTCTCTGTACGCCTTGCGCATGCATAATTATGTTCAGAAAAATCTATTTTCTTCTTCTTTTTGCTCTTGTTGGCTGTTTCTATGCAGCATGGCTCTATTACCGGCACGCATCGCATGCCAAGCTTATAGCGCCCGATGACATTCCTGAAAACCGGCGCATTAAGCATCTCGGGATTATCATGGATGGCAATAGACGATGGGCAAAGCAGCATGGGCACAAGCCCTGGATAGGTCATAAAAAGGGAGTAGAGCCGGTTCGTACTACCATAGAATTCTGTATAAAAAACAACATTCCACACCTTACACTGTACGTCTTTTCACTTGAAAATTTTAATCGGCCCCAAGAAGAGCTTTCATATCTTTTTGATGTGTTGGCGCAACAGATATCAGATCAAGAGCTTGATAAACTTTTTCAGGAAGGAGTTAAAGTTAAGTTTGTAGGCGACAGAAACTTGTTTCCTGAAAAGCTTAAACCTCTTATTCAAGAGATTGAAGACAAAACCCAAAACGGGGAAAAGCTTACCTTACAGCTTCTTTTTTGCTATGGCGGCCAGCAAGAGATTGTTGCTGCTTGCCAAGAGATCGCTACCCTCTGCGCTGCAGGTAATCTTAAGCCTGAAGATATTACCCCCGAACTTTTTAAGCAATACCTCTGGAGCGACTCTTCATATGCCCCTGATTTAATAATCAGGACGGCCGGAGACCAACGATTAAGCAACTTCCTGACCTGGGGCGCTTCTTATAGCGAATTGGCATTCTTGCCCTGCTTTTGGCCCGAAATCACTGAAGGCAAACTGGCCACTGTAGTAAATGATTTTTATACCCGCAAACGGACATTTGGCAGGTAACCCCCCCTTTACTTATATTTCCTATTTGATATAATTAAATAAGTGAAACTATTAAATAAAGGGAAATTTAAAGACAAATAAAGGGAATCATATGAAAAAGTTAATATTATCCTTAACAATGCTTTTAGGATCGCTCAATGCCATGGACATGAAGGACAAAGTATCTGATTGGGCAAAAAATACATTTGCACCATTTGATACCAGAGAATCTAAAGCTACAGAATTTATCTTACATAATGCAAAAAATAGTTGGGTATTAAAAAACATAGTTTCTCAATACCTACAGAGAAATTGGCAAGAGCAAGTAGCAAAACTTAATGCAAATGACTCTATTAAAACAGGCGTCGCAACCCACACAGATGAAGTAGTAGAATTTGTTATAAAGCGAACTGATAAGAATAACGTCGCTATCAATTCTCACTTTCCAAGATTAGATTACCAAACATATGAACCATTCACTCGATTACATCAAGGCAATACATTAAGGAAAGAGAACGATGTCGTTACTTTTGACTCAAAAACACAATGCTGGAACCGCTGGCATCGAGGCGAATATCAAGGCTTTTCATGCAAAACAGAGATCAGCTTTGAAGAGTTTGCAAGAAGGTTTAATGTAAAAGGCGAATAAAGTTATTTTAATTTTTTATAATAAAGCCCATAGAGATATGGGCTCTATTTTTTTACAGAGGATATTTATGAAAAAGTTACTTATAACTCTTATTCTTTTTGCCGGTTCACTTTTAAATGGAAATCAAACGCTCTCTTTTAAAGAAGATAGTTCGCATGGTTGCGGCATAATAACCCTTTTTACCCAAGAGCATACCAAACCATTGGGCTATTGTTCTTTTATACACAGAGAACAATCTATAACCATTAACCATTTAAAAGTTTTAAATTCTCAAGACCGCGGTCAAGGGTACGGATCACAACTTTTAAAACAGGTCCTCACAAAAGGGCTTATCTCTAATATCCCCGTTTATTTAAATGCCAGCCCATTTCAGGAAGATTTAAAACAATATGGCTCTGTTGAGACAGCACTGAATAAAATTATAAAATTCTATAAAAAACATGGCGCAGAGATTAATAAACAAGATGAAAATAACGCCGATATAGTATTCCACCCGATGATTATATAAACCGCCCAACCCAATCAGCTGAGCGTAGCGAATCAATATACTTTATTAATGCAAATCAATTCTTGTTCATCGTATTTAATATACCCGAGTTCTTCAAGCTCTCTAATTGCCTGCGGACAATCTCTAAAAATAGACTCAAAGAGCATTGACATGCGTGTTTGAAAAAAAGCCTCGGGGAGCCCTTCTGTTCTTTTATTATTTTCTATATAGTACTGATACATCATTACATTAATAGTAGCCGCAGCCGCGTAAACATTTCTTTTTTTGCCTGCAAGCCGCTTAACTATTCCTGTTTCTTGAATAAAATCATGCGAGTCTCGCCTATCAAAATCAGCACTGAAAGCATCTTGTATTCGCGCTTCTAATACTTCAGCTGCAGGCATATGCGCAAAAACATAAGGCCCATAGACTTGGTAGGTTGCATTACACGGCCCCATGCTGCACAATGCTATATAAAGTATTTTACGACTCATTTATCTTGCGCTTCATACGCATCCTCACGATAAAAAAATTGTTTCTAAAATAATGATTATCTAATCTTTCTGAGCTCCAAGTTCAATTTCGTTAATAATTTTTTTATCTTTTAGCTCTTGCAATGCTTCTCGGGATGATATAAACGCTGTTATGAAGCGAGGAAATTGCGATTCAAAAAGAAAGCCGATGCCCGCTTTCTCATAAGATGCCTTCATGGCATTTTTTATTTCTTGAGCTATTTCGACAGCCTCTCCTCTTTTACCACCAAGATCATCCAATGCAGAACCTTCTAAAAAATTATTTATCGGATTTGGTCTATCATTCCACGAAGCCCATTTTAATGCAGCCCAGATCGACGCCTTGTTAGGAACAGTCACGATAACTGCATGTGCGATGTTAAAACTTAACAAAGAAAAAAGAACTATCTTTTTCATACTCACCCTGACACTAAAAAGATATTTAAAAATAACGTGTTCAAGTATAAGCAATTTTATTAATTTACTACAACCAATTGTACCTGGAGCGGTTTTTTGAGATCTATCCACGACCCGGCAAGCGGCTTTTGGGCAATGATCGCGCCAGGCTCTATTCCAGCATGTCTTTTGGCGTTATAAGGCTCGCTATAAAGAGAGACTTCGATGCCGTAGCTTTCTAGAAATTCTTTGGCCTGCTCGTACGGCTGGCTATACAATTGCGGCATGATCCGCTTTGTCTCTGGCCCGGAACTTATAGTGAGATATATTTTTTGTTGGCCAGACACTGATCCGGCTTCTGGGGACTGGGCAATAACCATGCCCATGGGAGCATTATGGCAAATGTAAACCGTCTTGACGGTCAGCCCAGCGTCCGCCACTTGTTCTTGCCATTGCCCATCACGCTTTCCCACCAATTCTGGCAGCGCCAAGGGTATAGGCTCTTGAGCTACGGTTATAAAAACAGTCTGCTTAGGCTTGATCGCTGCCCCGGGTACCGGCTTTTGGGCCAGAATAGTGCCCGGCTGGGCCTCTGTCGCCTCTTTTTCAGATAAAATCTTTACGACAAACCCCTGCTGTGTCGCCTGGCGCAGGGCATACAGTACAGAATGGCCGAGTAAAGAGGGGGTTTTTATAGATTTTTCGTGGACAAAAAGAGATATCAGCCCGAAGCCGATGAAAAAGGAGATAAAAGGGATTATAAAGACAAATTGAGCTAACTTCATGCGTATTGATATTTTTATAGTAGTTTAGGTGGCCAATAAGCCAGATTCTGTTAGTAAAACACGAATATTTTACTATGACAACCATTTCTCTGAGCGATACACCCGCATAATAACCGAAACGAATATCGTATACGCTGCTTGATCTTGCTCCAGGTAGGGTTTACCCGAACAGTTAGTCGCCTAACTGAGCCGTGCGCTCTTACCGCACATTTTCACCCTTACAAGCGTAGCGCAGTCTCGTCGAAGCTTGCCAAGCCGGTAGGCCTGGATAAGCGAAGTCGGACCCGAGGCTTGCGGTTTTTCTCTGTGGCACTTTCCATGATTTACATCTTCTGCGCCTTTCAGCTACAGATACCATCTTCGTTTGGAGTCTGGACTTTCCTCATCCGCCGTCGCCAAGGCTATGGCGGGACGCGATTGCCTAGGCTACCTAAACCACTCCATCTATCATAGCAAATAATTGCCCTTTTGTCTTTTGGCAAAAAGCCTTTTTATTGTAAACTTTAATGAATTATGCATTTTTAAGGATAATTTAAGAAAGTTTCACTATGAGAGTATCAAAATTTTTTATATTCATACTGTTTTTTTCAGCATTCCGCCTCTATGCTCCGCAAGAACCGGACAGCCGTCTGAGTCGTACTTGGCGTCTCATTTATCGCGTCTTTCCCTTTATGGAACTTCTGCACACTGACTATGAACATCTTTTTAATGCCCTTGGAACCATATATTATGTCAATGAAAACGAAGATGAAGAGGTTCAACCCATGAGCCGACAGCGCGGCCTACCCCAGACGCTTGTCACCATTAACCCGGCCGAGCCCGCTTAAAAAGCTAAACGATCCCATCAGCATTTTACAAAAATAGGTTATTACGGTACCATAAGTATAATAGAAAAAATAATTACCTATTAGGATAAAATCCATGACCCGCAATAAAAGCATTATATTTCTTATCACCGTATTCTTTGTATTAAGCGCCTGCCGCACCAAAAAGATAGCCCTGCCTCGAATTCAAAACCAGAAAACGTTGCCCGCATTCTTTGATGTGCGTCCTACAGAAGAACCTATCTCTTATTTATATGCCCCAGGCATGATGAATAGTGAACTTGGCATGATGCGCTACTGCCCTGAATTTACCGCTTGCACGGGGGAAGAAATTGCCTGTAAATCGGGCGGCCATATTATCGGCCAACCACATAGCGCCGTAACCTTTCCAGAAATAGATTTAAGAAAGCCAACCTATTTCACACTCAACCCGCTTACCGCCTTTATTAATAGCATGCGTCAAGACCTGGCACCGCTGGCTCAACGTGTTATGCAAGACAGTCTCAATTTTACCGTTAAAGACAACCCGGCCTGCCCGCTTTCAGTCGTGAATTATAGTTTTAATTTTAGTAAAGCTAATCTTGGTCAAAAGGCTGACATTGAAACATTACATGCAGCGTATCAAGAGCACATAGAGCTTTATGGCAGAGACACTAACATTATTATGCTCGGCGATTCTCGCGGTGCTGCAACCATCTTTAATTTTATCGCATTACATAAACCGGCCCAGGTTAAAGCCGCAATCTTAGATGGTATTTTTGATGATATCCCCCATACGGTAAAACATTTTCTTTATACTGATAAAGCCAAAGCTGCTGAAGCAAGACTCTATGGCTGCATTAAATTTTTCATGAGAAGTTATAAAGAGACAGGGATTTCCGCCCGTCAATGCGCAGAAATTATTAATGATGACGTTCCGCTTTTGATGGTTATCTCTCTTAAAGATGGTCTTGTGGCGCCACAATCTGCATTCTATCTTTATAGCCGTTTACGACTGCGTGGACACCAAAAAGTCCACATATTAGTACTTAAAAAATCGCTCCATCCAAGTTATATGGTGGGTGATCCGGAAGATAAAATGGTCTATGAGTCAACGGTGCATGCATTTTACAAACATTATAACCTGCCTCACAATGCTCAGAAAGCTGCCTTAGGGCAACAGACATTCCAAGAAACGCAACCAAGCATCGAGCAGCTTCACCTGTATAAACTTGATCAATGTCCATACTGCAACACACAAAATCCAATAATTATGAAACAGGCAAAAAAAAGACGTTCTTCTGCAAAGAGATAGTTTAAAAAGGGAATCATGAAAAATTTGTACATTACTCTATCAAGTATTTTACTCGTTGCTACCGCTAATACTCACTTCGATACTCATCCACAAGATGCTGCAGCCTCGTATCTCTATGCCCCCGGAATGTCCGGCTCAGAGATCGCCATGGCCCGTTATTGCCCACAATTTACGGCAAGCACCGGTGAAAAGATTACGAGTAAATCTGGAGGACATGTTATTGACCAACCACATAGCGCCGTGACGTTCCCTGAAATTGATCTGCGCAAGCCTACTCATTTCACGCTTAACCCAATTACTGCGTACATCAATTACCTCAGAAGACAGATGATGCCTCTTGTGCAGCGCGCAATGCAAGATCTGCTCGATTTTACTGTTGAAGATAATCCACAGAATGCTCACTCTGTGGCCCAGTATAATCTTGATTTAAGCAAAGCGAATCTTGGTCAGAAACCTGATATCAAAGCGCTACAAGCGAGCTATCAAGAGCATATACAACAACATTCAGACACATCAGTAGTTCTCTATGGTGATTCGCGCGGGGCAGCAACCATTTTTAATTTTATTGCTCTTTATGATCCCGCTGAAGTTAAAGCAGCCGTTTTAGAGGGCATTTATGATTCATTGCCTCATCTGGTAAAACATTTTATCTACAGTGATAAAACACCGACGCAAGAAAAAATCATCTCACGCATTATGCGCCTCGTTATGGCCGGCTACAAAAAAGATGGAATTGATCAACGCGAATGCGCGGAGATTATTGCTGACAATATACCACTCTTGTTTGTTATCTCACTTAAAGATGGTCAAGTCCCCACTCAGTCTGCATTCTACTTGTATAACCGCTTACATGCACGCGGACACAAGAAAGTGCATCTACTTATGCTAAAAAACTCGTTTCATCCGGCGTATATGCTTCATGATCAGCAGGATAAAATAACCTATGAAACGGTAGTTCATGCCTTTTATAAGCATTACGGCCTGCCACATAACAGTGCATTGGCAGCCCAGGGCGAGCAAGAGTTTTTAGCAACACAGCCAACTGCAGAACATCTTGAAGCAACCTATAAGTTGCCTACCTGCGCACTCTGCGATGCTACGCATGCTCAACAGATAAGCATGAAAAAAATAGAAAATACCAGGAAATAGCCGCGCGATATAAGCTTCAAGATATGCGTATAAATACGGCGATGCGATTGATAATATTTAATTTATTGACTTTTTCATTATGCATTAGTTAACCTTTAATCATAGAGGTATGTTTAAAAATTGAGATATTACAATGAAAAAATATTTATTATCACTTGTTATTGCCGTGGCTGCGACCCCTGGCCTTCTTTTTTCAATGCGACCTGCAGCGGACCAGCCAAGCGCCTACCTAGCACCGATCAATTTTAATAATTCGCCAAAAGAAACGCGTGAAAATATTTTTATACAGGCAGTATTAAATGCCACAAAAAAAATAGCAAATCAGCCAAATTTTTTATCAGATCTACCAACCACGCCTACGATAACAAAAAATAAGAAGGGCGACATATTTATAAACTACTCCAAATCCCATCCCAAACAGGACTTAACGCCTGGAGCCTTCAATGCTGCATACCTAAGTTATGCTTATACACCGAACATCAAAGCATTTAACATTTATTTGACGACTCATCCCATAATGATCGAAGAGGAGATCTACCACGTAGATGAGATAGTAGAGCTGGAGATCGATCTGAATGCATTACCTCAAAAAACAGTGTTAGTCCACAAGAGTTTTCATAACAACCTATATGGTGAATTTGCGCTTAAGCTGGCCATTGAAATTTCTAGGGAATTGAAAGCAAAAAAAATTGAGATCTTCGATCTTGAAAAAAATGACCCTCGCTTCTCTCCTGAAGAGGAAATAACCGGTATTCCCTGGGCGCCGGAGCTCCTTGAAAAATGCGGCTTTACTGCAGATGCCAACGGCAAATGGGTATTAAATTTACAAAAAACAGTTTAAGCAGTAGCAACACAAAATAATAAAAAAGAAAAGGCTCGCTAAAAGCCACCGCACCCATTTTTCTGGGCGCAGCCTTCTATTGAAAAATGGTGCAGTAAAAAAGATGCTCACCACAAAGCCACAAAAAAGAGGCGTCGCAGCGCCATACAGCATCGCCTGCATGATCACAAAAAGTGCCGATACCGCCCGTACCATTTTATGGGCAAAAAAGCTGGTGAAATAGCTATAAAAAAATGGTGTAGTTAAACAAAAAATATGGCCAATAATACCATTAACTGATAGATCTATAAAAAAAGCGGCGAAAATAAGGAACAAAGAGTTAAGAATTTTCATAATGCGAGTATACTAAGCATATGCAAATTTTTAAAGTTATATTCTGGAGCATACTCACCAGTTGCTGCTTTGTATCAGGCATTCTCTTTTATCTTTTTACTCACGTTTCCATCGATTTTTCTAGCCTAGAAAACTATGATCCCGGGACCTATTCTGTCGTGCTCGATGATCAAGGCAATGAATTAACGCGCTTCCAGCTCGACCGCCGCGAGCCCGTCTCTCTTGACAAGCTGTCCCCCGTTCTGATTCAAGCCTTTCTTGCTGCAGAAGACCAAAACTTTTTTGTTCACCATGGCATATCGCTTAAGGGAATTCTCCGTTCGTTTCTTGCCAATTTTTATCGCAGGAAAATTGTGCAAGGGGCAAGCACCATCACCCAGCAGCTGATAAAACTTCTATTTTTAGATAATAGTAGAACCTTTAAGCGGAAAATAAAAGAGCTCTTTCTCGCACTGATAGTTGAGCGGCAATTTAGCAAAGAACAGCTATTACAAACCTATTTAAACCACATCTACTTAGGCTGCGGCATCTATGGCACGCAGGCCGCGGCTCAACGCTTTTGGCGCACGGGGGCGCACAACCTGTCCATCGCACAGGCGGCAACACTGGCCGGCATTGTACAATCACCCGAACGCTTTTGCCCGCTTATTGACCCAGAAAAAACGTTACGTCGCCGCAACGTTATACTCAAGCGTATGCTCAGACAAAATCGCATAACAGACGCGGAGTTTAACCAGGCGATCCAAGAACCACTCGCTCTGCAAGCCGCACTCGATGTCTGCTGCGCTCCGCACATAAAAGAGATGCTGCGCCAAACACTCGAAGCAAAATTGGGCAAAAAAGAGTTATATTCTGGCGGATTTACTATTCAAACTACCCTTTCAACCGTGTTACAAAAAAAGAGCAATGCTATTTTTAAGCGACACCTACAAACGCATCAAAGGACGAGTTCAGTGCCTATTGATGGTGGCTTTGTATTAATAGAAGGGGCTCAAGGTAAAATAAAGGCTCTTATCGGGGGCATCGATTTTGGTGCTTCACAATTTAATCGAGCGACTCAAGCACAAAGGCAACTCGGCTCAATTTTTAAACCACTTATTTATACGCTCGCGCTGCAAGAGGACGCCCGGATGGACGACATCTGCGTTGACGAGCCTATTACCATCGAATTTAATAACACGCTCTGGAGCCCAGGAAACTATAACCATACCTTTAAAGGCCCTGTTACCAGAGCCTTTGGGTTTTATCGATCACTTAACACCGTGGCAGTGCAAACGCTCTATACTGCGGGCATTCAAAATACGGTCAATGCAGCTCGCGCCTGTGGTATTACTCAGGGCGTTCAACCCTACCCTTCATTAGCGCTTGGATGCATAGACGCCAGCCCGTTACAAGCAGTGAGTCTTTTTAATTGCTTTGCGCATCAAGGGGTATTCACCGAGCCCTATTATATAGAATGGATTAAAGATAAACAGGGCACAAAAATATATAAACACAAAGAGTCGTCAACACAAGTTTTTAACTGGCAAGCGACCAGCCAAGTGGCGGCAACATTATGCGCGGGGATGTCACAGTTGCGTAAAAGATCACCTGCTGGTTCTTCGCTGCATGCCCTTGGCGCAATTCCACTGATGGGCAAAACAGGAACAACCAATGACGCGCGCAGCTGCTTTTTTGTAGGAGCAACACCTCGGTACACCGCTGCGGCATATATTGGTAATGATGAAAATAGAGCCATGGGGAATGATATTTTTGCATCGCAAACGGTATTGCCTTTAGTGATCGATATACTCAAGCAGACCCCCTGCCGCGCAGATGAGCATTTTATGTATCATCCAGATTTACAACCGGTTACTATTCATGAAATAACGGGTCTTGCAGTGAAAGATCTTCATGATCCGCATGCCATCGAGATTCTGGTACCTCGCGAGAAAAAAGCGAAACAATAGCGTCACTATTTTTTTCCGCATACTCCTGTAAAAGGCACGTAAATTGTTCAGGCTTTTGTGAGCACAGCGCCTGAGCATTATATTTTTGATGATCAGTGGCCGCAGTTTCAAGCGGAATAATACAGGTAGGGATATTCATATATTCAAGCTCCCATAATGTTCCCGCGCCTGCACGGCAGATAACAAAATCTGCAGCACAATAGAGCGTCTCAATTTCAGGATAAAAATCTACCACAAAGGCAGTATAGTTTCTTTGCGCATACCAAGCGGCACTCTCTTGATGATCGGCAGGTCCCGTTTGGTGCACAATCTGTATATCTCCCGGTGAAAAACGCTCAACTATCTTTCTCGCAAGCCCGTTGATAAAATGTGAACCTTGCGAGCCCCCCAAAAAGCAGATAGTTTTTTTATGGGGAGACAGCCCCAATGCTCCACGTGCTTCGTATGCGGTTACGGTAGTGAACGAGCGAACCGGATATGGCTTATATCGAATTTTATTTTCTGGCAGGTACTGTGCCGCCGTTTTGTAACAGTAAAAAATAGTGCGGCTCAATGGCGCGAGTATGCGCACGGCATCACCAGGAACAGCGTTCAGTTCAAAAAGTTCACAGGGGATTTTCAGTAGCCACGCGGTGAGAAACACCGGCACGGCGCATAAGCCGCCGGTGGAAACAACTTTTTTTGGACGTGCTCGGAAAGAAAGTTTTACGAGCCTGATGGCGGCCCATAACCAGGTGAGTACATACCAGGGATAGAGCCATATTTTTTTGCGCTCGATATCAGGAATATAAAGAGCTATATGCTGTATACGCCCTTCGATACTTTTTTCTGACGAAAAACACTCAGGGTGCCTCTTTATTTGGTCTATGAGTTTTCTATCTAAATCACGGTGGGTGGTGATAAAAACGGCTCTCTCTGTCGCACTATGCGAAAGGGTAATTAAGGGCATAATATGGCCGGCAGATTTACCGCCCACATACCAGATACTATTGTTCATTCTTTTCCTGTTTGCAGCGAATATAATAAGCGATCATGGCATCCTTTAAATCCGCCGTTGGTAATTTTTCTGCATGGTGTATCGCTTGCGTGCTGGGTTTTATTTTTTTCACTTCTGCATGAAGCGGACTATTATTTTTTTTATGAAATACTTTCTGGTGCACCCAGATACAGCGTACGCTCTTGAGGGTAAAGCCTGGGGGATAGACACTACTCAAGGCACTGTTTATGCGCTGCAGCATCATACGCGAGAGCGCGTGAAGTTCATGCATCCAGTGGCTATCGTATACCCCGATCACTACCGTAGTATCGTTAATCCGCTCAAGCCGGGCCCGCCGTGAAAGATCGCCCATAATGGTTGACCATTCAGCACGAAGTTTTATTTGCCAATCGGCCTGTGCACGGGATAATAGCTGATCAAGTAAGTGCGTGAGCGGTTTCATGATTCTTTGGCCAATAAACAATGCATGTTAAGGTATATAGTTCTCCAGAAAAATTTGCTACTTCCCGGCATCGGTTGATAGTTTAAAAAGCTATGGAGACATTCTATCCAATTCGCTCGGGCCTGGGGCTTTTTAGTCCAGAAAGCAAGTAGCTCGTCAAAAAGTAGTCGCGAGTCATAATCGCTCAGTTTGGCACGCTCTAAAATCTGTTGAAAATGCACGATATCGCCCAAAGGTAACGTAGTCAAAAAAGAATAGAGTTCGCGCGTTCCGCCGTCGCGCTCTGATGCATATTCTTTTACCATACACCGCGAAATTACCGTAGGCAATAGTTCTTGAGGCCTGTCAGTTAATAACAGCCAATGCCAGCCAGCGGGCGGCTCTTCCAAAAGTTTTAAGAGACTGTTTGCGCAAGCGGCAGATAGTTTTTCCGCTTGAGTAATAACACAAAAGCGAGGCTCTTCAGATGAACCTTGGAAAGCTATCTTACTAAAAATAGTTTCAAGATCGGCTCGCGCATAGGCAGACTTAGTAGTAGATACTGTTAAGTAGGCATAATGCTGCTCGGCAACTATCTGCTTACAGATTGCGCAATAGCCGCACGCCTGCTGCGGGCAATACTCTTTTTGAATCAAAGCAACCACCTGCCCGCTCAAATGCTCGGGAGACCCTACCCATAACTGAGTCGATGCACTGTGCTTCATGCCACATTTTCTAATCGGCGTCGAAGTTCTGCAATAACTTGTGTGCACAAGGCTTGAGGAGATTGGGTCGCATCAACTACTAATACCGCGGATTGGCTATCAAAAATCTTTTCAAAGCCTTGAATAACCCGCTCAAAAAATTGCGTCTTTTCTCGCTCAAAAACAGTCAGCTCCTCTTTGCGCTGTACGATTCTATTAAAAGCGGTTGCCGCATCTATTTTGCAGTAGATAATAAGATCGGGCTTTATACCTTGCATCACCCACTGCGTAACCCCATCAATAAGTTTAAGATCAATACCCCTGCCGTACCCTTGGTAAGCGCGAGAAGAATCTGCCATGCGGTCAGATAAAACAATTTTGCCGTCATCAAGCGCGGGAATAATAACGCCCGTTATATGCTCAGATCGGTCAGCAGCAAAAAGGAGAAACTCCGCTTGGGGTGTTAACACATGTTCATGCACGATGGCACGAATCTTTTGGCCAATTTTAGTTCCACCCGGCTCTTTGGTAAGAACAGTGGGTATAGAAAGGGCAGTAAGTTCATTAAAGACAAGTCGACTCAGAGTGCTTTTTCCACTTCCGTCGATACCTTCAAATGCAACAAGGAATCCAGATTTTTTTTTCATATTCTCAGCGCAACTATGTTAAATATTTTCTTTATAGAGTATCATATTTTATAGAGTTTTACAGATATAACCCCACTATGGACCATAAAAATAGTATGAAAAAAGTTTGGATAAAGCCCGGCTGTATCACGTGTGGCACGTGTGAATTTATAGCGCCAGAGGTCTTTGAAGTGACCGATATTTGTCGCGTAAAAGATGATGCGCCTCTCAGTGACTACGCCGCTGAGATTAAACAGTCAATACGACAGTGCCCCGTATCAGTTATTGAAGCAGAGGATTAGACTAAAAAAGAGAGTGTAATGGAATTGAGTAGATTTAATGAATTATGTAATGAGCTGCTGAACCCAGAAAAACCGCTCTATGCCGGGCAGATGCTCCAGCGAGCGGCGCAGCTGTGGCCCGAGCGGGTCGCCCTTATCTGTAACGGCGAATCACTTACCTTCAAACAACTCTACCATCAAGCCAGCGCGGTCAGTTTTTATCTCGAGGAACAGGGAATCCGCCCTGGCGATAAGGTGATGATTCTTTACGAAAACTCGCTCCATTTCTATCGCGCTTATCACGGCGCCTGGCAGACCGGCGCTGTTGTCGTGCCGGTTAACACCTTTATGCATGCTCAAGAGCTTGAACATGTCATGAACGACGCAAAGCCCGACGCGCTGATCGTTTCAGAAAAGCTCAGTAACACACTTCTGGCCGCTCGGGTGGTAATTACCCACGATATTCTCGATCAACTTGCGACGCAAGAAAAAACATATACTCCCCGGACATTACCTCAACATGCCCTTTCGGTTCTTCTGTATACTTCCGGAACAACGGGAACACCAAAAGGCGTTATGCTGAGCTCCTACAATTGTATTTATAACAGCATTCAAGGCATAGCGCAGTTTCGCTCATTGCCCGATGATCGGGTGCTCTGCGCACTACCTCTTTTTCATAGCTTTATGCAAAACGGATGCGTATGGAGCAGCTGTCTTTTGGGCGCAGCGGTTATCGTGGTGCCTAAAATTGATCGCAAGGCACTTCTTATAGGTATTGCAAGCAAACCTACAGTTGTTCTGGGAATTCCACAACTTTTTGGACTTTTTTGTTTGATGAGAAAAATCGACTTTTCTCAGGTACGCTTTTTTATATCAGGCGGCGACGCGTTGCCTGACAAGATACGTAAATTTTTTGAACTTATCTTTGGCAGAAAATTATGCAATGGTTACGGCCTGAGCGAGACATCCCCTTTTATCTGTGTTGACATTGATGACACGCGTTCTGAGACAAATACCATCGGCAAGCCATTTATTGGCATTTCCATAGAAATACGTGATAACGCCGGTGCGCACGTTCCACAGGAGGAGATCGGCGTACTCTGGGTCAAGGGCGACAACATCATGCTTGGCTATTATAATGCGCCTGAGGCGACTGCAAAAATTTTGCAAGATGGTTGGTTGAACACAGGTGACCTGGTTAAACTCAACAGCCACGGCAAACTCGTTATGTGCGGACGCGAAAAAGACCTTATCGTTCATAAGGGGATAAAGATCTATCCGCAAGAGGTAGAAAATTGCTTAATGCAGCATGCTGCCGTGCAAGCCGTTGCCGTTATCGGCGAGGCCACACCACAGGATGGCGAAATTCCTATCGCCTATATCGCGTCGCGAGATTATGTTGCTCAACCTGAGGTACTGTCAGCAGAATTGCTGCGGCTTTGCCAACAGCATCTTGCTCCCTATAAAATCCCACGTGCTTTTTATATTTTGAAAGAGTTGCCGACTACCACCACCGGCAAAGTTGATAAAAAGACATTACGCATCATGCATAAAAATAATCGCTCATGATACACATTGTACATGTCATCACGGGGTTGCACCGTGGGGGCGCAGAAACAGTACTTGTTACGCTTGTGACGGAATTTGCGCAACAAAAATATGCCTATAAACAATCGGTAATCTTTTTCAAAGATGGTCCGCTCCACGATGATCTCAAAAAATTAGGGGTGGCAACCTATCAAGTTTCATACTTCACTCTTTTTAAAACAATACGGACACTCAAGCCTGATAGCATACACAGTGCGCTCTGGTCAGCTAATATTTTTGCCCGACTTGCTGGATATTTTTTAAATATTCCTGTCTACTGTGCGCTACACACCGTTGCAGCACATAGCGGCTTTTTACGTAATTTTGTAGATTTTTTATTGCCGATACACCCGGAAAATTATATCGCGGTATCACGCACGGTGCATGAATCGTATGATGCGATTGTCCCTGCGTATAAGTTAGTCACCATAGAGAATGGTATTTTAGCGAGCACGCCCTACCAGTCACCGCTTGATCTCGCTCATCCTGAGCAGGGTCGAAGGGTTAGCGAGGTGAAGCAAAAAAATTATGTTATTGGCGCAGTCGGCCGCTTTGTCCCGGTGAAAAATTTTGATATCCTGCTGCATGCCTACGCGCAATTGTATAAAGAGTTCAAACATATCCGTTTAATAATTGTCGGCCACGGGCCACTCGAACAGCTGTTGCGTGATTTGGCGCAGCAGCTAGAAATTCACGAGATGGTAACATTTGTTATCAATAAACCAGCGCACAATTATTACCCTCTTATTGATTGCTTTGTGCAGCCGTCAGCGCATGAAGGGCTCTCTATCGCGTTGCTCGAAGCTCTGCAAGCGCAGCTGCCGGCAATAGTCACGGGCCATCAGCATGCACATGCCTGCGTTATGCATAAAAAAAGTGGCTTGGTTATTGAACCAAACCACCTTATATCTTTATATGAAGCATTACGAAAATATATTCTTTATCCAGAAGTAGCAGATGCCTATGCCCGCGCGGGCCATACGTATGTACAGGAACATTTCTCTGCTGCAACTATGGCACAACGCTATAGCGAATTATTACTTATTAAGAGCGTTAAATCTACTTAACCCGTGCATCCCTGCACCGGGTGAACAAAATTACTTCAAATTATCATAAAACTTTATCTATACTCTGCTCTAGAAACTTAGTTACCCAAAGAAACTTAAAAAGTAATTACTATGCAACGCACTACCTACCCGCTGGATCAAACTTATTGGTACCTCAGGCCAGATGCCATAACGCGCCTTACGCATGATNNAAGCGCGGCTTAAAAGTAGCCCTTGTTGAAAAGGCATTCGTAGGCGCAGGAGCCTCAGGAAAAAGTTCAGGATTCATCACTCCAGATGCTGAATTCTCTTTTAGGGATTTAGTCCGTATGCATGGCATGGATGCACAACGCATATGGGAATTTATTACTTCCGGCGTGGAAACTATACGCTCAAATATTATAGACCATTCTATTGAATGCCAGTATCAAGAAAAAGACACGTTGATGGTAGCAACCACGCAGCGCAGTTTTAAAAAATTGACGCATGAACATGAGACTCGCTTACACTATAATCTGAAAAGTAATCTGCACAGTAAAGATACCATACAAACCATCATTAATAGCCCTTACTATTTTGGAGGCGTATCATATGGAAACACTTTTTCTATAAAAGCATTCGATTATTGCCGCGCCATGAAGCAGATCCTGCAAAAGCTCGGCGTGCAGATCTATGAAGAGTCTCCGGTTATCGCAATTTCACCGCAGGGCATTAAAACTGAAGCCGCACAGGTTTTTGCTCAAAATATCATAGTTGCAACCGATTACCAACTGCCCGATTTAGCAGCCTTTTCGTATGATATATACCATGTACAGACATTTCTGATGGCATCGGCGCCACTGCCGCCAGAATATGCGCAGATGCTCTTCCCGGAACGCCCTATGATGGGCTGGGACACCGATTTAATTTACCATTATTTCAGAATGACAGAAGACAACAGGCTTCTTTTAGGAGGCGCCGATCTTTTTGCCACCTATTCACCCTATGCCAGTGGCCACAACCCCCGTATATTCAAGCAATTAAGTAACTATGCACATACCTATTTTCCCTATCTGCCTTTGCAATGGGAATATATGTGGCCTGGACTTATTGGTATTACTAAAGACCTGTTCCCTCTTGCCGGCAAAGACAAAGACAACCCCAATATCTACTATATTAGTGGAGCTGCTGGGTTGCCCTGGGCTGCAGCATTGGGGAATTACGCCATCGAGGCCCTATATGATAATAATAACCAATTAGATGCCATTTTTGACCCCTATCGTCGCTTTTTAGTGCCCCATGCAATCCAGGCTGTTATAGGCACACGACTCGCATTTGCCCTTTCCAACTTCGGCCAAGTAGGCAGTTTATAAGTTTTTCTTAAAAACCACTATCTGGACGCTGGAATCAGACCTCAATAGACCAACTGAAAACATCTGATATAATTATAATATAATTAAAAACGTAAAGGAAAACTATGATATCTCTTGCACTTTTAGCATGCCTGAGCACGCCAATCAATCATTTCAATCATTATTTAATTAGGCATGGTTGGAAAAATTCACAACACTATGATATCGTACTCTCAAAAGACCCTGAGATTGCTCATTCAATTTGCCTTGCTAAAGAGCTTCCACCCAAGCCATTAACGGTAAAAACAGAATCAGTTGATCTAGCCCCAAGCAACTTTTACTATATCGATAGTAATCCTGAAAACGAAGACGCCGCTCGTAAACTTGGAATGCAGATCTGGGGAGAGTAGCCCACTTTAAAAACAAATTTAGGCGGGGAAACCTGTCGCCTATTTTTTTATAATCTGAAACAGGCCCAATTAGATGCCATTTTTGACCCCTACCGCCGCTTTTTAGTGCCCCATGCAATCCAGGCTGTTATAGGCACACGACTCGCATTTGCCCTTTCCAACTTCGGCCAAGTAGGCAGTTTATAGCTTTTTTCTGAAAAATAGCGATCCAGGCTTTATATACGACCCCTACTTTACAAAAACTCACCAATGTATTAAACTTACTAATAGAAAATATAGTGAAGATTAGTAAAAACAAGGGAAACTATGAAAAAATTACTTATACTCGCATTTGGGGCAATTTATAGCCTGCAAGCTGAATTATCCCCAGAAGCGCTTACCTTTCAAAAAACAGGTAAAGTTGAACTAACCAAGGGTGATAAAGTCAAAGCTGCTCTTATGGGTCCAGTGCCTTGTGCTGTTGCCGGCGTGGCTATAAGTGTCCCGATGATGTACCTTGCCACCAGACCTGCTAGAGGTAGCGTCTTACTTGCGTACAGCGCCTCGACAGCTTTTGCCTCATTAACACTTATGTTTCCAATCGTTTGGTATGATCATAATATAGACAAAAAAGAGATCCGCAAAAAGAATAGACTAAAGCATGAAATTAATACTCACAACTTCAAGCAAGAATGCAACAAAGTAGATCTAACACTCTTGGCAAAGCGTAAACAAGAGCTTGATCACGCGATAAATACTCAGTCCAAGTTTGCTCAGCTTTCTGGCTACTTGCGTAACTGTGACTATCCGCAACTTACTGTGAAAGAAAAAGCTTCATATACGCAACAGGCATTTGACACGCGCGCTATAGAAAAAATTTTGGGAAATAAATAAAGACACGCATGAAATATTCATTAAAAACGCTCTTAGGCTTGGCAGCTCTCGCATCGTATTCTATTAATGCCACTTTGGGCCCTCTTGCAGGTCTTATAAGCGTTGGGGCGGCCACAGCCGCAACCGCGCATCATTGGTATAAACTACTTAAACCATTTAAAAATGATGCTGAACGCCAAGAGGCGCTTAAAGATATCATTCTTAATGAAAGTACTTTTGCTCACCATTGGACAAAAAAACACTATGAAGAAATTAAGCAAAATCCTGAATTGTTTAAAATAGAGAAAGCATCTAATTCAGCCATAACAGAACTTGAAGATGGAACTATTTACTTGTTTTTATCTTTAGATGATCTGTCATCTTTAAATATAAAAACAAATCGCATTCAGCTTAAAAAAGAACTATATAACTCTCTAGTCACTTTAGGGCATGAGGGAGCACATATTGCTCAAGGTATAAAAAACATATCGCATGTAGGAGCATACGGACTTTCCGATTATATTTTCTGGGGACAATTTCTCACCAGGAAGCTTCCAAAAATTCATTTTGATAAAAGCAATACCCTATCAACACCTTTAGCCGGTAGTTTCCTTGTGCGCCCAGGGGCAATAACAGAAACAAGACTTATGGGTGATCCAAATTTTCAAGCATTAGCGCACGAACTCTATACTGCCATTGAAGAATATAATAGGGCCTATCAAAGACATAGCGACATAGAACGATTACTTGAATCCTCAAAAAGCGACTATATAAGAGGCTTGCGCATAAAGCAATTAGAAAGAACAATAATACCTGCGCAGATTAAAATGAATGAAGTTGCACATGCATCGAAAAAGGTAGCCCAATACATCGAAGCTGATGCGGACATTCAAGCGATTGATTCGATCTTCGATACTGACATAATTACTGTCAAGCAAAAATTAGCAGCATTTTCGCAACAACAAACTTTTTTTCATAAAGGCGACCAAGGTGGCTACCAACATCCACCAAGTTCCTTACGGATAGAAATGCTTGAAATGGCAAAGCAGCACCTTATGCCATTAATTGCGCTTGAATATGGCGCCGAGAGTATGTCCAAATTCTGGGACCCGGCCGCGGCGTAAAATATTTGTTTAAATTTTCAGTATCCAATTTTAAGCAAGCCGGCAGTTTGTAGTTTTATGATCGAGCAAAAATCAATAATTTTGAATAATCGCCTCGATCTGCAAGTTTTAGTGCATCAATATATTGCTTACGTATTTCAGTCGCACCGGTTAAGTCTTGATCCATTCCCCAAGTAAACCGACTACCACCTTGCCGTACAATTAAAATATCTGCCACCAGACGAGCATGCCTACCATTGCCATTGGCAAACGCATGTATAAAAACTAAACGATGATGAAATCTTATCGCAATCTCGTCTTTGGAGAAAGTTTCATGCTCTAATTGATAACGAACATCATCGCAAAGCTCTCGAAGCTTCATAGATATTTGGGCCCAGTAAACGCCTATATTTTTTCTGAAGTACGAAATTCACCTGCCCATTTCCATGTCTTACCAAACATGCGCTTGTGCAATTTCTTAATGAATGCAATTGATAAGATATCTTTTTGCTTGAATGCCCACGGCTCTGCCTCAATGATATTCCTTTCTTCCCAAGCATTTAACTCTTCTTGAGTAGTGATATGTCTTGGTATCAAACCAGCAATCTCATCCTGATCTAAAGGGGTTGATCCTGGTGGATAATTAAATTTCATCTGCATTCCACAATTTTTTAGGATCGCCTTGCAATAGCTCTTGTATTAAATCCTCTTCTTGCTGTTGTAGCTGCTTTTGATTTAATTCCTGCTTTTCTAGTTTCATTGAATGATTGATCGCTTTGATTCGTTTTTTGGCAATATGTCTGGCCTGTTTCTCAAGTATTTTATCGAGCGTATCGAGTGGCATGAGGCAATAAACAAGTTTGCAATCCAAAGCCTTTGCAACTTGCTCAAGTGTTTCGAGAGTTATAGTGCCCTTCTTTTCCCGCTGCTCCATCAAGGTTATATTAGCCCTATTACAACCAAGCCTATCCGCTAATACGTAACTAGACATGCCCAAGGCATCTCGAATTGTTCGTATCCATCCTTTGGGAGGAACTGATTTCCGTGCCAGACCCAGAAAATCATTTAAGCTTTCTTGAACCTGTTCACGCATTAATTTCTTGAAGCCATTTGCCATACTTTATCCTCTTGGTTACTCATAGCTTACCATATTATAATTATATAGTAATCTATAGCTAACCAAAATGTAAATAAATCGTTACATTTAGCTTACTTTTTATTTTTGAAAGAAAACTCACTATCGCCCTTTTTCATGTTCTATGGCGCCAATCAGGCACCTATTTTACAATAATTAACCTATCGATTAAACTTTATAATAGAAAATATAATAAATTATGAGTAAAAAATAGGTTAAATTATGAAAAAACTACTTATGCTCGCATTAGGGGCGACCGTTAGTCTTAATGCCAATTTAGCGCCGCTTGCGGGCTTTCTGAGTGCCGGCGCAGCCACGGCAGCAACCGCGCATCATTGGTATAAACAACTTAAACCATTTAAAAATGAGGCCGAGCGACAAGCAGCGCTTAAGGATATCATCCTTACCGAAAGCATATTTACTCATCATTTAGGCAAAAAAGAATATGAAGAATTTAAGCAAAATATTGCACCGCTGGAAATATATGAATCTTGGGATGCTGAGATACAAGAAAAAAATGGAATTATTTATCTTGGTCTCAACGCATATCCGGCATTTGAGAAACATTCAAATCGTTTGCATCTAAAAAATGCACTCTTCAATATTTTTGTTACTCTCGGACACGAGGGAGCTCATGTTGCTCAAGGCGCTAAAAACTTACGGCATGTGGGCGGGTATGGGATTTGGGAGAAACGAGAACTCCCAAGAATTCATTTTGATAAAGAGAGTTTGCTATCAGAGGACTTACCAGACGCTGATTTTTTGATACGCCCAAAGCCAGTAACAGATACACAACTTATGCGCGATAAAAACTTTCAATTATTGGCACATGAGTTTCATATCACAACACAAGAATATGATAAATATTATCAACGATATGTCGGGACAAAGCATTTGCTCGAGTCCTCAAAAAGTAAGTATCTCAAAGAATTAAGAAAGACTCATTTAGAAAAAATAAGATCTGCTGCCTTAAATAAAATGAAGGCCATGGTGCAAGCTTCAAGACAAGTAGCAAAATATATAGAAACCGACGCAGATATTCAGGCAATTACTGCCGTTTTAAATACCGATATAATTACCACCAAACAAAAATTGAAAGCGTTGTCGGATCAACAAGATTTTTTTAGTGGTGTTTGGGGATTTGACCGCACACATCCTCTTCCTTCTTTGCGTATACAAATGCTTGAAAAGGCAAAAAAACATCTTCAGCCTCTGATAGCCTTTGAAGCTGGCACAAAGAGCATGTCCAAATTCTGGGATCCAGCTTTATAAAATTAAGAGATATCATGAAAAAATATTTNNGTTAGTCACGAAACATTAAATGCTTTTGAAAAAGAAAAATTGGCATGGCAAGCATTACTTGCTTGCCAAAATTTGAATAATCAAGACAAAAAAAATATAGCGGAAGCATACGATTGTCCCTCTTTTATATCAATGTATGCACATAGTAAGACATCGCAGAAAGAATATTCGACTCCTTTATATTTGATGCATCCGGAGGGAGTTATCGGCGCTACTGTAGTACACGAAAAAAGCTGTACTATTCTTCGTTTTTTTATAATTGAAGCGGCGCGAGGTTCAGGGGCTGCTAATTTACTCATGCAAGGAGTATTCGAAAATCTTTCTCATTGCAAGCATATAAATGTTCACGCCGCAGAAAAAGCGACTTCATTTTACAAAAAAAATGGCTTTCAATCTGGCTTTGACGGCAAGCGAGACTACAGATATGGACCTCTTATGACGGCACAAAATCCTTCATATCAACCGCAAAAATAACCTAGTGAACAGGCATGGTGAGTGCCCGCGCCCGGAGTTTATCCTGAGTTTATCGAAGGGATACAATTCGCTTTCAGCGAATCACTCCCAGGCGTCGCCAAGGCTATGCCGGGCACGGCAGGATGAGCGGGGCTTACGTTAATTTTAATAAACAAGCACCGGCAGCTAAACTTGCAAGCGAAGTGGCTGCAGAATATTTTCTCAGCTGACCTAAGTGTGCGAATATCTTTCTCTCAACATTCAAGGCTGCTTGGTCTTGTGGCGCAATAGCTGCGTCTTTGATCATTTCTTCTGCATCAGTATCGTTATTGGCTTTTGCGCCGGCATCAGAAAAAAACTTCTCTTGTATATCAATCGATATACTTGCCTTATTTATGCGGCGCTGCATATTTATCGTCTTTAAGAGTGTATAGCCACCAAAGCCAAATAATATGCCAGCCCACACGCGCGAATCGTATTGCTGTGCTGAAGCAAGACTACATGTTGACGCGATGCCTGACATGACGATAGATATTCCCCACGCCCTAAATGCGTCTTTTTTACCAAAGTCTATCTTTTGGTCTTTGGCAGCAAATATATTCAATTCACGAGCTAAAGAATTTTCTCGGTAATTCATAATTGTTTCAAAACTATGGCAGGCGGCTGTTGCGCACACTGCTGCACGCGCTGCGGTTAAACCATCTTCCCAGGTAAGTGAATCCAATGAAAATAAATTCCCGATAAAACATACTAATATTAGCGCTCTTTTAACAATCATGTCTATCTTCTTTCATAAATTACTTTTTAATTATCTGCATTCGTCGCAATGTGTAGCGACAAGTCGTACTGCATATTCTATATCATCGGTAATAATTGGTAAAGTAGTAGTCGTTTCTAAAAAATTTTGCTTCTCAGCCCGATCAAAAAATTTTTTGTAAGGTGACCAATAGTCAACCCCAATCAAAACCACCGTTCTACGCTTGAGCTTGCCTGTCTGCATAAGGTTCATAAGGTCAGACAGTTCATCGAGCGTACCAAGCCCTCCCGGGAAGACGATAAAGCCGATAGAATAATCTATCAAAAGCCATTTACGGGCAAAAAAGTCGGTGACGTATACCGATTCCCCGGGGCAAAGATTTGGCTTTTCATCAAAAGGCAAGCCATTGATCACTATTTTAAGAGTACGATATAAAGCATGCGGGGTCGCGTGCGCACCGCAGTTGGCAGCCTCCATAATCCCCGGGCCACCACCGGTTAAAACAGATATATGGTTTTTTATTAATAGCTCTGCTGCTTGAGCGGCGAGTTTATGGTAATACTGTTCGCGTTCAAAGTTTCTGCTGCCACCGAAGATACTCACGCATGGCCGAGGCAGTTTTCCGATCTTCCAAAGGCCCCGGACAATTTGAAAATTCACCCCCAAGAGCTGCACTGCGACCTTGGTACACATCCATAAGCGAGCCGAAATCTTCATAATACTCTCTCTTTTACACTATACTCATACTACTGAAAGTAAAACTAAGGGGAAGGTATGACCATGCACCTATTTAAAAAAAAATTCTTACTGTTAATCATACCATGTTGTATGCTCGCAAGACAACAACCTCAACAAAACAAACCTGACCTCTGGATGATTATTTTTGTGCATGGAACTGCCGGTGCTGCAAGCAACGTATCATTCGGCAATCTTTACAGAATTATGATCGATCAAGTAGAAAACACCTCCTATGAAAAGGCGGTAGACCTTATGAGATCAAACCCCTATATGTACAAAAACCAGGCGATGCAGGAATATGGGCTACACCCCATTAATAGACTTGACCGTAAGCCCGGCCATGCAGCCGCTCTTTTTGCGCATGCCTACGACACTATTTTACAAGAGGTGTTCCCCGCACAGACTGATAATCTCTATTATACCTACGGCTGGTCTGGCGTTTTAAGCGAATCGATCAGATACAAAAACGCATCACATTTTTATAAAGAGCTATTACAAGAGTACCGCGACCAGGTAGAGAAAAACCCTGATAAGAAAGTAAAAATTTGCATCATTGGCTACAGCCACGGTGGAACAGTCGCGCTCCAGCTCGCGCGCACTTATGAACGGGAACAAGATGCAGAGCCAATCATGATCGACCTGTTGATACTACTCGGTACCCCCATTCAAAAAGAGACTGACCATCTGGTGACCAGCCATATTTTCAAAAAAGTTTATCATATCTACTCAAAAGGCGACAAAATCCAGAGCCTCGATTTTTTTTCATTCAAACGCTTTTTTTCATATCGCCGGTTTAACGATGATAAACGTTTTATTACCCCAGAAAAGGTGGTACAAATCGAGCTGAAAATCAAGTCTGCACGCAGAGACTACGCAGCACACGAAAAGCGTACCTATGTAAACCGGTCACCTGGACACATTGAATTGTGGTTTTTCGGCTGGACTGAGGGTACCTACAGAAGTGATTTCCCACTGCACCCGTTACCGACTGCATGCATAATCCCTCAAGTTATTAAAGCTGCGCAAGTCGGCATGCCGCATGAGACTGACCTGGTAATAGAGTTTTACCCCTGCGCAGAAAAATGTATTGTAAAAAAAAGAAAATATTTTAAAAAAGTTCAGACAAAGAGTATCAAGCTCCAGACCATTAAAAAATTACAAGAGACTGCGCTTCAAGAAAGGCCAGAAGACTTTAACCGCAAAGATTACTTGAGCCACATGCGGACAGCGGTTACGCAGGCCTATGGCACGGTAAGCTATACCCATAAAACTAAAGGCTGCTTGTGCTACGATTTCTCTTGCTTGGATAAGTAAATATTCTTTAACAGGAGGTGAGCAATGTTTGCAAACTATAGAATTATTTTATTTTTCGGATGCGCATTATTATCGAGTCATGCCATAGAATTCAGGGGCAATCCTCAAAATTTTTATCGCCAAAAACCATTTCCGCAACTCATAACCACAGATAAGCATGAAAATTCAGACTTTGTAGCGCCCCGTTCTATTTTTTATGAAAATGGACAAACTATTAATCCCACTTTAATTACCACGGTCGACCAGACTTATTCTCGCCTCAATTTTGATTATCAACTTTTGGACGATAAAAATAATCCACTCGCATCTTTGACAGCAACATTCAAGCAACCTCAAAATGGGGCACCGGCAATTTTGAAACTGCAAACACTTAATGTTCATAATCAATTACGAAGTCGCGGGGTCGGCTCCTGGCTGATAGAAGCACTTGAAAATCGAGTAACCAATTACTCCCAACAACGCTTTATTTTTAGGGCTGATGTTATCATACGCGGATCTGCAGCCTTTAATGGAAATAAAGAAAATCTCAACATCAAAGATCGCAAGCGCATTGAATTTTATGAAAAACTAGGTTTTAAAATAAAAAAATATAGCAAGAAAAATATGTCTTTAAGTATGGAAAAAACAGTGCGCTAAACTTTTATTTATTTCTTACTATTTCCCAGATTGCAAGAAAATCTTCCATGCTCAATTGTTGCGAGCGCAATTCATGATACTGCGCCGGGATAAGATCAAGATCAAAATGGTATGCTGAAAGGCTGTTTCTGAGCGTTCTGCGCGGTTGGCTAAAGCATGCTTTAATAAATTTCCAAAAACCCGCTTCATCAGGAATCTCAACAACCTCTTTTTTAGGCTTAAAATATAAAAGACGTGAATCAACTTTAGGCGGCGGCACAAAAGCGCCCGGCTTAATCCGCTCCATCAATTCAAGGTCAAAATAGTATTGGAAAAAGAGTGATACGTAGCCATAGCCGCGTCCTGATTTTTTTACCAATTTTTGGGCGACCTCTTCTTGGATCATCACCACGCCCTCCTGCAGAGAGAGCCTATTTTTTTGCAGTATATGCAGTATCGGAAAAGTAATTGAATAGGGCAAGTTTGCCAAAAGCACCCACGGAGCATGCTCGTGAAAAAACTCGGGCTTAACATCCAAAATATTTTCTTGCAAAATCGTCATACGGGGGCTTGGGTATTGCCCCTGCACAAATTGTGCCCATTCAGGGTCGATTTCAAAAACAACCAAGCGCGCGATAGGTTGCTGTAAGATAGATTTTGTTAAAAAGCCATCTCCGCAACCAATCTCAAAGACACTTGTCTGTTTGGTAAGTGCCACCCGCTCGATCATATGGTCAACAACGCGCTGATCACGCAAAAAATGTTGACCAAATTGTTTTTTGATAGCGATACCGTGCGCGACCGGGCGCACGGCTTTCTTATTTTTTAAACTATCTTTTTTCTGTTTCATATATTATTTCATTAACGCTTCATTAAAGAAGTCTATATTTTCAAGGACATTACCTGCGCCGTTCACCACGCAGAGTAATGGGTTGTCTGCAATACGCACCGGCAAGCCCGTTTCCCGCGAGATTAATTTATCAAGTCCGCGCAAGAGCGAACCGCCACCGGCAAGCACAATCCCATTATCAACCAAATCTGATGATAACTCGGGCGGCGTATTCTCTAAGGCTACACGCACCGTGTCGATAATTGAAGATATCGTTTCAAGAAGCGCTTCGTTAACTTCAGTGCTGGTGAACCAGATAGTTTTAGGGACACCCGTAATTAAATCGCGGCCCTTAACTTCCATCCGTTCAATTTCACCCTCTAGAAGAACTGTACCGATCTGAATCTTGATAAGTTCTGCTGTCCGTTCACCAATCAAAAGATTATATTTTCGTTTGATATATTGGACAATTGCACGGTCCATCTCATCGCCACCTACTCTTACTGAACGGCAAAAGACGACGTTTTTTAAACTTATAACGGCCACTTCAGTTGTTCCACCACCTATATCAACAATCATATTCCCGATAGGTTCATGCACCGGAAGCCCGGCGCCGATAGCGGCAGCCATAGGTTCCATAATACAATAGGCTTCGCGCGCGCCTGCATTTTTAGCACATTCTTTAATCGCACGCTGTTCCACTTGCGTGATCCCAGAAGGAACAGCAATAACCATGCGCGGGCTTACTAATGTGCGTCGATTGTCTTGCACCTCTTTAATAAAATAGCGTAACATGCTTTCGGTTAAATCGAAATTTGCAATAACGCCGTCACGCATGGGGCGGCAGGCGATGATAGTTTCTGGAGTTTTACCAAGCATCTCTTTTGCACGGCGGCCCGCTGCAAGCACTTGGTTAGTGTGCGATTTCACGGCAACCACGGAAGGCTCGTTTAAAACTATCCCTTTATCTGGGACATATACTACCGTATTTGCAGTTCCTAGATCAATTGCAAGATCATTGGAAAAAAGGCGAAATAATCTACGTGCACCAAAAAATTTTACCATAATGTTGACTCTACTGTTAATGAGATTCCGAATGTTTTAGCTACTCGTTTTGCTATAAGAAATTGTACGGGGATGTCGACAGCGAACGTGATAATGGGCTTAAAAGTTCTTTCTTTGCTATCTTTTGAAAAATCGTATAATGCCGCAACGTTTACATATTCACTGGCCCATTCCGAACGCCGCTCCATAAGTTCTATATTTGCAGGCGGTTGCCCGTTGCAGCAGCGCAGATCACGCCAATTATCTTCTTCATGGTACACAAGCGTATACTGCGCTTGCAGACCGAACCCGCTTCGCAATCTCAGCAACTGCCCATAAGGAGAAAATATCACCGTCACGCCCGGGTCAACTTTTGACGCGCCAAAAAGAACACCATAGTTATTAGGCTCGGTAAATTGTACCATGCGGCGATTATCTTTACGAGCAAATCGTTTATTTAAACGTAATAACAGCCCGACGCCCAGATTTTCTTTGAGCTCGAATTGTCCATCAATACTTGCAAATATTCCCCAATGGCCATTGCCCCCTAAAGGGATTGAGGCAGGATTAAAATAATTAACTTTTTGTGCCGAAGGGATAAGCACCCCGAAATTGAAGCCAACATCAAAATGGCGCATCTTATAGGCATAATCTTCCACTAAACCCGCGCGCAAATAGAGTTCAATGTCACTGATACTCACGGTTGAAAATTCACGAGTCGGCAACCCCAAAAGATCTTGTATAGCATTATTCGCATTATAAATATCAGTAAAATCTCCCGGCGTAAAACCATTAAAGTTTGACGGGTTTGGTTTAAGATTTAAAGCTGTATTAAGGCGCGCAAAAAAGAAATTAAATCCCCAGCTTATATGCCGGGTGAATGGTTGATAGAAGGTAAGCCCGATCCCTTGGCCACGAATGATCCCTTCCATCGCCCAAATAAGTTGCTGAGTGCCTGCAAAATTTGAAGGCAACGTGCTCTTACTCGTGACACCAGTAAATTGAAGAGCATTATCAAGAACAACTTGGTTATAGAGGCCGTCTATATTAAAAAGTGGAATCTCGCCGTCTGAGGCAAAGCCGCCGCGCTCTTCTGAGCCGAAATCTTCAAAAAAAGATTGCTCGCCGGTCCATACAAATGGTTGAATCATAAACTGGCCGTATGAGTCAGGTTTTTTTACCAAGAGCTTCTGTAACTCAGGCACCCAGCGATTATCATAAACCATCGCTTTGAGTGAAGCAGAAAATAAGCATACAAGAGCAACAATAATCTGTTGTTTTATTTTAAAATATTTTTTTTCCATTACCCTATTTTCTTCTTTATATTCTCAATCAAACGGTGCATGCGAGCATATACACTCTAGGATACCTGATGTATTTTTTTTTAAAAGTGACGCCTCATTTTTTTCATGGTAATATCAATCAAACCTAAGAGGAAAAAGTAGCATGAAACATTCATCTATTCACTATTACATATTTATTGGTATAGGATTTTTTTCTATGAAAGAGAGTTTAACATTTCCATCGCAAGCAGAAACGCTCGTGCAGGCTATCGTATTAGCAGCGGGAAAATCTACGCGCTTTGCCATGGGCAGCTCTAAGTTAGCATTCCCTTTATGTGGCCGCGAAATGGTGCTCTACCCCGTATCATTATTAGAATCACTTTCATTACCGACTATTATTGTCACAGGCTATCAAAAAGATATCGTCACCCAACTCATTCAAGCAGCTCATCCCCAATCGGTCGTTTTTGTAGAACAAGTCGAACAGCGCGGTACGGGCCATGCAGTTATGTGCACACAAACAGAATGGCATGCGGAACATCTTTTGATTATTAATGGCGACATGCCACTTATTACCAGCGAACTTATCCAACAATTAATTAATGAACATTGCAAAACTCAAGCAACGGTATCATTTGTAACGGCAGCATGCTTAGAATATCCTCATGGTTACGGTCGTGTAATTAATAACGGGCAGAAAATACAAATTATCGAAGCACGCGATTTTACCGGAACCCGCCAAGAGGGGCAATGCATCAACGCGGGTGTCTACCTTATTAATAGGGAATTCTTGCAAGACGCGCTGACGCATCTGAATCTCCATGAAAATTCTCAAGAATGGTATATCACCGACCTTATTGATATCACCAGCAAAGCAGGAAAAAAAGTACACACTATTGAAACGGATTTTGATACTATCCGTGGTATCAATACCATCAGCGAATTAGCCACCGCAGAAAAAATTATCCGGGAACGAATAATCACCCACTGGATGAAAAAAGGTGTCTACTTTGAACAGCCTGAAACGACTATCATTGAGCATGATGTGATTATTGGGCCAGCAACTCGTATAGGCGCTGGCGTACATATCACTAAAGGCTCGCGTATCGGGGCGCGTTGCACTATCGGCAACCATAGTACTATCGATGCAAGCACGCTCGCAGATCAAGTAACCATTTTGCCTCACTGTGTTATCGCCCAATCAGAGATTCATGACCACGCAACCATCGGGCCATTTGCTCATATACGTAACACTCACTCGATACATGAACGAGCCACTATTGGCAATTTTGTTGAGATCAGTAATAGTACTGTTGGTGCATACACGAAAGCGAAACATCTTTCGTATATCGGCAATGCGATTATTGGAGAACGGGTAAATATCGGCGCGGGAACTATCACCTGTAATTATGACGGCGTGCGTAAACATGTTACTACGATAAAAGATAACGTTAAAGTTGGCAGCAATAACTGCTTGATAGCGCCTGTTGTTCTGGAACAGAACTCCATGACAGCCGCAGGCTCTGTTATTACTCAGAATGTGCCACGAGATGCGCTGGCAATTGCACGCGCACACCAAGTAAATAAAGAAAATTATACAAAGCGCTTTGAGTCTACTCCATCGTTTGTAGCTGCCGCTGTTCACGAAAAATGATCACTTTTATTCATACAGCAGATATCCATTTTGGAATGGAAAATTATGGCCGCTTAGACCCAAAAACGGGCATTCATTCTCGGCTGCTCGATTTTCAAAGGGCGCTGCATGAATGCATCGACCGGGCAATAGCTGAAGATGTAGATTTTTTTATGTTTTCTGGCGACGCTTACAAAACAGCACATCCGTCGCCTACGCATCAGCGGTTATTGTCTGAATGTTTTTTTCGGCTCTTTAAACAGAATATTCCGATAGTGATGGTCATCGGCAACCATGATCATCCGCTTACATTTGGTAAAGCGCATGCGCTTGAAATCTTTGGGCAACTGCCTCTTGAAGGGTTCCATGTCATCTCAAAGCCGCATAATCTTCTGCTTCATACCAAAAGCGGACCAATTCAGATAACGGGTATCCCGTGGCCAACACGTTCGCAAGTTAGCCTCTCTTCAGAACATCAAAACCGCACGGCTTCACAATTAACTGAATTGATAAGCAATGGCCTTGCAGATATCATCAGAGACCTTGCAGAAAGACTCGACCCGAACTTGCCTGCAATTTTGGCAGGGCATCTTACGGTCAGCTCAGGAATATTCTCCGGTTCTGAAAAGCGGGCAGTCTATGGAAATGACCCGGTGCTGCTCCCTTCGCAATTGGCGCTTGAACCATATGATTACGTAGCCCTGGGCCATCTGCACCGCTATCAAAATCTTAACCCGCAAGGACATCCTGCTATTGTTTATTCCGGCTCCATTGAGCGGATAGACTTTGGTGAGCGGAAAGAGGACAAGGGTTTCTGTTTAGTTAAAATTAGTGATAAACAAAAAACAACTCATGAATTCATTAAAGTCACCACGCGTCCCTTTATACAGATTGATATAACGCTCAATGACGATTCGAGTCAAACTGAACAGATTTTAAAACAAGTGCGCCTGCACACTATCATTGATGCGGTTATCAAAATAGTCTACACGCTTCCGGCGCACATCAAAGACAGAGTCGATACGCATGTTATACATAATGCCTGCGAACCTGCACACTATATTGTGGGGATATTCCCCATTCGGCCTATTCTTATTAAAGAGGCACGTGCATCATTAAAGATGGATATGAATTTGCAGGAATTGCTGCAAACCTACTGCACCACTAAGCCTGAGTATGCACCGCTACAAGATGATATGATCAAAAAAGCGCTCGAGCTTTTAAGTGAGATTGAGCAAGAAGATTTTTAATTGACTTCATATGATATTCTATGCAACTCTTTCACAAAAGGGGTTGTCCATGAAAAAATATCTATTTATTCTTCTTTTCTCCGCCCACGCCTATTGCGCAGAACTTTCACTGGTGAAAATAACTATTTTACATAACGCTCTTGAAAAATTTGCAACGAATCTTCGCATCAAAAATCTCGAAAATGAAATTTCCAAAACAACGCAACAAGAAAAGATTAAAAAGTTACAGGAAAAAATCGCCAGCGCGGAGCAACAACAGATTCAAGAGTTAAAGCAGCAAAAAATTAACGATTTACAGCGACAAATTTATAGAGCAGAACAACAACAAGAAGAAGCAGTGCAATTGCAACAGCGAGAAAATGAGCTAAAACTAGAAGCGCAGCTCAAGCAACTTCAAGAGCAGCGAAAACAACTAGAACAAGCAAAACCCCAACCGCAAGCTCCTCACATTAAACCAGCCAACTCCAAAGAGCCAAAAGAGGGCTCCTCTTTAAAAAGATTATATACAATAACACGCATCGACATGCAACCCATCAAACAAGACGCTGCCAAAAAGACTCCCGATCAACCTCTTTTAGATCCGAAAGAATTACAAAAATCTATACAAGAGTACCTTACATTCCAGCAGAATTTTTTACGGCAAACCCCGTGGCTCGATAATGATCCCATTATTCTAACCAGAGAACTCTTGTCCGGATATACTTATAAAAAACTGCAGCCGTTTGTGCTTAAATATACAGTTCCTGCAGGAAGTCACCTCTTTTTTTGGGGAGATCTCCATAGCGATATTCGCGCATTGGTCGACTCGCTCTACTATCTCTTTCAACAAGGGATTATCGATGACGATTTAAAAATAACAACAGGCAACCATTATTTTTTCTTTTTAGGAGATTTTGTCGATCGTGGCGTATATGGCATGGCCACTTTAGCGACACTTCTTGATTTTGCGCGTAAAAACCCCAACCGAGTGATACTCGTTCGAGGAAATCATGAAGATTTCGCCGTAATTTCGGGCTATGAATTTTATGATCAAATACTACAGGTTGAGAATCTACTTAAACAACAAGACCCTAAAAATGCCGATATAGCAGACCCCATACTCACCATCTTTGATTTGCTCCCAGATGCTGTCTTTATTGGCCTCAATAATAATTACCTGCAATGTTGTCATGGCGGGTATGAATTTCGCTATAATCCCACCAAGCTTCTCACCGACAAAGCTCCGGTTGTTTTTGAAAAAATAAAAGAATTTAAATTACCAAGTGATGCAGCAAAATATAATCCACCTGCAGCAGGCAAAGAAAAATGGGGTGCTGAGATCACCGGAAATATAGCCCCAAGTGAGCTTGGTTTTTTATGGAACGATTTTAATGCGACTAATGGCACGCAAACAGGCTATCAAAAAGGCCGCGGGCTAAAAATTGGGCTCCCCTTTGCACTACAGACAACCACTGATTATTCAAGCAAGAACGTCGCCGTTAGAGGCATTATCCGTGCTCATCAGCACAATACCACTATGCTCGGCCTTCTGAATAAAGAAAATCAAGGTATCTATGTTTTATGGAATACGCCTACTTTAGATAGCCGCGTGTTTACGTTGTTGAGTTCAACTAACGTTATGGGTAACCCAGCATTTGCAGAATTAACGGTTGATAAAGCATTTGATCGTTGGCAACTGCGATCAAATGCTCTTTTTAATGAGGTACAATGGCTATCACGCACAAGCCCCCTCATACAATGGAAAAATATCGCCGATTAATCAAGATTATAACGCCGGTAATATTTATCTCTATCTTCCGGCTCGCGCTGCAATTTATGTTCCATAAACCAGACCGAATTAGCATACGCTAAATAAAGATAATCATTTCTTCCCATACGCGATGTGAGCATGTAAGCAAAATTTCCTACTGCTTTGCAATCACATGCGTCTACGCTTTTTTCTGAGAGCACGAGCAAAATGCCCGCCAAAATTAATTTCTTCATGCCATCTCTTTGGTATCATCTTCAGAGCTTTCTAAAACTTTGGCATCTTCAGGGTGCGTAAAACGTAAAGTCGCTTGCGACAATAACAGTTTATAATAGCCATCGAATACTTCTTTAAGCCGCTCTTTCCGCATCTGAATAGCTATCTCGTGATAACAATCGTCAAAGGGGATAGTGCCCGCAGGGACTTTTTTAACCAAGCGCGTAATCTCAAAACCGCCTTCAACCGGCTCAATGAACACAATTTCGCCCGGTTCTTTTGTAGTAATAATCTGGCGATCGGCTGCAATTTCAGATTCTTTCAATTCTAATGGTTCATCAAAGATCAGATCTTTTTCTAGGTTAATTGACGCAAGATACTCCTCGAGTCTCTTTTTGCCCAACTGTTCTTGTGAGACAAACGCTATTGCTAAAGTATAAAGCGGTTCGGTAGCTGGTGGGTTTTCTTTGTAGCGCGCTTCAGCTTCTGCGCGTGAGACGATCATACGTTTGTCAGATTTCACACGAAACTCAACCACCTGCTCTATCATTTGTCGACTGCGTAGATATTCACGCGCTTCCTGATAGGTGTAGCCCGCTTCTCTGAAAAGATCTTCCACCGCTTTTTTTGAGAGTCTGTTCTCTTTTTGAATATTTTCAATATATTGATCAGCCTGCTCTGGAGTCACGACAATTTTATGATACAATGCATCAAATTGCATAAGTTTATTTAAGATCACTTCACGCAGTGTCCGCATGCGGCCATCGAGCCCCGGGCGGATATCTGAAGCCAAAACGGCAACGGTGCCCATCTCGTGATAAATTATCACCAAAACTTCGTTAATCAACTTCCGAGAAAAGGCTGAAACTGCCAGAACGAGAAAAAAAGCTATGCATATCTTGAAAGGTTTATTCATACGTGCACTCAAAAAAAGTTTACTAAAAAAAAATGCGGGAACAAAAAATGTTCCCGCACAGTATACGTTACTTACCATCTGTTTTCAAGAAAGCACTGATTAAGCATTCGTTGTTTGTGGCGCTACAACCTCAGTTGTTACCACTTCAACTTCTTCTGCCATCGGCGCATTTTTAATATTCTTCATAATGACGTCACGGTGAATAACAGCGCCATATTTTTGTTTAAGATCTTCCATAGTTTTAGTAACCGCTTTACCAAGTTCGTTACGTATCAAGAATGATTTAACCGATTCTTTTACGTCTTGGTCGCTGTACGGCTTAAAGGTATCTTTAGTGATGGCGGTAGCTTTAACCACTGCGTATTTACCGTTGGCTAATTTTACGACATCAACTTGTGGTGCTGAGCTGTATCCTAAAACTTTTGAACGGACATTCTCATCAACATCCATTGAGCGCGCGGTCACTAAGCCGAGGTCTTTAACTTTGCGGTTCGATTCTTGTGCAACACGTTTAAGGTCTTGTTTTTCTGCGCGTTTTGCAAGATCTTGTGCTTCTGCTTGTTTAAGGCCTTCGATAACAACTACTGAAACGCCGCCTAATGCATCGATAAATGGTGCTCGTTTAAAGATGGCTATACGGTCACGGTTTTCCATGTAATATTTCTCTGCCATCTCGTCAGTGATCTCTTTTTCAATTTGCTTGAAAATGTGAGACTGGAACATATTGTTCATAAGCTGTGTCTCTACCGCTTCATGCGCTTGTTGAGCTGCTTTTTTATATTCCGGAGAATCAGTAAGCCCTTCTTCCTTCATGTAGCGTGTAATGAGCAATTCTGCAAGAACCGCTTCGGCAAATTGGTCATAAAAACCCTGTTGCTGTTCTGCCGGAAGGTTTTGTAACGCCTGTTTGATATCAGGACGCGCTTGGCAGAGGTCATTAAATTTATTTTCAAAATCTTTTTGAGAGTATGCAGGTTTGCCGTTTAATGAGATGCAGCATGCGCTATTGTCTGAGCCGTGGTCGTGTGCGCCGTGGTGGCTGCAGGTGTTGCATGAATGTGACATCCATGATTTCCAATCACATGCGGGCAGCATCATTAACGCGCTGACTAAAAAGATAACCGTTAAAAATCTATTTTTCATACAAATCCCTTTTAATTTGGTGATGATAAACATTAAAATTAATTACTTATGAAGTAGAGTACCACAGCCGCTGGAAGTTGCCAAATCCGGGCATGTATTTTAAAAAAATTTTATTATCTGGCACTCTTACTGTATACTTTAACTGTATTTGATGATTTATATAACGTTAAACCATAAAGAAATCACTATGAAAAAAATAGTCTTACTATGCGCAGCAATTCTTGCAATCAGCCCATTACAAGCCAGAGACGCCAGAGGCAACATGTCTCCGTTTGCTGATGCTATTAGCGGCGATTACCGTATTAACCTAGCATTATTTTTAATGGGAGCTGCAGTTACTAGCGGTGTGGTTAATTGGTTAGAAGATGCCCCGTTAACGGAATCACGCAATACGCTCAGTGCTGGCGTTGCCGGAGCCGGCGCGGGCGTTACGCTCTGTGCAGCTACCAGTCCATCATTAGCCACGGCTCTAGGGTTAGCGGTCGGTTCAGGTTATTACTTTTTCAGGCCGGGACGTCGGCTATCAAATGTCTTACATGAAATTAACGCATTAGAGCAAGATCCACTCTTACAAACTATAAAAAATGCATCTGAAAAATCGCATACTGAGGAAGTTATTCAAGCGGTGAGCGAAGTAGCAGTTCTTGAGCCTCAACCACTATTGACCGCCTGCTCAAAGCTTGCAAGCTACTTAACAAAAACTCAAACTGTACAAAAAGAATTCAATAACGTTCATTACTACCCAGCGTTTCAAAACAAGAATTTTGAACAAAAAACCTTTCTCAGCACTACGCTTGGCAAAACCACTTCAGTCTTAGCAAAAGCAAAAGGCAACGAGCTTTATAGCAAAGCAGAACAGAAAGAACGGGGCTTGAATCTTCAAGAGCGCGCAGTTATTGCAAAAGAACAGAAAAACGGCTCCGCCGGCACACCTGCGGCACAACAGCATCCGCGTAGCCTCAACGAGCTCTTATTTGATCTAGGATTCAAAATCGCCACCGACGCAATTTTGAAATAACAACAAACATATCATTCAGGAATTATCATGAAAAAAATATTCTTATTTTTATTAATCGGCTCTCTTGCGAATCATATTAATGCATGGACGCCAACCCATGGCAGGCATGTTAGCCGCACTTCACACCATAATCAACACCAACTTACCGCGGAACAAGACGCAGCTTTGTTAGCACTCGGCGGCGGCGTGTTAGCACTCAGCACACTTTCCTTGATGGAGCAACGCCCGTTAACTCATGAATGGCATGCATTCACTTCTGGGGTATTTGCTTCAGGCGCTGGGCTCACTACGTATGCTCTGGCAAAAATGTGTACGCATAGTGAAAGCGAAGTGGCTTCCATTTCACTTTTAGCCGCAGCTATTGCTGGAGGGCTTTATTATAAATGCCGCCCGGGAATGCGATTAAACAGCGCACTAAGAACATCAAAATCTTGCCTTAATCGCAATGTAGGGCAAACTTCATTTAGCGATATTATATTCAATGCAGCAGCCGCAGCTGACTATAATAATTGGAATGAATTTCGCAGCTCTATTTCTACCTGCGGTGATTTTCGCTCCGAGCATTTATTTGCTGATTCTGTTGACGAACTTATCTCTTACCATGACGATTTGGAAGATGCTAAAGGTACTCTTGAGCAACTCAAGCCTTATTCCAATTTTGAAGCGTCTATAGATACAACTCTCCAAACAGTAGAAGATAGATTAGGAAAACTCGACCCTATTATACGCATAGCAAAGACCGCTTTCCCAAGTGATTTTAATGAGCGCGCTCGCGCACAAGAAGCTGCTGCGCAATTAGAAATAGATCGAGAGTTAGCTGCTGCAAACACCGAACAGGCAAAAGCTAATAAACTCTCCGCACATGCGGACCAACAACACGCTTATGCCGCACGCGAGCATGCAAGAGCAGTAAATCGCGAGTCATGGTTGAATGTTGGGAAATGGCTTCTTGGTAATCGCTAATCAATAGCTTTTGATATATAAAACGCAGCCGGCAGGTGCTATTCAATATCGCCTGCCGGCTCTTTCTATACCCCTTAAGGATGTAACTCTCCATCATGAAAAAGACATTCATATTTCTTTTAACGACAGTTTCTTCTTTCCAGACCTTGCATAGTATGGATCAAGCTATGGATGAAATGAGTGACGCAATAATCGGCGGAGGGATGTACGGTAAAATAGCAGCAACCGTGTTAATAGCAGGTATTTTAGCTAAATGTGATGGAGGACCAAGTTATTATGAGTTATTTCGCCTCCGGGCTCAAAAAGATGCTCTAGTTACCAGGTTAGAAAACGTAAAAGAGAGCGATATTCCGGATGTAAATAAAGACATCGAGCAATTCGAAACGAATTTAAATCGTTGCCTGAAGAATCAACTCTGGTACAACGGTGCATTTCAACTACAATGTGTCATAGAAAAGCTCATTTTCCCGAGAAAAAATCTAGTCCCAGATGAAAGAGTAACGCTGCCAAGAATCCCCCCGGAGCCACAAAAAAATTAATCAATAACTTTGCAGGCCACGAGAAGTTCTACAGATTGCGCGCCGAGCTTATACAGTTCATGCGCAGCGGAAGCAGCCGTAGCTCCCGTGGTATACAGATCATCAACAAGTAAAATGCGCTTGCCGCTTAATATGGCAGGCGCTATTTTTGTATTCAAGCTAAATATATTCGAAACGTTCTCTTTGCGTTCAACTGCAGAAAGGGCAGACTGGAACTCTGTCTTTTTGCGCCGCGTGAGCGCGAGTATTACTGGCTTTCCTGATGTCTTTGCCACATGCTCCGCCAAAATCTCAGCTTGATTAAACCCGCGCCACATCTTGCGTTGCCAATGCAAAGGGACAGGGACAATAATATCATGCGTGAGGGTAATGGTTTTTGTATACGCTGCAAGCAGAGTGCCGAGCTGGAAAAAGGGGATATGCCGTGAGCTTAATTTTGCATGAATCAGTTTATCACACGGCTCTTGATACGCGGTAAATGCATGCACCGCTAATGTCCGTGCTGGCGTTATCTGAATCGTTGCCGGCGCTATTTTGGGCAGTGTATCATGACATGGTGCGCATAGGACAGTGTAGTCAGGCAACAAATTTTGGCACCGGATGCAGTATGGCGGCGATATAAATTTTGTAAGTATAAGGACTAGATCCTGAAACAAGTCCAGGATGACACTTTTCAAGTGCAAAATCATGTCAATAATATACATGTATTAATCGTTCATGATTGCAAGCATGCAGACAACACCTACAATAATGGAAGCATCGGCCACATTAAAGACCGGCGAATAAAGCGACCCGACATGAATCATCACAAAATCGACAACACCGTTATATAATGCACGGTCGATCAGGTTACCACATGCACCTGCAATGACTAAAAGCTCTGCATAAATGGGAAGCCCCTTGGCAAAGCGAAAGACGGTGTACCCAATGAGCAACACTACCAACAACGATATAGCGACTGACAGCGCTACAAAAAATGGCTGTTCAGCGTGATGAAAAATGCCCCATGAAATACCACGGTTAATAAGCACTTCGCAGCTGAAATAGTTATTCAGGATAACCTCTTTTTGCAATGTCTTTAATGCCCATTGCTTACTCAAAAAATCGATCGCTACGATAAAGACAAAAAAGAACCCATAACCGAGCCCGGCAACTATTTTTTTCATCGAGTTGTCACTCCCAAGCGCGTAACTGCTTCAACTACCGCAGCGCGTAGTTGATCAATCTCTTGTTTAGAAAAAGTTTTTTCATCATCAACTGCCGTGTAACGCACGGTGATCGATCGCTGGTCAATCCACTCAGGCTTTTCAAAATAATCCACCACTTGAAGCGCATAGATACGAGCGTCGCTACGTGCAATGGCCTGCTCGAGGGCATCAACAGATACAGAAAAGGGTGCCAATAAACTGATATCAGTAACCACCGGCTGAAACGGCGAAAGCGGTGTAAATGACCGCATATCTTCTTGGTTCATAATGAGTGTGTCACTATCAATCTCAAAGATAAAAGCGTGTCCCGATGAAATAATCCGCATGCAATCTGGTCGCGCTATACCGGCATACCCGATTACCTTGTCGTTATACACAAGCTCGGCAGTCTGGTAAGGGTGGTACCATGGCTCCAGTTCACCCACAGGTTTTCTCCAGATTACCGCCGCTGAAAGCAGTCTAAAAAAATCTACAATTTTTTCTTTATAGTCATAAAAATTAATCTCATCGGCAGAGTACCATATGCCGGCAAAAGCGGTCTTTTCAGTCGGCTTATTTTGAACAGATTTCCAAATGGTGTTCATTTCAAAAAATGCCATGCGGTCATGTTGATGAATGTTCTGCTCAATATTTTTAAAAAGATGAGGAATCAGTGATGAGACCAACCGTGTCCAGTGCTCAGAAACAGGATTTGCAACAGCGTACGCGGTCTGCGGGTTTAACCCCATTTTGTCTAAAAACTGGTTATCATAAAATGCATAGTTGCTTACTTCGTGCATATTAAACCCAAATGCACAAAGCCGTTTTAATGCCCGGCGGGTAGTAATGTAACGAGTGGAAAATGGCTTCATCACACGGGTAGGTAATTGCATTGGTAAATTATTAAAGCCGATAAAACGTGCAATCTCTTCCACAATATCTTCTGCAATGGTGACATCTTTTGTCGCCCTAAAGCTCGGCACAATAACGGTGAATTCTGCCGATCCGGTGGCGCTATTTTTTTGCTGCACACCAAAACCCAACGTAGATAAAATGGTGTGAATCTGCTCGGCAGAAACGGTAGTCCCGATACGGTCTTGCACAAACGCTTGAGTAAAGTGAACTATCTTCTCTTGCGGCACTTCACCTAATGAAATAATCGCCTGAGCACTTTCATAGGATACATCGTGTATATCTAAAAGATGCAAAAACCGCGTAAGCGCCTGGGTGTTATACAGCGGATCGAGCGATTTTTCAAAACGTGTTGATGATTCAGAACGAACTTTATGACGCAGCGACGACTTTCTGATAGTTGCCGGCGCGTAGGCAGCCGCTTCTATAAAAAGAGCCGATGTTTTTGATGACACCGCTGAAGCTTTGCCACCCATAATGCCTGCCAAGCTCAAAATATTTTTTCCGTCGGCGATTACCATATCATCTTGAGTTAAGGTTATGGTGCTGCCATCAAGTAATACTAATTTGTGTCCGGGACTGGCTGGCTCAATGGCGAGCATGTCGCCCGTTATCATGGCAGCATCAAAAGCATGCATCGGTTGCCCGATATCGTACATAACGTAATTGGTGCAATCGACAAATGCATTGATCGGCTTTGCGTCTACAGCGCATAATCTTAACACCATATCAGGAAACGAACCATGATATGCGATATGCGGTATACTTAGGCCCGCTATTCTTTTACAATTTTTTGAGTCGCTGTTTTTAAGGCCGATTGTGTTACCAGCCACCGGGCCGGTCTGCTGAGTAAACGAACGAACGGGCTTCTGAGCGAAAATATACTCGTCTGGCGTCAGCTCCAAGTGATAGAGCGCGGCCACTTCGCGAGCAAAGCCACGGTGCCCCCATAAATCTGGACGGTGGGTGAGCGCTTTGTTATCAAATGTAAGAATATAATCAAATGCTGGCAGATTCTCTTTCCATGAACCTTTCTGTTGCTCTTCTGGTAACCAGACGGCTGGGACAAGCCCCTCTTTCTCTGCAAAAAGGTCTGCTAGGGTTAAATAGGCGTACACGTCATTTTTTTTAATAATCAGGCAACCGATACCTAACTCAAGGTCTGTTCGCACGGGCAGGGTAACCTCTTTATGCAGCTCAGGAACTGAGAGCGTATAAAGGCGGTCTTGTTTGATGACGGTAGCAAAAAATATCTTATCAAGAGAATAGGTAACCTTCTCAACATGCTCTATCTCTGCAACGGCTGCACCGATGCGCTCAAAAAAATTACCCTTTTCAAATTCAGATTGAAACTGAAAGAACGGGCTTTTACTGAGCTTCGGCTCAGTATTTTTTATGTGGTTGAATAACCAAGCAAGAGAAAGCTTCATGCGTTGTAACCTAACTTTTAAAAAAGATCTATATTGCAAAGTTTACGCAAAAATTGTAAAACGATCAATCTATGGTAAAATTAAACCATAAGGACTTAGATCCTGGATCGAGTCCAGGATGACACTTCAGAATCTACTATGAAAACTATTTTACTCTATTATAAATATACTGACGTCGACTATCCGGCGCGATACGTTAAATGGCAAAAAGAGCTCTGTGTGCGACTCGGCCTTAAAGGTCGGGTAATTATAGCCACAGAGGGCATTAATGGCACCGTAGCAGGAACACAGGAAGCCTGCGATGCCTATATGCATGAAATGAATAACCACCCTCTTTTTAATAGCATCGATTTTAAACAGAGCCAGTGCGACGGAGAACCGTTCCCGCGCTTACGTATTGTTGAAAAAGAAGAGATCACCCGCATGGGGAAAAGTCCCCAGGAGATCTCCTATAAAGATGCTGGCACTCATTTATCACCTCATGAGGCGCATGCCCTTATAGCTGAAAAAAAAGACCTGGTCATACTTGATGGCAGAAACAATTACGAAGCTGCAATAGGCAGGTTTGTAAATGCGATCGCCCCAGATATTGAAAATTTTAGAGACTTTCCCGATTATATCGATAAGAATCAAGAACTTTTCAAAGATAAAGAGGTTTTGATGTATTGCACCGGCGGTATTCGCTGCGAACGCGCATCAGCCTATCTTAAAAGCAAGGGCGTTACCAAGCAGGTTTACCAGATCACCGGCGGCATTGACCGTTATGCGCAAGCGTACCCTGACGGGTATTTCAGAGGTAAGAATTATGTCTTTGATGGCCGTATTGCCGTTCCGGTAAATAACGACATTTTAAGTACCTGCGCACTATGTAATGTTACTTCTGATGATTATTACAATTGCATCTACGCAGGCTGCAATAAACAACTTATTATCTGTCAAAATTGCGTAGCACAAAACAGCGCTACCTGCAGCAAAGTCTGTCGCGAGAAAATCTTAACTAATCCTGCAATGATGCGAACAACTCCCCATAAAACAGCAACATGCCTCTTATAACCCCTGATATTCAACAACATGTCCCTTTAGCAGATAAAAACTGGTTTAAAACGGGTGGCGCTGCCGAATATTACGCCGCACCCACAACCGCTGCTGAATTTTCTAATGCACTTATGTTTGCCCAGCAACAAAAACTTCCGGTAACGCTTATTGGGCAAGGCGCTAATATACTTGTCAGTGATGCTGGTATTTCTGGCTTAGTTGTCCGGCCTTCACTTAACGATATTTTTTTTAGTCAGCTTGATGACACGAATATGCTCGCTACCGCTCAAGCGGGTGTCGACATGCATGAACTTATCGAGCAATGCTTAGCACATGGCGCGCTCGGGCTGGAGGAATTTAGTGGGATACCGGGCACTGTTGGCGGGTCAGTATTTATCAATATCCACTATTTTGAATTTTTGCTCAGCAATTTTTTAGTGGCCGCAACCGTTATTCATGCGCAAACTGGCCAGATCTTAGAAGTTAACCGTGACTGGTTTAATTTTGGGTACAACTATTCTACGCTGCATGAAAAGCAGCACTATCTTATTGATGCAACATTTAAACTTAAGCATGCCGCAGATGCTACTGAAGTTGCCTATGCACGCGGCAGAAGAAAAGAGATTATTAGGCACCGCGTGGCACGTTACCCAAATTCTGGGACCTGCGGAAGCTTTTTCAGAAACTTCTTCCCGCATGAAGTGACATTAGAAAGCCAGGGCAAAAAACTTATCTATGTTGCCTATTATCTTGATAAGCTTGGGGTTAAAGGTGCGCTTGCTGTCGGCGGAGCCGGCGTTTCGTACCAACATGCTAATATGTTAGTAAATCATGGCACGGCAACCAGCACCGACTTAATTGCCCTCGCACGCACTATGCAGCAAAAAGTATACGATGCTTACGGTATCATGCCACAGCCTGAATGCCGCCTACTTGGATTTTCTGAATATCCATTATTAACATAAGATAAAGGGGAATGACCGGTGAAAAGAACAAATTTACATACAACAAAAATGCATAATCATAAGAAGACGCGCAAGCCGGGAGCATGGGCAGGCAAAGTTACCATAAAAAAAGATTTTGATACATTGCCCGACGATTTTATGAAACATTTTAAAAAGACCAATTAAAGTCTCCTTGTAATTAATGACGAAGACCGCTCGTGGTGAGCGGAACGAAGTGAAGTCGAATCCATGCGGCCAGCAAGACCAAAATTATGAATGAAAAAAAATTTTATCTTTATATTTTAAAATGCAACGATGGCTCTTATTATACGGGTCACACAGATGATCTTGAAAAAAGAATGTCTGAGCATCAGTCAAAACAGTATGAAACATACACTGCTGCGCGGCTTCCCGTCGAATTAGTTTATTCTGAATTATTTCATACGCGCGATGAGGCCTTTTGCGCTGAACATAAAATCAAAAAATGGACCCGAAGAAAGAAAGAAATACTAATTTCTTTCTTTCTTCGGGCTTTATTGGGTTCAAAAACAAATAAAAATGAGAACGGCTTCTTTTTATTTTATAAGCCCTCTATAAAAATCCTCAAAAAAATCATCAATTACTTCGACGGGTTTACTTTCAAGCGCATTCCCAACATGTAATTTCAATAGACTTTTAGCCTGTTCAGCCGTATCGCCTTCAAGATGTACCAAACTCTTAAAAATAGCATGTCGAAATACGAATTTTCCATCGGGAGTTTGAAATGGCTCAATTCGATTAAGTCCTTCAATAAATGCACCTAAATATAGGTCGACTCTGAATGTCATATTTGTTCTCCTTGCGGTATTAGAAAAAATTACACTGGTATGATAGTGATGCTTTGTAAGTACGAAGTAAAGAAATTTATGAAGTTTTTTAAAAGATAACTCGTCCGCATGGATTCGACTCCACTGCGTTTCGCTCACCACGAGCGGCCGTTTATACGAATCTTTACCCTTCGACTTGTTCTGAATAAACTCCATGACAGCACTCGCCACTGCTCCTAGCGTGCAGCAAGAAGGCAAATAATTATTTTTATTGCTCTTTAACAATACTCCAGTGTAACTTTTATATAAATTCTATACAGAGGTTGTGCTATGCCATTCATAAAACAAAAAAGATCATTCTTTCTATTTTGACCTCTCGCAGGAATTCTGTCCCCCGTTATTATCAACTCGACGACGCGTTTAGATTTATTAATGTACAGCGCGCAAAAAATAGTTACCGATCTTGCCGATCAAGTAGAAAAATTACCTAAAGCGGCACGGCCAGAAAGTGCGCTAACACAAGATGATCGGCAATTTTTGCAAGAGTTACAAGAGACGCAAAAGAATTTAAATGTGTTTAGCCAAGACCCTGCTTATGGCGAACAGCTTCGAGTATTAGAAGCAAAATATCCCGCATCATGGCAAAAGATGAATACAGGAGGAAATCAGCCAAAAGACTCAGAGTTTTTTAAATATGCACAAGAAGCGAATGGCTTGGTCAATGACATAAATCGAAACATAGCCGAATGGGCAAATTATCGTAGAGCTTCTAGCCAATCCCCTGCCACACCAGCGCCACAAGTAGCTAAGCCCCAGACTTACACCCCTCCAGCTCAAATAATATCTCCTCAACCCTCATCAACAAAAAATATATCTTATACTGCTGCAGAAGCTTCTGAAGAAAAAGCCCTCATTAAAGCGATTTCAGCGCTCATTGATGAAATACGCAAAGGAGGAAACAGAGCCTATCTTAATCCTTACTCGAAAAAAATAAGGGATTCGTTTGCTACGGTAAAGCAAAAGTACAGCAAGGCTTTTGCAAGAGCAACCGGGCCCAATCCTCTCCCACCGCTCTTTCCAGTGCCTTCGACGGCCGATGGCATACAGAAGATCGATGACCATCTGACCGCTGTTAGAAATGACCCCGAATTACAGTTGTATAATGTTAATTCAGGATATTATATACAAGAGTTACGAGCAATTTTGAGCGATTGGGTTTCCCTTGATCAAATTCCATGAATGCTCATTAAAGAATTGATCGTCAATAACTTGCAATCAATTCTTTAATGGGAATAATTTTCAAGAAAGCTTGCGCAAGATGTAATAGCCCAAAAAAATCAAAGCCGATGAGCTCAAAATAATTCCGCTCAATCCTGCTATTACGAACAATTTTAACATAGTTTTCATGAATGGTGTCGCCGAAGCAAACGGGATAAAAAGTGGGGACAATAACACTAATGCACTCAAAAACATTCCCAAAAATACGAAAATAAATCGAGCAAGTAGATGCTTATGGCGTCTGATTCTCCAGAGCGCCCAGGCGATAGAGACTAACCCCAAAACAAGAGCCAGTGCGCTCAGAATAGATTGTATTAAAAGAATCAATATCCCAATATTATTTTCCCGCTCATATGTTGCACAGAATAAGAAAGTCACAAAAAATAAAAGGGGTACCAGCGTGCTATAAATAAGGGGCTTAATTTTGTAGTAGTATCCAACAATAATTGGCGTGAGAAAAAGTGCCGTATAAAAGCAGCCGGTGATAATTTGGTACCCCAACATAGATACAGATTGGTGAAATAGGCTGAGAACGATCAACGGTGTGAACGTGAGCATTGGCAGCAGCCCTGTGGTAAAAGCAAAGATGCCTAAATTTAATTTACTTTTCTCTCGATCTGACAAAATATTTTTTTCCATATGAGAATTATAACTAATCGTTAAAAAATTTATCTGAGTAGAAATTAACCTAACAACCATTTTTCAATGAGACCCTTAGCAGGCTCTTTTTTGCGATACGAAAGTGCAACATCAAGCGGTGAAAGGTCCATATACTCCGCAAACTTTCGACCAAAAAAATATCCATCCCGTATCGCTTGGTGGGCTAAAGCATATTGGTCATTTTTATAGAGGTTGGTAAAACAGAACGGGCCACCACGGTCCCAATTTACATAGGTAATATCGACGGGTTCTATCTCGTCCAAAAGTTGTTGCGATGCCAAAAATGTTGCCGGGTAGAGTTCGTTATCTGCCTCATACTTACTGATAATATCGACATAGTTATTAGCATTTTCTACCATCAGCTGCGCATGTTTTCGTGAGAGCACCACCCACTGTGTATTTTTATAACGGTGCTCGGCGGGGATCTCTGCTAGGTTTCTTTTTTCATAGCAGATATTGTCTGGGTCAGAATGCGGGCTCGGTTCATAAAAGAAGATACTCTTATCTGTCTGCATGGCACGCGCGTGGAGTGCCGGAATGTCTTTAAACGGCAACGTACTTTCTGATGCAAAGATAAACTTTGTATTGGTCTCGTCTTTAAGCGCCTGCTTTAAAAGCTCAATCTCCGCTTTGAGCGAATTCGCCCAGGTTGTTGGCACTGTATCGCCTAGTTCATATTTTTTAAAGGGTGAATTGGATGAAACGCCATCTTTAGAATGAATATAGACCGATATTTTATCGCGGCCTGTATCGATAAAATCTTGCCAATAGTTTTCATGGAATATATTCTTTCTGACCAGAAAAAGGAACGCTATCTTTTCAGCATAAAGTGATGTTCCGAATAATAGAATGCTTATTAAAGGCATTAATTTTATATATATTCTTGAAGGCAAAATTTTCATGGTACTCTTTTTTTAAAAATAACTTACAATTCAAATATATAATAAAACAAAAGTTTTATCAATAAAATCGCGACTATAAAGAGACTTTACTCAAATTATTAATTTTTTCTTGCTTGATAAAAATTAACAAGTATATAATTAATAACAAAGAGAGGATATAGTATGAATACAAAAATTATTTTCTGGGCCATTGCGCTCATCACTTTTTCATTAAACAGCTTTGTCATTAATTTGCCGCAGGGCTTTTGTGATGCTAAAGAGGTGGCAAGCACCAAAAACTGCACCTTGAGAAAAATAGAATTTGCGTCAAAAACGCCCGTATTTTTAATATTAGTTCATGGAACATTTCAAAAATCTGAAGATTTCCTTAATGGCATTGTCTTTAATAATGACGCTATCCCAGCCGGCTTTTTTGGTGATAGTCGATACGATGCCACCCAGCCCATTCGTCTAAGTTTTGGCTGGACGGGGGAGAATAGTGATTCAGCACGTATAACAGGGGGTAAAAATCTTGGCCAGGGGCTTAATGAGATTATGCAACAATGCGGCCAGCAGGGCATACAGCCGGCAACTATAGTTATTGCCCATAGCCACGGTGGAAATGTAACCGCAGTCGCCAGTAATTTTATAACGACTCCTATCGATTACGCTATCTTTTTAGCAACACCTGTTTTGCGTTATGACCAAAACAAAAAAAAGGGTACCGAAACTGATGCATATCTGCCAAAAAATATAAAAAATCTATTTTTATTTTACTCAATGCTCGATATGGTCCAAACATCCGGGGCACTGAGCAACGATTTCAAACGGCGCTATGGCCCGATTACCGGTATCAATCTATACAATACACGTCTGTTACTTAATGGCCAAGAACCGGACCATTCCACGCTCTATACTCAAGTTATTGACGATCATATTTTACAATTATGCGCAAAAATAAAACAAAGCTATACAAAAAATAGAAACTTAGTTGCCAATATCGCGCCAAAAAATTCCACCGTCGATAAAATTGTAGCGATAAAAAAATATGATTCCACAAAAGTAAGCCCACTAACGGGCGCCTCTACCGATAGCCTCTGGCCAAATTGGGAAAATTTTACGTACACTGCTCCTGAACAGGATGAAAATAAAATAAGCGACGACGCGCGCACGCTCTTTAATAATTTTTATAAATTTGAATTTATCGATACAATGCCTCTCGTTGATAGAACCATTAAATCTGCACAGCTTGAGTTGTGCAATCGCGCTATTGGCAAGCTTGGCGCCACTATGGGGCTATTACCCGACGAGCAGAAAAATGATATCGCTAAAACGTGCTGCCCATTTGATGCCTTTAAAACACTACACCCTAATGCTACCCGTGCGCTGGCATGTGCAAGCAGACCGGCAGAACCTAATAAGACGTTAAGTCCTGATGAGAATAAAAAGTTTTGCATGAATGTGGTTGGCGCTGGCGGAAGATTTTTATCGCTTGTAACGCCTGATATTAAGAAGGATCTTAATAAGCGATGCTGTTCACCTGAGTTTAAAGCGAAGCATCCCAATGGCTCTCAAGCGCTCGGATGCGCATAGATATATCACCAGGTAAAGCGGGCTTCGATCTCACCGCCAAGGTCTCCCCGCTCATCCCGCATCCCCCGAACCGTAAGTTCGTCAGTCGGTTTATAGGCAACTTCGATAAGTGTATCTTCAGATAAACTAAAATTTTGTTGAATAAGTGCGCTGAGGTTCTCGCTCACGTCAATGGCAAGCGCGCCGCGCAGCCCCCCTCGGCTTGTCTGGTCACTAAACCGGGGCACAATCTTTACTTTATCCAATGGCCCGAGCCAATTTTTGAACGAATCGAGCAATCCTGAAGATTCCTGGGAATCTCCCACCAATAATTTTTCTACCAACCCCATAGATGAAAGCGGCATGACCAATGATAGTGAGCTATCTGGAGAGCCCCCCAGCAAGAGACTAATGATCTGCTCTTCCTGCAAGTTTGGAAGGGAATGGAAAGTGATCACCGGGTTACGCGCCGTACCCTGCACATACATAGTTATAGTATAATTTTTAATGGTAGCGCTCGCTGAAAGTTCGATAGTCGGGTCATCGAGCTGATTATCTACAAAAAATATTTTTCCGTAACTGATCTCCAGCGGCTTATAGGGAAAGTTTAAGGTGCCGTTTACCAATTCTATGGTACCATAAAGTTGCGGCTCACCAAGCGTTCCAAGAACCTGCAGTGCGACATGTGCACGTGCTTTTAAAAATTCTGTCTTGATATCAACCGGTTCATGTGATTTTACTACCAGTTCAAGGTCAGTTGCCTGGGCGTACGGATGCTTTACAAAAGCATTAAGTGTCGCAGAAACAAGCGCGTTACCCATGTTTGTTGAAAGGGGATTGTTACGAATATGACATTTTTTTATCATGCCCACTCCGCTCAATTTCGATCGATCATCTTTAAGATATTCAAAGACAAAGGCTCCTGAAAGTTGTGCAAAAAAGTCTTTTGTGTAGTTGATAAAAAAATCTTCTACGCAAAACGGCACATGCACCGATTGTATGTGTTTATGCTCTGCATCTATAATGGCTGTGCTTAATGCGCTTTTAATAGTACCGCGGTCAGTTTTTAAAAAAGTACTTTTGAGAAAAACATGGTCTCCTCCGGAAAAGATTGCAGTACTGCGCACCGAGCGCAAAAAGTTATAGGTAAACGGTATCCGTAACTGCAGCTGACTAAGATCCACCCCGCAGAGCCACGCACTTGCTGTGCGCGAGCCATGCACTTTAATGGGGGCTTTGTAATTCAAAAAATCACTATACTTTATAAAAGCTTTGTCGTCATACGCCACCGCTTGAGATATTTTTTGTAAAAGCCCATGAAAAAATTCCGTTGTGCCATTCACTACGTAAGTTCCGTTATAAAACAGAGTCGCATGCAAAGATTTTTTAGTGTCGTCCATGATATCGAGCGTTACGTGGTCAGGATTCAAACAATACTGTAAAGCAAAATCGAAAGAGTCGCCAGTCATCGGTTTGTAAACAATATGAGCCTGACCAGCACTATCGCTCATAAGATCGCAATGGCCATAAGCATGTTCAATATGCGCGCGCTTACCTCGGGCGTCATCTACAAAAACGGCCTGTGTCTTTGCATCACTACTGACAAAAGAGAGCTCTTTGGTATTGTCGGTAAATAGCCCTTGAAGCTTGCCTGGGCAGAATGAACCGAGCAGGGCATCACGCACCTGCAGAGTACCCTGCAATTCTGTGATATCTTTTTTGGTAACTTTATGGGTGATTTTTTTTATATGCAGGGCAAGATCTTTTATAAGCGGATGGTCGCGATAGCTCAAAGAATCTTTAGAAAGGGTCAGCCCAACACAGGTACATCCATCAATATCTTCAACCGCTCCGGCAACCGTGCAGTCGATTGTAATCTCAGGATTAATATGCAACACAACATGTGCTTTGGGTATCTGCACCAGCAGTGGAATAATAGGCACGGCAACGGGTCGATCGCGAGTGAACGAGGCGATATGATCAGCGATGGCAATTTTTTTATCAACCAGAGCCGTCTCTATTTGCAGCACGCCGCAAAAAATTCTCAGTTGTAATTCCCCCTTTTTAAAAAGCTGCATCCAGGAAAATATCACTGCGATACTGTCTGCGGTCCAGAACCATTGCTTATCATTAACAGACGTTACCACCACATCACTTAATATTAGCTTGCCCTGCAGGATATCAAGATGATATATACGTGCATTAAACTTGCATTCAAAGGCGTTGCTTGCTTGCGCATTTATTTTTGTTTCCAAAAAATCGAACACCAAAGGGTCATGCATTATTACTATAAGTGCCGTAGACATCGTCAGTGCACATGCAAGTATCCCGGAGAAAATTATTACCAATATTTTTGCCATACGTTCTGAGTATACCGGTAAACGCGTATATGAGAAAATGCGGAAACGGGTGTCGTTAACGCATATTGTCTATTGCCATGAGTTATGTACAATGTGCCTGCTTGCAGCGTGCCATCAGGATGCACTCGAGCTCTATTTTCTGAAAACGTTATAGGATGTGTTACAAGTTTATGCGGCGCGGATGGTGGCCCGTACGTATCAGGCAACACCTGAAAGCGATACCCATCGCTCAGTTCATAGCGCTGGTTATCAAAAAAAATGGTCGCGTCGTGCGGATTAAAAATAATGATCTGCTCTTTTTTTAAACAGTGCGCCCGCGTTGAAGCCGTCTGGAATAAGAGACTTATTAATGCTGCGTTTCGGGTGAACGAAGTTCCGTTATGCGATGAATATGCCATGAACCCCAAACCGGAACAAAAAAGTATCAAGCAGAGCGCAACCATTAATTCAAAAAGCATGAACCCCTGCTGCATTACTCGAGACCCTCTTGATTGGTAGCAACGGAAAGAACCTCTTCTATAGTGGTGATCCCCTTTTTGATCTTTTCAATACCATCATGAATCAAAAGGGTCATACCATCTTGCAAAGCTGCCTGCTGGATAAGCTTCGTGTCAGCACGTTCAATGGTAAGCCGCGCTACAGCATTACTCATGGTCATGATTTCAAAAAGAGGAATTCGGCCACTGTATCCATTTTGTAAACAATCTTTACAGCCGACCGGTTTATAAAAGGTGATACTTTGAGCCTCTTTTTCAGATATACCGATACGCTTGAGTACCTCAGGAGTTGGCGTATATTTCTGCTTGCACGATTCGCACAATTTTCGCACTAAGCGTTGCGCCATGATGGCAACCAACGAAGAGGCGATTAAAAATGGTTCGATACCCATATCAATAAGCCGTGTGATACTTGCTGCAGCGCTATTGGTATGTAATGTCGTCAAAACCAGATGGCCCGTGAGCGACGCTTGAATAGCTATCTGTGCCGTCTCTTGGTCACGTGTCTCACCGATCATAACAATATCGGGGTCCTGACGCAAAATCTCACGCAATACTGCTGCAAAGGTTAAACCGATCTTGTCCTGTACCTGCACTTGACCGATACCGACCATCTGATATTCGACCGGGTCTTCAACGGTTACAATATTCACATCTGGGCTATTCAATTTATTCAAAATTGCGTACAAAGTTGAAGTTTTACCAGAACCGGTAGGTCCTGTTACCAGAATAATACCATTTGGTTGCTCAATAGATTGTATAAGCACCCGGTAATCACGTTGGCTGAGTCCCAATTCATCGAGTTGTTTAAATGTTTTAGCTTTATCTAAAAGTCGCATTACCACTCGTTCACCATACACGGTTGGGAGCACGGAAACACGAATATCGATAGCCTTGTCGGCAATCTTAATCTGAATACGGCCGCCCTGTGGATGGCGCTTTTCGGCGATGTTCATATTCCCCATAATTTTAATACGGGAAATAATTGCGGCCTGTGCTCGCTTCGGGGGTACAATGCCGGGGTATAAGATTCCGTCTATGCGGTAACGGACACGTAACTCTTTTTCAAAAGGTTCTATGTGAATATCTGAAGCGCCCTGCTTTACCCCTTGGTATAAAATATGATTCACCAATTTGATAATAGGCGCCTCACTGGCCATACCGAGAATATCCTCTTCGTTAATGGCGGCAAAGTCTAAATCGGAAGAAAATTCTTTTTCTTCTTCAAGCCCTTCTATAACCTCTTTACTACTTTCGTAGGGGTAAAATTTATTGATCGCATCAATGATGGCCGATTGCGGAGCAACGGCTACATCATAGGGTATTTTTAATAAGAGGCTCAGCTCGTCAAGTGGTTGAAAATTAAAAGGGTTAGCACTCACCAGAGTAACGCCTGCATGCCCTTCTAATTGAATCGGCATGATCACCTGCTCGCGTAAAAACTTAAGCGGTATTTGAGATATTACCTCAGGGTCGGTCATCTGCTCAGTGATTTCTGAGACATAGGGGCATTCAAATTTTTCTGCTAAAGCCTGTGCCAAATGTTGTTCATCGATGCCAAACTCTTTGGAGCATTTAAAAAAGGCGCTCGATTTTTCATCACACGCTGCGGCAAGTGCATCAGCCTTCTGTTTATCGATGAAATTTCTATCAAGAAGAATTTGAACAACACTTTTTTTGATCATAACAACCGCCTATGCTACAGAAAAAAACTTACTGGTACTTAAGCTTAACGTACTTTTTTTTATGATGCCAGAGCTTCAAGAATAAAGAGTGTATTTTATGCGCTTTCTTAATCGCGCCATTTCCCGGTAGGGTCTACCACGTGCACGCTGCCAATAATTCCCCCGACGCTTATACTTGTTCCAATATTTTCGCGAGGCACAAAAACATCTCTTTTCTTTCTCAGCGATGCTTTAATTACGCGGCATATGTCGCGATCTTCATTAATAGCTTCCATGACCACTTTGTAAAAATCGTTGTGCGGGAAACATGGCGCGCTGCCTTCCACTAATCTGCTATATAGGCACTCTCTTTCAAAAGGTTGTGCATGGTATAACAGCTCCATCGCCTGAGTAAAGCTTTTCAAAGATACTTGTCGACCAGTTGTTAAAGTGATAGTACAGGCGGATGCGTGGGCGTCAGATACGCTTCTCACAGGCGTTGGCACAGCAAGAGGCACAGACATCGGCACTTGATAACGGGGCGGAAAGCCAACTTGAAATGAGCTTATGTTATCAATAAAAAAAAGAGTGCCTAATAACAAAATCAAAACTTTCATTATTTCCCCTGAAAATCAACAAGGGGAATGAGTGCTGAATTATGTTCATTGCGTATAAGCATATTACAATAAAAGAATTCTTCTGGTATAGCTGAAAACTCTATCATAGACTTTATCGGTGTAACTTCACGTATCTCATACGAACAAGGTTCAACGACACTGTTAATAATAGCCGCTACGTCATGACTAATAATGTTCCCATTGCTCGCTAGCCAGCCTTTATCATATAATTCATGACTTAAAGCTTTAGGGATCTGGTAACCATATACTATTGTCTTAAGATAAAGATGCTTCAATGCGTCCTTTCCAAACAGCTTCATTTTCGAATTCACCTTCACCAAAAGTGTCTTGGAGACTATCCGTTCGTTGGGGAGCATACAAAGATCCGATTCAGTTTCAGCAAATATTTGTTTAGTTTCAACAAGATCCTGTGCCTCGTAAATCTCCTGTGCACAGAGCGTGCTTAAAAAGCTTATTCCGAGTGTAAAAAGATGTTTATTCATAAAATCCCTATCGATTATAGTGGTATGCATTCTCGTTCTGGCCCCCGCCAGAATAGAGTATGTTCTTAAATTTTATTCTCTAAAATTAATTGACGCTTTGCTTTCATATAATTAACCATGAACCGTACATTATGTATGGTTGCTAATGTGTACGCGGTCAGCTCATGTGCCTTAAATAGATGGTGCACATACGCGCGCGAATGGTTGGCGCATACATAACAATCGCACGTTGCATCAATGGGCGAAAAATCTTGCTTGTAACGGCCTTGAGCAATAGTGATATTCCCTGCAGCGGTATATAAAAGTCCATGGCGCGCACATTTGGTCGGGTGCGAACTATCAAATGTATCGATACCCAGCGGTATCGCCTCATGCAATGAAGGCAAATCAGCAATGCCTAAAAGATGGTTTGGTTTGTCGTAGGGCAATTGCGGCATTAAAAGTGTAAGCATCTCGATCATATCCTGACGGTTTTGCCCCAAGCTTCCGCCAATAGCAAAGCCATCAAACGGCAACTGTGATAAATAATTGCAGCTGTAAGCACGCAGCTGAGGGTCGATTCCGCCATGAATAACAGCGTACATAGATTGGTAGCGCGGATTTCTCAGGTGCTCTTCAAGCGAACGTTTTTCCCAACGGTGGGTACGCTCGAGCGATTGTTTTAACTTTGATGCATCCATATGAAACGGCGGCAATTCATCAAGCGGGATAATAATATCAGCGCCCAAAGCTTTTTGTGCCTGCACAGAAGTTTCTGGCGTTAGCAGCAGTAATTTTCCATCACGGTATGACCTGAAGATCACGCCCTCTTCTGAAATTTTTTGAACGCTGCCCTCATTCTTTTTTGTACCCGCACTTTTAAGCTCTTGATGCACGCCGCCATAGGCCAGGCTAAAGACCTGAAACCCGCCAGAATCGGTAATAATCGGTTTTGAGCGCTTCATAAACTGATGTAACCCGCCTGCAGCACCTACTACATTTTCACCCGGGTGAAGCATTAAATGGTAGGTATTACAGAACATGAGATCAATATCAAGAGCATCGATCTGCTGCGCGGTAAGAGATTTTAACGACGCATTAGTGGCAACCGGTACAAAGCCAGGCGTTTCAATAACTCCATGCTCAGTATGAATTCTTCCTACGCGAGCACGTGACTTGGTCGACTGATGGATAATCTCAAAACGTAGCATAACCGGCCCAATCTAAAACTTTTTTGCAGATAACCATAAGTGGCGTCATACATAAAATGGTTATTACTTTGATGCCATAACTTACTACCAGAATTTCCCCTAGGTTGTCTACGATGCCGTAAAGCCCGAGAAACGTAAAAAATATCGTGTCCAAAAGTTGCGTAAATAAGACTATGCTGTAATTACGTGCAATAAAGTACCGGCCCTTAAGCCGCTTATATAATTTATCATAGAGCCAATATTCGAGCGATTCTATGGTTATATAACTTACCAGCGAAGCAGCTAATATACGGGGAACCGGTTGCAAAATCGCGACAAAATGGTGATGCTGAGTATCCCAGGGCGACGGAACAAAGCCCAATTGCATGTACCCTATTACAGTATAAAAAGCTACCGCAAAAAAACTGAGTATCACCGTTGTCCGCGCTGTTGAAGAGCCACAATATTCTCGCAATAAATTTATGCCCAATACAGCACCTATCCCGAGAGCGTCAGTACTTGTTGCATTAAACCCAAATAATAATATCTGTTTTGTTACAAACAGGTTCATGAGCACTACCTCTAGGCAGACGAGCGCCATGAGCGCAGCTGGTGCTAAATGGAGAGAATAGACGGTGCTGCAGGCTATAAAGACAATGGATGATAAAAAGATGCTTTCATTAATCATTAAATGCCAAATCCCACAGTTGTCTTTTTAGGTTGCCCCGCTACTTTCATAACAACAGCGGTTATTGCCGGTTCAGGTTTAACTATCGCGGACTTCTCGTGCTCAGCTCGCCTGCTCACCGGAAATTTTCTAGTGGCAAGCGCTTGCTTTTTCTTTGCCATCCCTTCCTTCCATTCAGCTAAAAGTGCCTGCCTCTCTGCCTGCTCATTCACCGTTTGAGCCGCTGCTTTTTTTACGGCTTCTACCTGTGATGCTATTCCTTTTATATCTTCTGTTATTACGATATCACCTGGCATTAATCTGCTCGGCCTTAAAGTATCATACTCAGAGTCATGACTGCCAAAACCGAAGAGTTCATCATATTCTGGATCTCTAGAAAACTCGGCAGGCAACGATGGCCTTCTTGAAAAACCAGCTATAGCACCTCTTAAAGAAGAGACTGGGGATGACTGAGTTCGTGTCGCGACTGGCCTGGCTGATTCATAATACTGAGCCGGCCCATAAGTGCCCTGCTCATTGTCATCGCCGATATAAAAGAAGGATTCTTTTTCTCTTTCTCTTGCCTCTTTTTCAAGCCTCGCACAAAGGGCATCGTGATCCTTGATCTTCTCTTTTATATTAAGAAAAATAAGTTCAGTTTTTTCGAAAAAAGTTTCATCAGCTTCAGATGCAATAAGTGGCGCGCCACAAAAAAGAGCAAGAACAAGTATATTTTTCATACATCACCTAAAAAAAGTTAAAAAAATATCCATCACCAAAGCAGCCAGCAAAAGACCATCGATTCGGTCAAGTACCCCGCCATGACCAGGCAATATATAACCAGAATCTTTAAGTCCGGCTCTTCGCTTTAAATAGGATTCTAAAAGATCCCCAAAAAAAGCTATAATTCCTATGCATAATCCCATGCAATATGTGATAAGTGTGCCAGAATAAAGGCTTTTTTGCAAAAAACAGGCAAACAAAGTGCTTATAAAACCCGCAAAAAGAACCCCTCCAAGAAAGCCTTGCACTGTTTTTCCAGAACTTATTTTAGGCGCAATAGGCAATGTGCCAAAAAATTTACCAAAAATATACCCGCCCGTGTCATACGCAGCAACCACCACCACAAGCCACGCCCATGCATCAGGACGCATCAAATAAAGATCGACAAGCGCAAGAAAGGGAACAACAGGATAGAACGGAGTAAGCCACCATGCATTAAAGCGGGGCCATTCAGCCACAAGTATATAGACAAGAAGAGCGCATAAAAGAGTTGCAAAGGTGATACTCGATAGCACCATAAAAAGATAGCCGACAAGCCCGGTCAACACACCTGCCGTCAACGCTCGAGGCAATAGGTCGCTCATACCATATTCTCCGGCGCCGTGAATGCGTTGGGGATATAATTTATATTCAACGTGTCATTTTCAAGATTTGACTCGACGAGCGCGACATCAAAACGTAGCACATGCTGCGTATAACTGTTTCGCGTGGCATAATGGAGCGCGGTGATAATAATTTTACGCTGCTTTGACCGATCGACCACTAAAGATAGATTAAAATAATGGGTGCTACGCATTTTAACCTCAACAAATGCTACCACTTCATCTTTACGAGCTATAATATCGATCTCACCACTTTTAATGGTATAATTTCGCGCAAGTATCGTGTACCCCTGCTGTTGCAGATAATCGGCAACCAGCTGTTCTGCGTTATATCCGCGTCCCTGAATCTCAGTTTTCATCTTTTTCCAATGCCGTTAACACTTTCATCAAAAGATCGTACTTTTCTTGTTTCTTTTCAACATCAAGCTCTTTAATGGCCTGGTACTCTTCAATAAGCGCATCTTTCGCCTGCGAGCTTAATTTTTTTTGCGGCTCGAGCAATTTTTCCAGAATATACGCTAAGCGCATCTGTGCAGAACGGAGCGAATCCTGGTCCTGAAATACGCGGTATTTGGTAAGATAAAAATCCATGCGCAGGAGCTCTGCGTCAAATAACACTTTGTAACAATGGTCTTCTATCTCTTGAAGACTCTCGGCATACTCACCCGCATCCCATTCTTTGTTAAAACTTTGAACCAGCTGCAATGTTTTTTCTGTCATCTCCTGGTCGTGCGAAGCGTCGCTGCAGTCCCAGTAATGGGCGACAAGTTGACGGTAGCAGGCCTCTTTTTTAAAGGATGCTCCCGGGTACTCGCGCAAAAGTTGCTCGAAAAGTTCACGGGCCTTCTCCAGGCGCCCTAACGAAAGCTGAATGGTGGCAAGCTCGTAAAGGCAGTCTGCCTTTTCCTGATAGTTGTCGCTCAATTTTATAATATGAGTAAGCGTCTTTTCAATAAGCTCAACTTCATCTTTTTGTTCAAAATAGACACGCGCGGCGCGAACTTCCGGCAGCGTCATATGCTTAATATTTTTCTTGGTCGCTTCAAGCGGGTCGACCGCTTTGTCAGCATAGTGCTGCGCACCTTCTGTTTTATAGGTGGTCTTATAGGTTTCGTAAGGCTTTTTACAGCCGGGGAGCATGAGCATTAATGCTACGCTGAGGCCATTCAGGAATATTTTTTTTATCATAATGTCGTATCCTCTATTAAATAAATAGCTTTTTTGAGCGTACCATCTTGGCAAAAAGCTGTAAATCCGGATAGACTAAAGAGTATGAACAAACAAGAAAAAAAATTAATCCGTGATCTTCATCAACCAAAGAGCCGTAAGCCTACTGGCCTATGCTTGGTTGAAGGGCTACGTGCGGTGAGCACCTTTCTGCATTCAGTGCATGTATTGCAACGCCTGTATATCACCCAAAAGGCGCTCAGTAATGCAAGTGACCTTTTAAAAAAATGCCATTATACGGTTATTACCGATTCGCAGATGGCAGAAATAAGTGCCGCCTCAACACCGAGCGGCGTTCTTGCTATCTTTGAAATTAATAAGATAGTTGCCCCGCTGGGAGCAGGAATCGTCTGCGCACGCTTACAAGATCCGGGTAATGCCGGAACTCTTGTCCGCTCTGCGGCCGCACTCAATAAAAAAACGGTCGTTTTTGTAGAAAGCGTGGACCCCTGGAGCCCAAAAGTAATTCAAGCAAGTGCAGGTACTATCGCCCAGGTGAATGTACATGAGCTCTCTTGGCATGGACTGAAACAGCAAAAAAAAGACATTCCTCTTCTTGCTCTGGTAACTAAACAGGGCCAACAACCGACTGCCGCGCATGCTGACGGACTTTTTGTAGTGGGTAACGAAGCAAATGGCATTCCCCCAGAATGGGTTAAAGAATGCGAACAGAAAATTACCCTGGCTATGCCCGGAAATACTGAAAGTCTTAACGCTGCAGTTGCCGGTTCTATAGCTTTATATATGACGCTTTTACCTGAATAAGAAATAATTATGAGTTCAACAAAATTATCACTCCGTTCTGCGATCTTTATCAATTTGAATATTATCTTAGGGACCGGAATTTTTATTAATTCCGTGCTTCTTGCACGCCACGCTGGCCCCTGGGGCGCGCTCACGTACATGCTTGTAGGAACGCTCCTATTGCCCCTCATTTTAGCGTTAGCAGAGCTGGTTAAAATTCATAAGGGGGGTTCATTTTATGATTACGCGGCCCCGCTTCACCCTTTTGTCGGGTTCATGAGCCAATGGAGCTATTTTGTTGGCAAGATGGCCGCATGCGCACTCGGCGTACATATCTTCGTTTCACTGCTCAAGACTATTTTTATACCGTTACAAGATTACCCGAGTATCATGCTTGATAGTTTAGTTATTGGGGTCTTTATTGCGCTTAATATGCTCAATTTACGTATCAATAGATCGATCCAGATACTCTTTTTTATATTAAAAATGGTGCCGATTTTATTCGTTATTATTTCAGGAATTATATTTTTTTCCCCTACCTATATTATAAACCAGGCGATCAATTGGAACGATTTTTTTGTCACCATTCCCTTTGCACTCTATGCCTTTACCGGGTTTGAAGCGACCTGCTCATTGATTCATACGCTCCAAAACCCAGAAAAGGATGGCCCGCGGGCTATCTTATATTCTTACGGGATGAGTGTGTTGATTGCGGTACTCTTTCAAACGCTTTTGTATGTGCTTGTCGGCCCTCAGCTGCGTATCGCAGGAACTTTTTTAGAAACGTTTCCTTTAGTGTTCAAAACACTCTTTTCAGATGGGTCTCTCTTTTCGACTCACGGCGCGCTTTTGATTCATGTCGCTATTGCCTGTTCGGCGCTCGGTGCTGCCTATGGCGTTATGTTCAGCAACGCATGGAACCTCTTTACGCTGGCAGAAAAAAGACTTATATACCATCCCACGCTCTTTACTCGACTTACCAAGGGTGGCGTGCCGTATCTTTGCGTTATCGTTGAAGGGACTATTGCATTAGTGTATCTGTGGTACACACAAGGTAATCAGGTTGCGTTGCAGCAAGTTAACACGCTGGCGCTTACTACTACGTTTTCGCTGAGCGTCTTGGGGCTTATTGCTTATCTACTGAAAAAGAATTTAAAATTAACGTGGGTCTGCATCGGCGCAACACTCAGCTGCTCACTATTATTGGGCTTTTTAATAAAAAACTTCATGCATTACCAAGCATTGCCGATCCTGCCCTTTTTACTTCTTATTGCTTTTGGCATCGTCAACTTTTTAACGAACTTTAAGCAACATCAGCGCGCATAAGCATAAAATAATGGTGATGATACTGGCGCGTACGGTGATCTTCATCTCCGGCCAACCGAGCTTTTCGTAATGGTGATGAATCGGGGCGATCTTAAAAATACGGACATTAAAAAGCTTATAACCGATAACCTGGATAATAACTGAAAGCGTTTCCCCGACAAAGACGGCACCTGAGATAACTAACAAAAGCTCCTGTTTTGTGAGCAGTGCGATCATACCCAGTGCGGCCCCTAGCGACAACGCGCCCACGTCGCCCATGAATATCTGCGCCGGGTAGGTATTGTACCACAAGAACCCTAAGCAGGCGCCGATCAATATTACCGCAATAATAGCAACTTCGGATGTCCCCATGAATGGAATGTGCAGATAGTGTGCAAAAATAGCATGGCCTGCACAATAGGCTATAATCGAGAAAGTGGCAAAGTTTGGCACCAGCGCGCTCACGGCAAGACCATCTAGCCCGTCGGTTAAGTTCACCGCATTACAGGTACCCACCAGCACAAAGAGGGCCCAAGCAAAATAAAAAATGCTCAGGTCGGGGTTGAAATCTTTAAACAGAGGCACACAGAGTGTGGTTGAGGGCGCTAATAAAGAGTGCCAAAGCGTTAATACTACTGAACCGGCAGCTAATTGCGCAACCCACTTATGAAGCTCTGATATACCCTTTTTATGCGCTATTTTACTCAGGTCGTCCCAAAAGCCAATGGCAGCAAAAAGAACGAGCGTTGTTATCATAACAAGCACGTGCGGGTCGTATAAGTTACACCATAAAAGTATAGTTGCAAGCACGATACTGATGATAAAAATGCCGCCCATGGTCGGCGTATTATTTTTCGCTTGATGATTTTCTGGGGTATACTGACGTACGGACGAGCGGAAAAATTTTTTAGATTGCTCGATGAACCATGACCCGAACATAAACGAGAGGGTGAGTGCGGTTAAAAAGGCCGCCATAGCGCGGAAACTTATGGAATCAACTACGCGTAAAAAACGGAAATAGGGCTGCAGGCTGACAAGCAGGTGGTATATCATGGAATCCTTAAGAGCGTAAAAATCTTTAATAAGAGTAAAGTTATGTGTAAACTTATGATAGTTTACGTAAAAAATTCAATTTCAACAAAAGTGTTATAGAAAATTATGGAAAAAAAGTACGACCATCAGATTCAGGAACCAAGACTTAAAAAATTGTGGCACGACCAAGCGGTCTATCAGCTAACAAGGCAAGAGCTCGATGCTCGCCCACTATTCAGCATAGACACCCCACCGCCAACAGTCTCAGGCTCCCTGCATATCGGCCATATCTTTTCCTATACGCATACCGATCTTATCGCTCGTTATAAACGGATGAATGGACATGCGGTCTTTTATCCATTTGGCTTTGATGGCAACGGCTTGCCGACTGAGCGCTTTGTTGAAAAGAAAAAGAGCGTCACGGCATTCAGCATGGGCCGTTCTGCCTTTATAGAGCTTTGCCTGCAAGAAACAGTTGATGTTGAAAAAAAATTTCAGGAACTTTTTGAGTCAATGGGCCTTTCTATTGATTGGAACCATGTCTATTCAACCATAGATGCACGCACTCGCACAATATCGCAGCGCTCGTTCATGGCACTGTATCGACAAAAATATGCTTACCGCAAACAGGAACCTGCTCTCTATTGTACCACCTGTTACACTTCCGTAGCGCAAGCAGAGCTTGATGATGCAGAAAAAGAGACCTTTATGACCACCATCCCTTTCAAGGGCCAAAATGGTGAAGTGCTGCCTATCGCGACAACGCGTCCAGAATTTTTAGCCGGATGCGTTGCCGTTTTATACAATCCACAAGACCCTCGCTACACCCATTTAAAGGGCACGTACGCTACCGTTCCCCTTTATGATATACAGGTGCCGCTACTTGCAGAAGAGACGGTGAAAATAGATAAAGGCACCGGGCTGGTGATGTGTTGCGCTTTTGGCGATTCGTCAGATGTTGAATGGATTAAAAAACATAACTTAGCATTTACTCAAATTTTACAGAAAGATGGCCGCTTCTTGCCCCATTTGCCTATTATCGGCGCTTTGAAAGTTAAACCGGCGCGTGAAAAGATTTTACAGGAGCTTGCAGATCATAACCTAGTGATCGAACAGAAAAAGATCATGCACAACGTTAATATTCATGAGCGGTGCAAAAATGAGATCGAGTTTTTAAGCTTGCCGCAGTGGTTTATCGATATTAAATCGCATAAAGATACATTTATTCAGATGGGTAACCAGGTAAACTGGCACCCAAGTTATATGAAATCGCGTTACGATAATTGGGTAGAGCATATCAATTGGGACTGGTGCATTTCGCGCCAACGCTTTTTTGGTATTCCATTCCCTTGCTGGCACTGCAACAGCTGTAACACCGTTATATTAGCGGACGATTCGCAACTTCCTATCGACCCACAAGAGACCGCTTACACAAAGCCATGCCCATCATGCTCAAGCACCGATATTGTGCCTGACATGGATGTTATGGACACCTGGAACACTTCGTCCCTTACGCCGCAGATCTGCAAAGAGATGTTTGAAACGGCGTATGCTCAGGATAAACAGTTTCTGCCAATGAGCATGCGGCCACAGGCGCATGATATTATCCGCACCTGGGCGTTTGATACCATGGTAAAATCGTGGATGCATAATCAGCAGATTCCGTGGCATGATATTGTTATCTCTGGCCATGTGTTAAGCACCGAAAAGCAAAAAATTTCTAAATCGCAGGGGAACAGCCCTCTTGAGCCAGACAATTTGCTTAAAGCATATCCGGCTGATGTTATCAGGTACTGGACTGCGGGCGCACAGCTGGGCACCGATACTGCATTTTCTGAAAACCAATTTAAAATTGGCCAACGGCTTATTGTTAAGCTCTGGAACGCCTGCCTTTTTATCAAAGAGCATGGCCAAAAGCAAACCATCACCAAGCCGCACGATACCCTTAATAAATGGATTTTGCATAGGGCATCTGCAACGTTTCAGGCATATAAAGATGCTTTTGAAGATTACCATTTTCACAAGGCGCTTGAAGTTGTTGAAAGCTTTTTCTGGAACGATTGGTGTGACAGTTATATTGAGCTGGTGAAAGATCAATTTTTCAATCCGCATAACTACAGCGCGCAGCAGATAGACGAAACGCGTGCCGTTTTGCACCAGGTTGGTTATGAATTGATTCAGTGGTATGCGCCCTTTTTACCCTATATTACTGATGCTATTTACCAAGATCTGTATCGCGCCGAATATAAGCTGGCGTCACTCCATCAGACACAGTACACTTCAGATGCTCAGCAATATAACTTTCCTGACGCAGTCGCCTGTGTAAAAATATTGCTTGAAGCAGTCTCTCAAGTTCGTAAACTCAAAACTGACGCAACGCTTTCACTTAAAACTGACATTGATACATTAACTATCAGCTGCTCTGATGCCATACGGCAACAATTGCAGCCGGTAGAGAAAATTCTTGCAGGCGTGGCGCGCTCCAGCAAACTTGTTTACACCACTGACGCTTTGACGCAAGAACTTATTAAAACGGACGAAACGTATAATGCAGTGATTGTGGTACAATAAGAAATGGAGTTTAAAATTATGCTAAAAAAGCCGAGACTTACTATTTCTCCTGACGGTATTTGGGTTCTTGCCGACGAGCGGGAATTCTTCATGCCCTTCACAGATTTTCCCTGGTTCCTGAAAGCTACCATTGAGCAGATCTACAATTTAGAATTTTTTAACGGACATCATCTCCATTGGCCGTCGTTAGATATCGATATAGATGTAGAAGCACTTAAGCACCCGGCGGCATATCCTCTGAAATATTCATAACGTTAACAATAACAGTATGATTCATATAAAAAACAGCCAACGTAAAATAGCGATAAACATACCGGAAATGACTGCAGACCTGCAGTCACTTCTGAATGCCCTCAAGTACCCAGATTTTGATATCTCGGTGCTCATTACCACTAACACAACCATCAGAGCGTATAACCGTGATTATCGCGATAAAGACAAAGCAACTGATATCTTGTCATTCCCTTACCACCCAGAACTGATAGCGGGCAAACGGATAAAGGTAAAAGAGCCTGAAGACAAAAATTTGGGCGATTTGATTATATCAGCTGAGTATGTGACCAAAGATGCACAAGAACTTAAGGTCACGTTCGAGCAGCGGATGAAGCGCCTTTTGGTTCATGGCGTTTGCCATTTACTTAATTATGACCACATTGATGATGCTGACTGGCGTCGCATGAGGGCAAAAGAGGGCTTTTTGCTTAAGAAGATCAACTACCAAAGCAAGTTATGATGACGTTGCTTCGCTTTTCCAGCCAAACTGATTTTCAAGTATTTTTCTCAGTTGACTCTTTTCTCTACCCAAGGCTCTTTTTTCTTGCGACAGCTCGTCTTGTTTCTGGAGCAATCTGTCTTTGCGTCTTACTAACTTATCAATGTCTTCTTGCGATTGCTGATTCCGCATGTACCAATATCCCCACATGCTAAAAGCGCCAGCAGCGAAACTTGCCGTGCCGACCATACTGCAGGCGATGGCCATATCGCGGCCGTCGTACGCCTCCATATGCAAGCTCGCAAACAAGAGTGATAACAAAAATAGTTTTTTCATATAATTTCTTTCGATGCTCAAGAACTTTTGACGCATTAGTATACTATATGATTTATAATTCTATTCAATACCCACACGCATTATTAAAGAAAAAACTTATAAGTTCATGATGCATTTACAGCATCAAATATTTCTATGAAATAAAAAGTCGAGGAAAATCTCATGCCGACCCAGGCTTCGCACAAGGCTTCGCCGGGCGCGGGACTGGTCGAGCGTAGCAAAATAGTGCGTTTACGCACCAGACATGTCGACAAATTTAGATTTGGTGCGCTGTGGCGCACTATTTTCAGCCTCACGCAGTGAGCGGTGGGATTGAAGGGCCGGCCGCAACCTGGTCCTTCATGCGTGGCCCGCANNCGAGTCTGGGATGACACTTATATGTTATGACGCTCGGATTACCGCAATTCATCCAAACAAAAATTATGATAGATGTTCAACAAGAGCGCTTTGAGCAACTTTGTTTTCGAGTCCCGTGACCATATTTTTAATAGTCACCATACCAGAAGCCTGCTCGTCAGACCCGATCAAAATAGCCCACTGCGCACCCATTTTGTCAGCCGCCTTAAACATACTTTTAACCGATGCCTTATCCAAAATAATATCGGCACAGATATGACTTGCATGCAACATCTGCACAATTTGCAGTCCCAACGGCTGCTGCTCAACCCCAAGCGGGATTACGACAGAGAGCGTCGGCTGGGCATCATACGCGATAAGCCCATTTTGAGCCTCAAGCATCAACTGTAGCCGCTCCATGCCAAACGCAGCGCCGATAGACGGGTAATCTTTAGGCGCGCCAAGCTGTGTCGCAAGGGTATCATAGCGGCCACCACCACAAAAGGTGTTCTGCGCACCCAAGCCATCAGGCGAAAC
>PLTG01000001.1 GCA_003165355.1 Candidatus Babelota bacterium | reverse complement strand
TAGGGCTCACGCATTAAAATTCGAACACTTTTGATAAAAGTGTCATAAGGTAAGCATTATCCCAGCCCGCATCTAGTCGTTTTCCTCGTATACTTCTTTTTTTAGGATCTTGTTTTACAACGTTGTATCCAATTCGCCTAACAATAGCTAAGTTTTCGGCTGAATCCCCAGCGCAAGTTTTTGCTGCGTAATAACACCCATCATGAACACCCAATAATATTGATCGTGAACGGTCAATAATATCCATCGTGAACACCTAATAACATTGATCGTGAACACTTTTTGCTGATTGATATTATTGGGTGTTCACGATCATATTATTCCAAATTCTGCTCCTTTGAAGGCATCGTTTAAAATATCCCTTTGGTAACCAAAGGGAATAACAATGCCAACATTAGGAGTTTCAGTGCGCAAAATTAGAACCATTCTACGCTTACATTATGAGTCAAAGCTCAGCCAACGACAGATCTCGAGAAGCCTTAAGCTCTCAATCGGTGCGGTCAATAAATATCTAGCTCGCGCTATTTCAGCCGGGCTAGGCTGGCCGCTGCCTGACGAATGCCAAGATGATACTGAGCTACTTAAGCGCCTTCAAGCTTGTGAACCGGCAGGCGTCTCGACACTCGCTAGCACGATAGATTTCACCTTCATTCATCAAGAGCTACGTCGTAAAAGCGTTACCTTGCAACTGTTATGGGAGGAACATAAATTAAAAAATTTCACTGCAATTAGCTACAATCATTTTTGTTTGCTCTATCGCCAGTGGAAAAAAACACAGCCCCAAAGTATGCGCCAAACGCACAAAGCGGGTGATAAAGTTTTTGTGGATTATGCTGGGCCTACGCTTGAAATTATCGATCCAGACACAGGTGAAATACGCAAAGCCCAAATTTTTGTAGGTGTCTTGGGTGCATCTAATTACACGTATGCTGAAGCAACATGGACACAACAACTTCCTGATTGGATTGCGTCTCATCGACGCATGCTAGAATTTTTTGGAGGAGTACCCGCGTTAATTGTTCCTGATAATTTACGCTCAGGAATAAGCAAAGCTTGTCGCTATGAACCGGATGTTAATCCCACGTACGCAGAATTTATTGATCATTATGGCACAGCAGTTTTACCAGCCAGACCTTACAAACCAAAAGATAAAGCAAAAGCTGAGAACGCTGTTTTGATTGTTGAGCGATGGATTATGGCTCGCTTAAGAAACGATACCTTTGCGGGATTGACACAATTAAATCACGCTATTGCTGAACTGATTAAAGATTTAAATAACCGAGCATTTAAAAAAATGCCTGGCTCGCGATTCAGCGTATTTAAAGAAATTGATCAACCAGCATTGCGCCCATTGCCAACGCATCCATATCAATTCATGCAATACAAAAAAGCGCGGGTTCACATTGATTATCATATTGAGCTCGAGCAACACTATTACAGCGTTCCTTATCAATGGATAGGCAAAGAAATCGAGTTACGATTTAGTCCTGAAATTATAGAGTGTTGGTGTCAAGGAAAACAAATTGCGGTGCATGTTCGCAGTTATCGAAAAGGTTCTCACACCACGTTAGCAGATCATATGCCTAAAGCCCACCGTAAGCATATGGAGTGGACACCAGGACGTTTTTTAAATTGGAGTTCTCAAGTTGGCACAGCTACAACACGATTAGTTAAACACCTTTTAGAATGCAAGCCTCATCCAGAGCAGGGTTATCGATCTTGTTTGGGCTTACTGAATTTATCTAAACGCTATGGTAGCCCCCGCTTAGAAAAAGCCTGTGAGCGAGCATGGGAACTCGGCGCAAGAACAAGGCGTAGTGTCGATTCAATTTTATCTCATAATTTAGAGGAGCATCCAATTGCTAATGAAAAAATAACAATATCTAAGCTGCCTTTGCAGCATGAAAATTTACGCGGCAAAAAACATTATCACTAACCAAGGAAAATATAAAATGTCACAAGAAAATACGCTCTCACAATTACGTTATTTAAAGTTAACAGGAATGACGCAAGCTTATACTGAACAAATAGAGCAACCACCAATCCAAAATTTATCGTTTGAAGAACGGTTCGCTATGTTGGTTGATCGAGAGATTTTAGCTCGAGGCAATCGTCGCATTCAAAATCTTTTACGAAGTGCTAAGTTGCGGCAGCAAGCTTGCATTGAAAATATGGATTATCAGTATCCACGCAATTTAAACAAGAGTCATTTTAATTCTTTAATGACATGCGATTTTATTCGGCAACATCATAATTTAATTATTACAGGGCCTACCGGATGTGGAAAAAGTTATTTAGCTTGCGTGGTTGGTCATCAGGCATGCCGCCAAGGATTAAGCGTTAAATATATTCGCCTGCCACGCTTTTTAGAAGAATTGACCATCGCGCACGCCGATGGCAGTTATGGGAAGCTGCTTGGCCAGATTTTAAAAGCAGATCTTCTGATCTTTGATGACTTTGCTTTAGAGCCTGCTTTAAATCCAGAGCAGCGCAGGGATCTTTTTAATATTATCGAAGACAGGCATCAACTCAAGTCAACATTAATAACCAGCCAGCTTCCAGTTAAGCATTGGCATGATTATATTGGTGAACCGACAACGGCCGACGCTATCTTGGATCGACTTTTAGAAAAAACGCATCGGATAGAAATGAATGGTGAATCAATGCGGAAAAATAAACTACTTGATTGATCGTGAACACTCTGTAAAAATTACGCCGCCGTCAAAGGAAATGGTAATTACACTGTTCACCATCATATTATTAGGCGTTCACGATCATATTAATACGCATTTGCTTTATCATCACCAAAAGCTA
>PLTG01000053.1 GCA_003165355.1 Candidatus Babelota bacterium | reverse complement strand
GTTTTTTATAGCGAATAAGGCAGTATGCAAATCCTATGAGCATGAAGAGAATCATAACCGCGCCAGTGATTTTGGAATAAAGTGTGGGAGCATAGAGGGCGATATAAGTCCATTGAGTTATACTTATTATTCCCAGGAGAAGACCCAGTATGAGACTGCTGGTTCTTGGGTAATAGGAAAGTCTGTTTATTTTCTTCGATCAAGATAGTGCTGATGATAATAGTTTAATTTTTTGATAAGCCCTTTTGTCTACGGGTGAAACACAGTCAAAGGAATATCGATGTTTTATTCCGGTTCCGCATGTTGGCATTGCGTCAATGCACATTTTCTGCAATTAACTTTTAAGATATATCAGTAAGCTTCCCATGCCTGCACCGAATAAAAAGGCTATAAGAACAGAATCATCATCTGATGAAGAGTTTTGCGTTGAGATGACAGCCGGCACTGGTATCGCAGGAGCGGCTTTTTCTTCTACTACAGGCTCTTGAGCTTGAGGCGTAGTAGCCACTTCCTCGGGCACAACAACATCCTTGGCCTCATCTAACAACGCCAGTATAGTATCTTGTAAGTCTTTTGAAAGCGTATCTTGTAGTTTCTGCAACTCTCTGAGTATCATTACTCCCTGTGGCGCATGCTCAGTGGCGTAGCGAATATAAAGTTGGGCTAAGCTGACCTGGGTGTAATGTTTTTCTCTCGTAGAAATATTGTTAAATTCCAACGCCTCTTTATATAAGGCTATAGCTTGTTCAAGATGATCACTCGCTGGCTGATTTTCAGTACCCTGCTTATTTTTTTCATAAAGACTCTGATGCACTATCCCCAAGCATCGCACAATGGTGTTATAAAGTGCTGCATCATGTTTTTTCATTGCCGTCTCTTGATAGAGTTCAGTAAATAATGCCTGCGCCTTGCGACTATTGCGCACCGGTAATGTACCCATAAATCCTCCATAGAGGGCAGCTAAATAAAATTTTGCTGTACATCTTTTGGCCAAAGTTATCGACTCATCGCTTATGCTCTCTTGGTATAATGCTATAGCTCGTAAATAATCTAGGCTTGGCAAACCCCAATCATAACTATCAGTGGTAATCCCGCATAAGATGTGCGCGAGCTCAAGCCGAACATCATGCCTTTGATCTATGCTTAATTGACCACCCAAAAGTTCTTCATAGAGAGTAGCGGCATCTTTTAAACATTTACATAAGCCAAAAGTTTCCGTGGAACAATGCAAACGAGCGAGGTTTATTTTAGCTTCAATTTTTTGTTCGTGCGTGACAGTCTCATCATTGATTATTGAAAGACAATATTCTTTTTCTTTTGATAAACCATATGCCTGCGTATTTGAAGTCGTCAGCAGAAAAAATAGTGTTAATAAAATTCTCTTACATACCATGTTCTTTAGCCTTTTGTGTTAAATCTTCCCAAGAAGTTGGTTCTTTACGACCTTGTTTAAAATCATTCAAGAGTGTTTCTGCTATGAGCGCAACACCAGGTCTTTCACTTGCATACTCATTAATTAAATGTTGGCATAATGCTATGCCTTTCTCCACATTACGTACCTTTTTATTTCCCCAAAAATTGATTTGAACCAATTTAATCTGCGCTTCAATAAATTGCTGTTCAAGAGAATCATCACATTGTTCATACAAATTTATGACATGCTCATCAGCGAGTTTGAGTTGTTTTTTAGTAAAAATAAATTGGCCAAAGTTCCCATCTAAAAGAGTTTCTGCAAGGACCACGGAAATTAACGATCGCGTTGCGGTATCGAGTGAGTCTTTAAGCAACTCCTGACATAATGCAATAGCGGCCTTTTTATCTCTTAATGCTGGCGTATGAAACCCCGAATACAGCAGGGCTATGTATAATTTTGAATTCAAATAAATCGCATCCTTAGTTGGCGATTCTAATATAATACTCTTAAATAACGCTAAAGCCTCTGGCGCATTGAGTGCCTGCGCTACTTGAAAGAGGCCTGTTTCAAAGCCGGAGCATAGCACAGCATAGCGGTATTTGCATATGCGATGAATCTCGGCGGAGATATCCGGTGCCGATAAAACATCTTCATAACAAGCGGTTATGATTTCTTTAGGAATGCCGCTCCAGTAATCATTGGGCTGGGTGCACAACGTTGCAAGCTGTAAACGAGCATCAGCAACATCCTCAGATGTGCTTGTAGGTGCAGTAATAACCGCGCGCAAATAAGAAATAGCACCATGGGTGCCGCTTGCCTGAAGTGTACATACCAAGAAAGTTAGTAAGCAATAAGATATAAAAAATTTTTTGATCATAGTAGATATAACTTTCATAATTTACCAAAAACGTTTTTTTGCAAATGCATTACCCGAACCGGATTTTAAATATTTTTCAAAAGACGTTGCTTTGAGCTTATCTTTGAATCCCATAAACATGATTAATTCCCATGGACGATAAGGCATGGTGTGTTCTGATCCACCAGAATTATGGGTTTCAAGTCTTTGTTTTAGATTGACTGTATTGCCAATGTAGGTGCGATCAGGATGTGAAATTGATTTTATGAGATAGACGTAGTACATGAGAATTTTTTAGAAAAAGCTTAATATTGTTGAATCTATTGTGAGGCGTGCCGGTCCGTCCTTCGCATGAAGCTACGGAGGACATACTTCGCTCATCAAGCCATTATTATTAATTTTTCATAAAAGCTGGCCGTGCCATACGAAGCCTTGGCGAAGTATGGCGTCACTTAGTTGATATGTTCAGGAACCATGATATCATACCTACCATTAATTTTCAAAGTATTAAAATTATTTTTAAGTTGCTTAATATCGCTCTCCCAGTATGTTAAAAAGCGGTTACTATCTCTTGATCACTTGTCCATTTGTGTTCATTAATGAGTATTCCAATTTGCTTAATAATATATGCTGTATCAAGTGTATTTGAGAATCTTTCGCCGCCAAGGTATTGGAATAATGTGCATGGAATGTTACGCTCTGCACATGTTTTACCAACTGATTGCAAATTACTCATGCTGTCATCAAAAAATATAATGTTTTCAGGACGCATATTATTTGCATCAAAAAATGCTGCTAACACTGCGCCTTTGGGCTGTTGGTTACAGCATAAAATGCCCTCAAATAATACGGGATAATTATCCCGATATGCTGGTAATTTTGTATAAACTTGATTTGGATATTGTTGGCTAAAAACAATTCCCATATCTTTTAGCATATTTGCGCGCCACAGTGACATACTTGGAATAACACCATAACTTCCAGATTCCATCGATGTTAGTCCTAAAACAATACATCCTTGCTGCTTGAGATCATTAATAATACGTACGACCTGCGGTTCAATAAGAACACGTGGCGCTTGCTGCCACCCTAGGCTATAGGCCAATTCGGCTACAGATTCTTTTAAAAGTTCTGGGAAAGCCCATAACAATCGTATCCGTAACCACCATGGTAAATGCCCCCGAGCAATATAATCTGGTGAAATAATAAGAACATCATCAACATCAAGCAAAACTAACGTATGTTCGCCACACCGGTTAAGTTGATCTACGGGCTGCTCAAAAGATGTAATTTCCTGAACTGGATAATGTATTGTTGGGGTCTGGTTTAAAAAGTAAATTCCCACAAAGATATAGCAAGCAGAAATCAGTGCAAGATAGCTTTTGAAATTCTTCATTGATCCCGCTTTGATAAATATTCAGAAATCGTTTTTGCAATTTTCCTCGGCGAATTTGAACCTGTATTTACTATTAAATCCCAGCGATTTTTTGGTACTAATACTATTTCTTTAAGAGTATCAAGTTTGAACTGCTCTACAAATGGCTTCATATCTTGTTCTGCTATTTGCAAAGCATATTTTAAGCGACTTGTTTCTATGCGATCGACAACAATTTCTTCTGGGAGCTCTTGTAATTTATA
>PLTG01000013.1 GCA_003165355.1 Candidatus Babelota bacterium | reverse complement strand
GCCTACTGGGCTCTCGCAGAAAGCTGTGCTTCAAGAAGTTTGCTATATTTTTTAAGATATTCAAGGGCAACGGCAGTAACCACGCTCGATGAGCCGACATGTTCCATATTTGGCCGCTCGTGGTGAGCAAAGCGTAGCGGCGTCGAATCCATGCGGCTCAATAATTTAAAAATAAACATGATATACGTCAGTGTGTCATTCTGAACTTGTTTCAGAATCCACATTATAAAGTAATTCACAACAAGCCTGTTCATTCTGCCGTGTTAGTTACTCGGATCAGGCTCTATATAAACGTTGCCTCGCGCATCCTAATCCTGTTCGACAGGTTTCGAGATCATGGTGTTAATATTGCGCTCCATTTTGAATTAATTATTTCGAAGATTTATTAACTTTTTTTGAAAAACGTGTATCCTGTAGATTGTGTAACTTGCCTGTTTGGGCATATAATGCGAGATAAAAGTTTGGAAAATATGATAGAAAAATTAAAAAATGTTGATATAGCGGTGCAGGATCTAAATTGGATACTTGAAAGTCTAATTGCGGGACAGTTGCAACTAGGTGATCTATTATTTAGACTTCAAAGAGTTTGCTTGGAGCAAGGAGGAATTGCTGATTTGTCAAATGCAACAGGCTTGGGTAGAGAAAGTCTTTATAAAATATTATCTCATAATGGCAATCCGCATTTAAGCACTTTTATAGAAATTATTCGTGCTTTAGGATTAAAAATCGAATTTAAGGCGAATGTTAATCGCATTGGTATATTGCCGTTAATTGCTTTAGCGCATAGAAATCCTGAATTAGCAGAGCAATGGCATCCAACAAAAAATGGTACTTTACTGCCTCAGGATGTCGCATCAGGTAGTCATGCAAAGGTATGGTGGTTCTGCCCTAATGGTGAAGATCATGAATGGATATCGAGTGTTATAAAAAGAGCGAGCGGTGCAGGCTGTCCGATCTGTTCTGGGAAAAAAGTCGTCGTTTCTAATTCTTTATTGAATACACATTCTGAGTTAATCAAAGATTGGAATTTTGATAAAAATCAGGATTTGAATCCTCGTGATGTAATGGCAGGAAGTACTAAGAAAGTGTGGTGGCAATGTACTAAAAATCACGAATGGGAGTCTTCTGTTAGAGACAGAGTTATTGGAAGAGGATGTCCTGTATGCAAAATGGATTTTAGAACAGAATAAAATAGTAGATCGGCAACAATGACCAAACAAAAAATGAAAAAAGCACCACTTTCTGAGACGCACCCCGAAATATCCAAGCAATGGCATCCAACCAAGAATGATGATTTTAAGCCTCAGGATTTTACATATGGTTCTAGAAGAGATATCGTATGGTTATGCGAAAAAGGTCATGAGTATGTCGCTAGAATTTCTCACCGTACACTCTCAGAGAGCAAATGTCCTTTTTGTTATGGTAGAAAGATTTCGAAAGAACGTTCTTTGGCTATAATGCGACCTGATTTGGCAAAAGAATTTCACCCGACAAAAAATGCGCCACTAGATCCATCCAATATTTTTTCTTCTTCCAGCGAGGTTGTTTTCTGGATTTGCTCTATTGATTCTGAACACGAATGGCCATCTACTGTTGATAATCGAAATAAGGGTAATGGATGCCCATATTGTGCTAATAGGCGTGGAAAAATTGGGAAAGGTAGATCATTAGGGGATTTATACAAACATTTAGTAGATGAATGGGATTATAATAAAAATAACGGAAGCCCTTATGATTATGCCCCATTTTCTAATGACAAAGTATCATGGATTTGCACAGTAAATAATGGGCATTCCTGGTTAGCTAGCATTGCCCATAGAGCTGGTGGCACTCGTTGCCCCATTTGTAGCGGAAATAAAGTTTCAAATTCTACCAGCTTGTCCCAGACTTATCCCGAAATAGTAGCTGAGTGGCATTTTATTAAAAATGTTAATTTGTTGCCTTCAGATGTTACCGCTGGAAGCAACAAAAAAGTATGGTGGCATTGCTTAAAAGATTCTACTCATGAATGGCTGTCGAGCCCGTGGAATAGGACAGCCGGCAATCAAGGATGCCCCTTTTGTGCTAATGGATGGTCGATTGAGCGGATTCGCTTATTCATAATTTCTTTACTTCCATACCTAAATACATTTGATCAAGCTGAGTTATATACCATATCGCGACAAAATGGTGTTTTAGATTCACAAGGTAAAGGTCGATCCTTTATTAAAAATTTTGTTTCTGGCAAATTCCCCAAAGAAGAGCTTGAAACCATTGCGGATGATCCAATAAAATTTGCTGAATTTGTAGAAGCTCAAAGAGAGTTACCGATTGAGGATGGCGAACTGCAAGCGATTGGAGAATCTGATTTTTTAATAGAAGACAAGGATCTCCCTATTACCGAAACAAAAGACGTTCTTGCTTCCCTTGATAATAAAATTATGGCCAGTGCGGATTCGGCCACAGTAGAATTTTTAATTAAATCGGCAGTAGCAAAGATTTGGAGGCATGCTTTTCATGATGAGGGACAAGCCCAAATACAGCATGAGCAGTACAATAGTGATGGTGAATATCCAAAAGAAGTTAAGCGATTATTTCTTGATGGGTATCTAGGAGCTAAAGAACTTAAAATTCCCGAGGGCTATAATCCTAATCCGCCAGGCAATTTACCGCGCGAAGAAGAATTAGGTCTTATGCAACGTTATGTTGCGTATGAGATAAAAACAAGAAAGCGTTTTGGGAATTGGTCGGGAACTGGTGCGGGCAAAACATTGTCGGCAATTTTAACAAGTAGAGTTATAGTTTCAAAATTAACCGTTATTTGTTGCCCTAATAATGTTATTGATACATGGAAATATCAAATTAAGGGCTCATATCCGGATAGTGTTATTTACACAAAGGAATCAATATTACTTTTATCCGATAAAGATGATGTCTATAAATATCTTATCCTTAACTATGATTTTTTCCAGCAACCCGCTTCTGGCACAAAACTTAAATCGCTTATTCAGAGTTGCGGGATAGATTTGATTGTTATTGATGAAATTCATCACTCAAAACAACGTAAGCCAAATAATGCGTCTAAAAGAAAGACATTATTAAGCGCTCTTTTAGCCGAAGCTTCAAATAAAAATTCAAATCTATCTGTTTTGGGAATGTCGGCGACCCCTGTAATTAATGAATTATATGAGGGGAAAACTCTCTTAGGGCTTATAACGGGCGTCTGTTGCGATGATTTAGATACAAAGCTTTCGGTTCAAAACTGTATGGCACTTTATAAAAAATTTGTAACTCATGGTATTCGTTACATTCCAAATTACTCCATGCAATTTAATCAGAAAATTGAAAACATAGATTGTAGTCATCTGATTCCTGAAATAAGAAGTCATAAAACTCCAATTGAATTAGAGGCTATTCTCACTAAAGCAAAATTACCCTTTATACTTGATCAGCTCCGGCAAAAGACTATTGTTTATACTCACTACCGCGACGGAATAGAATCTCTATTATATGAAGCAATTGCTCAGCAGGGATGGAAGGTGGAATTTTTTAATGGCGATATAAAAGATGGATTAACGCAGTTCGTCGAGGGGGATATAGATATTTTGATTGCAACTAGTTGTATTGGGACTGGAGTTGATGGATTGCAAAAAATTTGTAATAGATTGATTATTAATTGCTTGCCCTGGACAGATGCAGATTTTAAACAGCTTATCGGTAGAATTTATAGACCAGGCCAAAGAAAAGAATATGTTGATGTGATAATTCCTCTAACGTTTGCAGACATTAATGGAAAGCGTTGGTCTTGGTGTGAATCGCGCTGGAAGCGTATCCAATTCAAGGGGAGCATTGCGGATGCTGCTGTTGATGGCAGAATTCCAACCGGACAATTAAGGAGTCCGGCGCAAGCACGGAAAGATGCAATGCAATGGTTTGAGCGGCTTGATAAGGGGGCGATATATGAGGAGCCAGATCGCCCGGAAATTCAATTACAACTGTCAGGTGAGACTCAGCCATTATCGTTAAGAAAAATTGGCGATATTACCAGAATGAATCAACAGATAAATAAAGAGACAAGCGAAGCTACGCACCGTAGGTTTAGAGATAATCCCCAGGAATGGCATAGTTATCACGCAGCTTACGCTGATGCTAGAAGAGATTGGGAAATTATTCCTTATCAAGAAGCAATAAAGTGGTGTCAGGCCAGGCCTAATCTAATAGTTGGTGATTTTGGTTGCGGAGAGGCTTTTTTAGCGCGAGAGCTTAAAAACAAAGTGCATTCATTTGATCATGTTGCCATAAATAATAATGTAATTGCTTGTGATATTTCGCAAGTGCCATTGGCAAATTCTTCTCTTGATGCGGCTATTTTTTCACTTTCTTTAATGGGAATAAATTTTATTGATTATTTAAGGGAGGCGCACAGGTGCCTCAGATTAGATGGGTATTTATGGATAGCGGAGTCAGCCTCTAGAATAAAAGATATAAACCTTTTTAAGGAGCTTCTGCATCGGCTTGGGTTTGATATAAGAGGGGAAGTAGAAGAAAAAGGAAAATTTATATTTATTGAGGCTTTGAAGTCTGGAAGAGCGATTAATGAGATCGTATTAAGTGGTTTTGATTATGCAAATGTTTTAAATTAATTTTGGGGAATATTATGGCGTCTGAAATAATAATTTGTGTAGTTACGTTTATTGGTGCCATAGGTGCTGCAAGATTTACTGCTCATGGGACTTTGAAGCATTTGAAAATACAAAATAAGTATCAGGATACGAAAGATAATCTTCCCATATTGCTAGAAATATTAGAGGACTTAAATATTTTACAACAGGCCTTTGTTTTTAATGGAGCTTTTTGTCCGCCACTTGAGCATAGATGTCCCGCTATTTCTGATAAAGATGGGGATGGATTAAATACTATGTCATTTGCTCAAAGAGGCCATCAATTCAGAATGGTTGGATACAGAATAGTAAGGAATTGCAGAAGAATAATGTTTTTAACGCCTAATGGGTCTTTATTGAAAACATTAAAAACATGTAGAGAAATAAAAGATTTTTTATATAAAAAAAGAACTTCAGATTCGAAAACTCATCTAGATTTTATGATTAATAGTTTAACTTCTTACTTAGGTGGGAAGACCAGTGATTCTGCGGGACTTCATAAATTTTCAAAAGAAGTACAAAAGTTTCATGATAAACTGGATAATTACATAGAAGAAGAGCTCCCCTATTTAATAGAAGAATATAGAGAAAACGGATTAAAAAGGCTTTATTGATGTGACGGCACGGATTGAATAACCGCTTAATACTTCGACTACGCTCAGTATGAGCGGTTATTATTCCAGGCCTGAGTTTTTTATAACAGTAGGTGGATTCCGGATCAAGTCCGGAATGACACCTCTTTTTATTTCAAATTCATGAATACATCAAAGTGTCTTTGGCGAATACAAGGCCGCATGGATTCGACGCCTACTGGGCTCTCGCAGAAAGCT
>PLTG01000080.1 GCA_003165355.1 Candidatus Babelota bacterium | reverse complement strand
TATTATTTAAATCAACTATATCAACATAATACGGCTGACGAAGCGCGAGCAAGACCTCTTTAAGTTCATTGATAGCATAGCGGTCTAATGGCACATTAGCATCAAGTGCAATATCTATATCCGAAGTGGGCTTATGAGTACCGCGTGCTCGAGAACCATAAATATATATATCCGCCTCGGGAAATAAAGCTGTTGTGACATTAATAATTTTATTCTTCAATGCACTATCAATATCTGGGGCTGGCTGGTTTATTTCAGGAATTTTATTCATCTTTTTCCTCAATCAATTAAATAAAATAGTTTCATAGTTCTCCTTTTTTATAGTAATACTACAACAAAGTATAAAGATCCTACGAAAATTTTAAACAAAATCACGAGCCCCTTAAAAAAATCAATACCATGCATCACTCATCAAATGGAATAACTTTTATTTGTTTAGAAATACGTTCTGGCCGTTCAAACCAGTTATGTTTTCGTTGATAAAAGCCTTAAAGACTCCATACTTTAAAATTGGGCAATTCATTCAACAGAGCATAATTTGTGTGCAGACACGGATCAAGATTCAAATGTAGGTACTCTAAATTTTGTAATTTTACAATCCACTCTGGCATATATTCTAATCCGCTTGAAGCGATAGATAAACTTTTTAATTGGGATAATTGACCTATTTCACTCAAATTTCCACGCCCAAAATCATTCCCATTGAGTTCTAATACTTCTAGGCGATTTAACCATTTTAAACGGTCAGGAAGCCTTACAAGACCATTCATGTTTAGATTTAATTTAACTAAGCTTCTTGGTAGTACACGCCAAGAGACTGTCTCTGATAGCTCATTATTTGCAAGTGATAAGTCTGTTAAATGTGTTAGTTTGCCTAATGCTTCAGGCAATCGGTCGAGATCCCAATTATTTAAGTTCAATTTTTTTAATCCTGTGCATTTTGCTAACAAGTTAAAATTTAATTTAGTTTTATCATCGTCTGATATCAATGCCCACGTCAAAGTGGCATCTAAATTTAATTCAGCAAGTTGAGGTCCGGCATACTGCTTTAATGCGGCATTTATTGCATCAATAGATGTTACTTTGCTCAGATCTAATTTCCTCACAGCAGGTTTGGCCAGGGCTCGTGTGTGCTGGCTAGCTTTTGCAAAATGTCCAATATCTTGGGGACTCAAATATTTTGCTACATTCTCCGAGAAAACTTCTGTAGGTAATGTTTTGATTGGACTATATTCTGGGTTTTTCATTCTTAAAACATCAAATTCAACCAATGCTTTTTTAAGATCAATCTCTCTTTGCGCAGTATTTGTATCCAGGGTGGACGTGCGCACCCCTTGAGTTTGTAAGCTCACATCTGAAAATTGCTCGGCGGCATGTATTGTCACAATAATACTCAGTAAAATCATTAATCGTTTCATGAAACTTTCCCCGATTTTTAAAAAATCTACATATTTCAATTATAAATATATTCAAGCAGGTTTCTCAAGCAAATCACGTGAAATAAGTACCCTACCCAGTAATTCTGTTTACTTTTGCCCCCTATATTTGATACTATTATAATAGAAAACAAACCTAATACTATAAAATATAAGAGAGATTACGATGAAACAGCTTTATTTATTACTTTTTCTGGCCTCCGTACCTATGGTAGCCATGTTTGAAGACTATACCGCCCAAAAAGAGGCTGAAGAGGCCTATGTTGCCCCAAAGGTCACCTTCGCGGGCAGTAGACATACTAAAAAAGAAAAGGCTTCTAAAGCCTCTCAAGAAAAAAGACGTTATTGGTTGCCAGGTAGCGAAGGTAAGCTTGTCTACAACTCTGAAGGCGGCATTGAGCCGGCGCCAGGGTACCATTGGGGAAATTGCGAGCCTCAGAATATCCGGCGTAGTTGCCCTGAAGGAGTAAGCCGTATGGCCGGCAGTACAGGAATAAGAACTAGTGCTGGGAGAGTTATGGGCCAAAGACAAGAAAAAATAACTGGGGAGAAAAAATATTCCAATTATTGGCCTGAACGTCAAAAGCCTCAAAGGGTATTACCATTGACTCAAGAAGAAGTTGCGCGTATCGGAAGAGAAAGCGTATCTAATATGGAAAAGTGGCAAGAATATTATAGAAATAACAATTAAAAGATTAAGATATCTGAAAATCTAGAAAGCCATGATCATAAAAGTCATGGCTTTTTTGTTGATATAATTTTTGAGTGCATCAAGCATAGGCAACAGGAGATGCCGCTTCATGGGCAACGGGACGTGCTTTTTTGATAAGATTAACTTTTTCATCCAAAAATGCCTTGAGCATATCGCATGATTCGCAATCTTTATTGGTCGCATCCCATGTCTCTAATGCTTTCACCATTTCTGCATCAGTGTCTTTACCAGTTTTATAAAATGTTTCTAATCCCACAACTTTTCCTTCACTATCGCAATAGATGCTTGCAAGGGTCGCTGCCATTTCGTAAGGTTTTATAGCATGGCAGTTATCAACAATCAACTGGATATTGCGCATTAAACAGAGAAGTTCGAAATGTGTCCCGTACGCCAGTGCCCGATAAGCCTCGAAACCAGTGACTTTTCGCATTTCATTGTCGCTATCAACTTGTCGCCACGCTCTTTCCTGATATTCTTTAGCATTAAGCAGATCCAGCCTGCTTCCCTTGGAAAACAGATTCGATGCTATTATAAGAAGAATTAAAACTTTTTTCATAAATAAAAACCTTAAATTAAAGACTTAAAATCATTTTTATTTTAATATTTTAACCTAAAATGAGCAAATTCATTCTTTCAAAATTTTTCATAATCATTGTTTATCGTTTTTAAGCGCTTCAATTTCTTGAATCGTTAAACCTGTCTAAAGATCTAGCTATAAGGCGTCTTTCTTCAAGCTTGCCCTTTTCTCTGCCTATCGCCATGCCATCTTCTCGTGCAGTATCGAGCTGACTTACTGAAGAACGTATGGCATCCCAGTAACGATCATATGCCTCAAGCTCACTCATTGAACACTTGCACAGACACAAATCTTCCATTTTTTCCTTATTATATCGCACCGCTTGCACGCTCACGTCGATAGAAATCAAGCACCTCGTTGTTCCAATTATTTAGTTCTGCTTTCGTCATTGCATCAAACTTTGCAATCAGATCTGGCCTATCCCAGTTTGCCGCGTAGCAAAAGGCATGCATCCTGCCATTCGAAGCACATTTTTTGGAAGCCAGTTCAATAGCGCGTATCAACCAGCGCTCTTCGCCAAATTGATGTATAAGAGCTTCGCGTTCGGCTTGAGGCAGATCATAAATGCCGCCATGTATAGTCGTTGCCGATGATAACAGACCCGCATTCAACCGCTTAGGCCGTGATAACCGTTCCTGATACTCCGCGACCTCATGCTCTATCTCACGCTTTACTTTGCTTGCAGTTGCGACCACAACATCATGCAAGGCTGCACGAGGCATGCCTTGAGCCACCGCTGTTTCCAATGCCTGTTGGGCTTGCACTACCGTCTTAGTACCTTTAATAACTTCATTATAGGCCTGAGAAACTTCAGCTAATCTTTCTTGCATTATCTCATGCATGGGTTTGAACTCGCGCAGATTCTGCTCTACTGATGACGCATCAATTATTTGACGCGCTTCGTTGAGCGAAAAGATAAAAGGCGCTGA
>PLTG01000064.1 GCA_003165355.1 Candidatus Babelota bacterium | reverse complement strand
TTAAGAATAAATCGCCATATTCGCCACCGAATATACCAGCGTCACCTTTGCCCGCAACACGCAATTCAGCGCCATCATAGATTCCGGCAGGAATATTAACGCTGACGTTATCATATTTCTGTATGCGGGATTGGCCTTTACAGGTTTTGCAGGGTGAAGGGATAGTGTATCCGAGCCCATGGCAATGTGGACACTGTTGAGAATAGGCAAACATGCCCTGTCTAAAGGTGGTCTGGCCGGTGCCGTCACACTCTTTACAGGTATGTGCAGAAGTACCCTTTTCAGCCGCTTTACCGTCACAGGTTGGGCAGACTACAAAATGGTAATAGGTTATCTCTTTTTTAACCCCTTTGAACGATTCTTCAAAAGAAAGGGTTACCTCTTTGGCAAGATCATGGCCACGTTTTGGCGTAGGGCCAGATTTTTTACGTTTTTTCTGCTGTGCGCCACCACCAAAAATATCTCCAAACATATCAAAGATATTTTCCATATTGATATCAGCCCCTTGGCCAAAGCCTCCAAAGCCGCCAAAACCTTGGCCGTTACCCATGTCTGCGCCTGCATGACCAAATTGATCATATTGCTTGCGCTTTTGAGCATCCGAAAGAACTTCATAGGCCTGAGAAACCTGTTTAAAGCTCTCTTCAGCCTCTTTGTTGTCGGGGTTACGGTCTGGGTGATATTTAAGGGCAAGCTTGCGGTAAGCAGCTTTGATCTCTTCTGGAGATGCGGTGCGTTGAACGCCTAATACTTCGTAAAAATCTTTTTGAGCCATAGGTATATTTTATTTTTTATTATTTTATATAAACATATTTTTTTACTCTCTCTAGAATACCGCTTTTTGTAATTTTGAGCAATCGCATGCTGAATGTCTGATATCCCCCGGGCGGGCGGCCATATGGGTGATGGGCTGCGTATAATGTTCGTAGCTTTTCAAAAGTTCCTGGAGCTTGCTCATCAGGGTCACGCTGGCGCCGGTGCCGACATTAAAGGGCTGGCCATTAGCTAAAGACTCGGGCAAGGTTCCGGCTTTAAGCGTCGCTTGAACTATAGTGTGCACGGGCACAAAATCTCTGGTTTGAAGCCCATCGCCAAAGATGACCAAGGGCTCGTTATTTTTAAGTTTTTCCTCAAATACTGCTAATACCCCCCCATCGCCACTTTTGGGGTTTTGTCGCGGGCCATAGACATTGAAATAACGTAAAGAGACCGTTTTGATATTGTAGGCTTTGCTGTGCAATTGGCAGAGCTGTTCGCCAATTAATTTTGCGTAGCCGTAGGTAGAAACGGGTGTCGGTAAAAGCTTTTCAGAGCAGCGGCCTTCATGGTTGCCATAGACAGCAGCCGATGACGCAAAGACGACCATCTTTACCCCCTGTATTCGAGCGGCCTCCAGAATATTACTCGTGCCTTGAACATTGATAGTAAGGGCGGGGTGGGGGTTTTTATGGCTTTCTGCCACGGAGACCTCTGCCGCTAGATGGAAAATAGTGTCAATGCCATGCGCAGCTTTAAGACAATCGTCCAAGCTTGTTATGGTACCCTGAATAAATTCTATAGAGCCTGAAAAGCCGTTAATATTTTCAAGCTTCCCGGTGCTCAAATTATCCAATATTCTTACCTGCGCCCCCAGGTTCACTAAATATTCGCACAGATGTGAACCGATAAACCCAGCGCCTCCGGTTACTAGCACGTTACGATTTTTATAAAATTCATGATAATTTTGCATGATAATTACGATGGTAAAAGTGTTTCTGATATCGCTTTGCCTTCAAGAAGGCCCTCTTGCATGCTTGAATATTTCCATGCCCCATAACGGCCAATTGAATGGATATTTTCTTGCGCGAGTCGAGTGAGCAATTTGGGCAAATTATTATCGCGCCAGCGGTCAAAGATAACATAGGCATGCGGTATGGTAATAATTTTTTCTGTTACTATCTCACTATCAGCGATATGTAATATCTTTTTAGTCTGCTGCAGCGCACATGCTAGAAGCTCTTCGACTTCGTGCTGAGGTTTTTGTAAATGTGAAAATTCGCCATACAGTGATGAGCAGCCGGCAGGCGCCATGGATTGAGCAAAGTTATTTGAAAAGCCGATCCGGTAAAAGGGATACTGCTTTTCGGGATAATAGATCCAGTGCTTGTCTGAAAAATTTTCCCGCTCTATGCCAAGATTAAAATTGACTACACTATTACACAGAAGTTTTTTTGATGCATTTTTGAGCGGCTGCGCTGAATGGCCTGTAAGTAACTTCAAAAAAATATTTAAAGGCATCGTGTTAATAAGTGTCTTATAGTGCTCGCTTGAGCCATCAGCAAATATAACCTTTTTTTCGTTAAGATTAATGCTTGTTACCGTATGGTTGGTATAGACTGGCTGTTGTAATTGTTGATACAATCTCTTAATCCAAAAGAAAATACCTTCTTGTTTTGGGTAGAAAAACTGAGCATTGTAGCCGATTTGTTGCTCTTGTGGTGGCTGAATCGCCCCTTGAATCATCTCGGTTAGACTCGTTTTGGGCACGAATCGCCCCGTCCAGGATGCTGAAAGTTTATCCACCGGATATGAAAATATTTTTTCTTGATAGGGGTAAAAAAAATGCTCGGCGATCCCCTTGCCGAAGCTGGTGAGTACCCATTTTTTAAAATCGAGTGGCAGTTTTTTGGTGCGTGGGCGGTTAATAAAGCCTTCGATGCATTCTGTAATTGTGCGCGCGGGTAGCCCGTGCAAATTCACTTGAAAGGGGTAGTGGGTATAGGTGTCTTGGCTGTAGATAAACGATTTGCGGTGGATGGTATTAAAATTTTCAAAGCCTGCTACGGTGGAGATAAATTCTTTAAAATAGGCGTCGTTAATATGCAACAGGTGGCCGGTGTAATCAAAGGTGAACCCATCTTGATAGACAGATCTGCAGAGTCCGCCGACCTCTGCCTCTTTTTCAAAAAGCTTATAATCAGTAAACCCCTGTTTTTCTAAATGATACGCTGCGGAAAGCCCCGTTAGACCCGCTCCGATAATTACTATCTCTGCCATATATGCTCCTACATGGTTATGCACAGCAGTTATAAAACGAAATGGCGGAAAAGTCGAGTCAAAAATAGTAAAGATGAATAATTGCTTTTGTCGGCAAGACTTAGGTATCTTTTTAGTAATTGGATTCAAAAGAAAGAATAAATTATGTTCATATATGCGGCATTAATTTTCGTTATTATTTTTCTTATTATTATCTTGGCAGGGTATATCGTTATTGAGCGTTTTCATGTAACACCCCTGAGGAAGTTTCAATTAATTGTTTCGTACCTAGGCGGCCTTTCTGCATTACTTTTAACTACTGAGATTTATTTTGAAATCACTTCAGCAAATAGAATAGAAAAAAATAAAATCGCCTATAATACTCTCGATAACGTGCAGAAAAATTTTCTTGCACCGCAGCAAGAGCTTCTGAACCATTTCCCTGAAGGTTTTTTCCTATACGCAAGCCTTAACCCTGACGTTAATTTTGATGGTTATGAACCTACAGAGTACAACCGCTCAAAAAGAAAACAGCTTGAAGTATACTCAGCCTTACGGATATTCCAAGCTGTTGAAGATTTTGTATCAACGGCACAATATAATGTTATCGGCAATTATGTATGGATTAATGGCTTTCTCATGTGGCTGCAGTCACCGATTTTGCAAGATTATTGGCCAATCTTTGCCTTTAATTATGCTGCTGATACACGAGCTATCATTGATCAATTAATTGTTCATGCTAGTCAATTGCGGGCCTTGAGGATACAGAAGGGTAAGCTTGAAGATAGTGATTACGATAGCATCTCCAAAAGTTTTGCTCTCATGCGTCCTTAGAGGCTTTATTAATCAGCTATTGCTGGCAGGGGATTAATCGCTTTATCTAATTCCGTAATACGTTCACCGAGCATACTATATGCTTGCTTAAGACTTTTCTCATCAAAAAAACCATACTTAATGAGTTTAGTACTATTATTTTGTAATTGACTACGTGTTGAACTGTAAGTGCTCATTAATTTGAGATGG
>PLTG01000067.1 GCA_003165355.1 Candidatus Babelota bacterium | reverse complement strand
ACCCAATCCGTATGGTCTTGAAGCGTATGAAGAACCATTGGTGTAGCATCAAGGGCTTGGGCTATGGCATAGGCTGACTCTGCATAAAGCTGTTGAGTAATTGTACACAGCATAAAAAACATAATAATAAATTTTTTCATAGTTCAGCCGTTTTTAGAATGTAATATATATTTACAGGCTACTACATAAATATTTATATTTGCAATAATTAATTATTGCCAGATTTTAAATTTTTCTAAAAGTGGTATACTAAAGGCATGAATATAGCAGTACTTATTTCAGGTGGGGTTGATAGTTCCGTTGCATTACATAAGTTAGTGCAGCAGGGCCATTCCGTAACCGCCTTTTACCTTAAAATCTGGTTAGAAGATGAACTTGCTTTCTTGGGCACCTGCCCCTGGGAGGAAGATCTTTCGTATGTCCGTGCAGTATGCGATAAGCTTAAGGTAAAACTTGAAGTTGTCTCGTTTCAAAAACAATACTGGGACAGAGTCGTTGCCTATACCCTTTCAGAAATTAAAAAGGGGCGCACGCCTAACCCGGATATCATGTGCAATCAACAGGTCAAATTTGGCGCCTTTTATGAGCTTTTTGCAGACCAGTTTGACGCGATAGCAACCGGCCATTATGCGCAAACGGAGACGCTTAACGGCGTAACATATCTTACCCAATCCCCCGATGCGATAAAAGACCAAACCTATTTTCTTGCACGCCTTTCGCAAAGCCAGCTACAAAAAGCGCTTTTCCCGATAGGGCACATGACCAAAGCTGAGTTGCGTGACTACGCACACACAGCTGATCTGCCCAACAAAGCGCGTAAAGATTCGCAGGGTATCTGCTTTTTAGGAAAATTGAAGTTTTCAGAATTTGTGCAGTATCATCTGGGTGAATCTCCCGGCGAACTTGTTGAATTTGAGACAGGGGTCGTCAAGGGGACGCACAAGGGTGCCTGGTTCTATACCGTAGGTCAACGGCAGGGAATCGGCCTTGCAGGCGGACCATGGTATGTCGTTTCAAAAGATATGGCCGCTCGAAGAGTATATATTTCAAAAAATTATTATGAGTCTGATAAACGGAGAGACTCAGTCTTAGTAGAAGATCTTTTGTGGCTCTCAGGTAAAAACGAGCAACCAGAATATCTGGTGAAGCTCCGCCACGGGCCTAAAAAGATCCCCGCGACTGTCAGTTATCTGCCTGACCAAAGGGCAACTATGATTTTGGCTGAAGATGATCAAGGCATTGCTTCAGGGCAGTATGCTGTGCTGTATGATGCTCATAATCGCTGCGTCGCGAGTGGTATTATTGCATGATTACTCTTGCCACCAAGGTCACTATCTTTAGAATTTTTCTGGTAGCCCCCATTACTCTGCTATTAGCGCATAACTATCTTGTTGCTGCCGGCTTTGGTCTAGCGCTCGCCGCATTTACCGATTGGCTTGATGGATATATAGCGCGTAGATATCATCAACAGACGGCTCTGGGGGCATTGCTCGACCCGCTTGCAGATAAATTGCTCATGGTGAGTATCTTTACCGTTACGTGGCATACCTACAGCGACCTTATCCCCGGATGGTTTATTATTTTTTTATGGCTTAAAGAGAGCGTGCTTGCATGCGGCGCGTTCATATTTTTTTTATATTCGTATAAGCCCGTGGCAGCGCGTATTTCTGGCAAAATTGCTATGGCGTGTCAACTTATATATGGTTTGCTTCTTTTTTTTACACGGTATAATGAAATAAATATAGATGTTCTTATGATGGCATGGCTCGGCTTAGTAACGGGGGTTACACTGTGGGCTCTGGTCGATTATGGAATGCACGGATATACCCTCCTTACTCAGAAACGCTCATGAACTATTTTTCTCTTTTTATGGCACTTATAAGCTGTTGCTTGCTTGCTCTAGTAGCTTCTCAACAAGAGACATTTGTAATTACCAAAAAAAATAAAACATCGGGCCATTTAAAAGAAGAACTTGGAGCATCACTTGAAGAATTGGCGCATCTGATAACACAAGAGATTCAGTTGCTCGCTTGCGCGCAGCAGCACCTTCTGTTTCGTTTGCGGGAATTGATCGATGGTGATAGTAAAGGGTGCTTTTCTGGGGCTACGCATAAGACATTACAAAGTAAAGTGCACGAAGCTGAATCGAGCATACAAAAAGCTCGGCAAGCAGTGGAAGATTTATCTCAACTCAATAATTTTTTAAAAGGATCATAATTATGGCAGGATACAATAAAGTTGTTATGGTGGGTAACTTAACACGCGACCCGGAATTAAAGCAAGTAGGCACAGCAAACGTGTGTCGTATGAGTTTGGCATCAAACCGCCAATATAAAAATAGACAAACAGGCGCTATTGTTCAAGAGGTCTGCTATGTCGATATCGTTGTATGGGGACCGCAGGCGGACAACTGCTCACAATATTTACAAAAAGGTAAACCAGTATTAGTCGAAGGCCGCTTGAAATTTGATTCATGGAAAGATACTGACGGCAAGATGCGCAGCAAGCATTCTATTGTTGCAGATAGCGTAGTCTTCTTGGGTGCTGGCCAAATGGCAGAAACAACCAGCATGGATGGCTTTGCCGATGATGCGGCACCAAAACTGGGCGCTGCGCCTAAAGGTGGGGCATCATTTAAAGATGAGTCACCATTCGATGACGAGTTGCCATTCTAATATAAAAAAATATTTTTATACAAAAAGCCCGAGAAATCGGGCTTTTTTATTGTCTTTATAAAGTTGCTTTGCTGTTTAGTTGAAAATGAGCCTCTTGTTTGGCTATACTGAAAGTAATAAGTTAAATATAAAGATGAAACTATATGAAAAAGAGTATTTTTATAGCGCTATTTTTCATAGTGCGCCCACTATGTGCATTAGAATTTTGTGATATCGCAGATGAACTGACGCGACCTTTGACAGAACAGTCTATTTTAATCTGGTCCTTGCTCGATCTAGCTGAAAGCGAATGTATTATTAATCATGAACTTTTTTATGATGAGTTGTGCCAGGCAGCATTGAAGTTATGCAAAGATGTTCAGCAATTGCAAGAGAGCCGGTACAGTATATCGAGCGAAAAATTAGAGAGCCTCACGGAATTTTTTAAGCTTATTCATAATAAATTTATGAAATTACCTGAATATCACATTGCAGATAGGCGCTATGTGCATGCTATCGATATTATTTTGGATTATTCAGACTTTTTTTTAAAAAATAATCTGGGCATCAACACCGATATTAAAACCACCCAAGCCAGCTTTTAGAATGTTTGTTCCCATGACCGGTTTACTAAAAAAACCTTTAACACGAGGCAACCATGGTCTGGTGTCTGTAGCGATATCAACTTCTCCAGAAAAATATAACGAGAGCATTTTCCAGGGCTCTATCGATTCAATTTTTTTATCTTGGCCATCACCGCAGATTGCAAAAATAAACGATATCCGCGGCATGATATGATCGAGCTTGAGATAATAGCCGGTGCTCCAGATAGTTGCGGGCTTAAAGACAATAGCCTGAGCGTAGACACCTGTGGTGAGCCATTCGAGCGCGCCGAACGCAGTAGAACCTGCAGCGGCAAACCCCGGTTTTTCAGTGTACCCAATAGGAAACAGAGGCACGTTGATTGCCTTATGCGGTGTGGGTAATAATATCCCGCATTCGAGGGTCAAATCGATAAAATCTAGGCGAGTCGTCTCTTCATAGTTAAGGGTCCAACCGACAAAAAGGCCCGGGCTGTAGATATCCGTTTTGTGGATGCAATGGGGAAGTGGGGGACAATTTGAATCGGTATTTTCTAGGTCGATCATCTTTATCCAGCAAAAGGGGACATAGGCATGCAGAAAGAAGCCCTGCTCAAAATTTTGGTACCATTGTGCTATTAATTCGGTAAAATCGAGGCGCCCTTTATACCCTTTCCAGCAAAAATGCTTGGTGCCTCCGGCAACGACCAGATCAAGGGTGGTTAATGATCGCTCGGAAAAACGAGTTTCTTCCTGGAAAATCTTGCTGTGATAAAATTTCGGAGTATTAAACGAATCGCTCGTAAATTGAGCTATTAATAGACAGAGCAAAGATGCTATATAATGTTTTTTCATTACTTTTTTATTTTTGTTAAACTATTACAATGATAAGTGGATAAATCATACACAATAAAGGAATTTTATGGAAGAAAAAAATAACATACCTCATGAATCGTGCGCTCCTGAGCAGCAAGAGCTTGCCAAACTTAAGCAACAGTACGCTTATTTACAGGCAGATTTTGACAATTACAGAAAACGTATGGAAACTCAACGTGGTCAATGGGCACAATCAGCTCAGGCCGATGTACTTACGTCTCTCTTGGACATTGGTGATGATTTCGACCGTGCACAGGGGGATATTAATAATCCTGCGTTTGAATTGATTTTTAAGGCCTTTAAGAAGATTTTACAGCGCTTTAATGTCACTGAGATTCAAGAAAATACCGTTTTTGACCCGAGCTTGCATGAAGCGATTATGCAGACACCGGTTACTGAAGGTGCGCAATCTGGTGCTGTTGCTCAGGTATTGCAAAAAGGCTATCGCATGGGGACAACAATTTTGCGTCCGGCAAAAGTCGCGGTCTACGAGTAAATCTTACTTAATAATCCCTGAAAATAAAAAGCTCGGTTTTGGCCGAGCTTTTTATTTTCAGAAATTTAGAAATATTTAAGAATTGAAGTGTTCTCTTTTTGAAAACTTAGTGTCTAGTGCATTTACTTCTTTCATGGGCATATATTTTAAGAGTTTATCTTCATGCCATAAAACACTGCCAGAGATTTCACATGCGCTCATATATCAATACTGTGAACAGTTTTTAA
>PLTG01000007.1 GCA_003165355.1 Candidatus Babelota bacterium | reverse complement strand
GTGAGTAATGTCTCTGATACGCAGCTTGAATATTTGTGCAGCCGTGGGCTCACTCGACAACAGGCGCTTGGTCTGGTCATGAGCGGCTTTGTCAGCGCGTTTGTTGAACAGCTTCCTATGGAATACGCCGTTGAAATTAATCGACTCATCTCTGCGACCATGGAAGGCTCGATCGGTTAATCTATGCAAATAAATATTATCGACAAGTGTCATCCTGATACTTCGACAAGCTCAGTACTAAAGACCCGCCTGCCCGCCGAAGCCTTGCGCGAAGGCTGGGTTTCAGGATCTCCCCATATCTTCCACAATATCTCCGGTGTCCATGAATTTACTATCACGGGCAGCACGACGATCTATATCTTCTTGCATACCACACAGCAGACAGAGCTTACCGTAATTACTCGCTGTACAGAGCCTGGGGCTCATGTAGATGTTCGCATAATTCACCTACAAAAGAGCACTGAAGTACTGAAACTACACACGGTGCAACATCACGAGAAGCCACACACCACCAGCATAGTTACTGTTAAGGGCGTCTTGTATGACCAAGCGCAATTTACCTATCAAGGCAAAGTGTATGTCGGGGAGCAAGCGGAGCATACCCATGCAGAGCAAAAAAGCCATACACTCTTATTGAGTTCTACTGCGCGTGCACAGGCAACACCGAGCTTAGAGGTACTTACCAAAAAAGTGCAGTGTAAGCATGGAAGCGCCATCGCCGCATGTAATGCAAAGCAGCTAGAATATCTTGCATCGCGAGGTATTGTTCTTGAAGATGCACACAACATATTAGTAAAAAGTTTTTTCTTGTCGTTTCTTGATGATAAAGACGCTCAAGACTTTTATACGTCGCTTGTCGAGGTTTAATCAAAATTCGCACATTCATGAACTTTTGCCTGTCTTAATATACTCAGTAAGTTTCGAGAATGGCACATTTAGCTTTTTGAGATATTCCCGGTTTTTTGGGTCGTTAAGCCAATCGCCGAGCATGTTTTGAACAATAGCTTTTAATTGTTTCTTATATTCGGGAAGCTGAGTCTCGGGCGTAAGGCTATAACGGAACATTTTAATGCCGCTTGCAGGATCAAATAATTGTGGCGTAAGTAATATGCGTGCTTGTAGGGGGTTTACGCTAAATTTAGAAGCTGTATTCAGGAAATTAGGCGTCAGTCTCTTGTCCTGAGGCGTTTTGTTATACATCTTATAATCCCCTTTGCCCATATCGGTAACTATTGCAGATGGGTTATTTCTATAAAGGTCTAGGATGCTGAGCGCATCAGTATGGCGTTGTTTTCTGGCATCAAAAGTTTCAGTTATTTTTTCATGCCACGGAATACCATAAATTTCACTGATATAGACCAGGTTATTGATCTGCTCTTTTGGTATAAAAATTTGCAACATATGGCCGCTCTTGCCACCTTCTACCAGTTGTTGTAAATCGTTGAGCTGCTTAATATATTTTTCATCAAATTTCCAGATTTTGAAAAAACTCGTTAAGATACTTTCAGTATCACTAAAGCTTTCTGAATGAACAAAGAAATAAAGCGAGCTTGAAAGATCATTTCCGGCATTACCAAACAGTGAGATATTCGCTGACAACAGCAACATTCTCAGCGGATCTTTCGAATCATTCCAGCCGCCCATCCATCGATCAAGTCGGCGGTTGTTGCGTGCCGTGACCTGATCTTGATAAAATGTCGTGAGCGGCCAAGAATCAAGAAACTCATTCACCGTGCGGTATTGATATCCGCGGGGACTCATAATGTCGCGCATGAGAACGGTCTGGTCAGAGCCTGCTGAAATACTTAGAAAATCAAAAATCTCTTTATAAATATCAAAAATTAATCCCAGCTCTTTTTTATGAGCATGATAAAACACGTAGTAAGATGGATATTTTTTTTCATTTTCTAACATTTCAATAAGAATGGGGCGATACGTCGCCCAATCTGGCTGAAACACCCAAGCATAGGCCAAGAGCGTATCAATGTAATAGGTAAGAAGATATTCGGGTATAATCGGATCGTAATTATTGAACATGAATCGCAGGTATGCCTCTGTCTGCGTGTATGCATGCGGTGATGAAGGGCTCGTTTCATGTTGAGTCTTGTCTATCTTTTCTTTTTCATCTTCTAGCTTTTTGAGCTCTTGCATAAGCTGGGCATGCTTAACAATCTCCTGTCCCCCCGGACCCTCGCAGACAAGGAAAGCCGCACGAAGCAAAGCTATACAAATACACGATAAAAATAATTGTTTTCTCATGCCAGTGACTCCCCACAAAATTTGTCATCGTAATCTCTTAATAAGCTATACCATATTCATAACCGTGATTGTAATATATTTTTCATCACGCATCTTGTAACATTGTTCTATTTTATTTATAGTTGACGTAATGATTTTTATTCTCAAGGAACATAATGAAAAAAATATTTTTAACTCTCGCATTGGTAAATTCCGCATTTTTAGTATCAAGTGAAAATAAACCGGAATCTTGGCTAACGCAGTATAAGCAAGCAGCTCGAATTGGCGCAGAAAGTTATGCCTATTGGGGTGTACTCGGTGCCGGAGCTGTGTATGCGGCCAAGGTAGGGACTTCAGTTGCGCAGGGCGATTATTCAGATATAACGGCAATTGCCCCTGAAGCATTAAAGTATTTGGCTGTATCTGCAGCAAGCGGTGCAGTGTTGGGGCTTATCGTAGCAGCTCCGAATCCTAAGCGACTTATTAGAAGAGAAAAAGACGATAAAACATCAGTGCCGTCCTGGGCGGTAGCGGGTCAATTTGCTGTCGCAACGTGGGGAACCACGGCATTTGCAGCATTGCTTCATGAGAAAATGCTGGGGCATTAATTGCCGAAGAATACGGGCATCATACAGAGGGCTCGTGAAAGTTGTCCCTGCGGCACATCATGTTCGCTCGCGGGTGCAGTGCGATGCCCTATTGCTAGATACTCTATCACGCTCAGACACCTACCCAACCATTCAGGTTTCTGCACCGGACACTGATATTGGCCATGAGGCATCAGTGAGTAATGTCTCTGATACGCAGC
>PLTG01000042.1 GCA_003165355.1 Candidatus Babelota bacterium | reverse complement strand
AGTTTTTTATAGCGAATAAGGCAGTTGTCTTTTTCTTCTTTTATCCTCAAATATTTTCCGGGTAGGAAAGCGTAGATTGAACAAAATTATTTTTAAGCTGCTTAAATCATTTTTTTTTAGACCCAGCTATACTTGAAGATATGCTATAACTTTAGTGCATATTAATTGAGTGAAGAACCTTGTCATCGTGTTATTAATACCAATGGTGAACTTGGTGGGTATAGTGGCGGATTGAATCGAAAGACTTGGCTTATTAACCATGAAAGAAGGATAACTTATTAATGGATAAAAAACGTTGTTTTGGTGATAAACGTGGCCAAGAACTGTATGCCTCTTATCATGATAATGAATGGGGTGTGCCCGTGCATGACGACAGGCATCTGTTTGAAATGATTATTCTTGAAGGTGCACAGGCGGGCTTGAGTTGGGAAACTATTTTAAAAAGACGTGTTGGATATCGCAACGCATTTCATGATTTTGATCCGAATAAAGTTGCTAAGATGAGCATGGATGAGCTAGATGCCTTATGTCAGAACCCCGAAATTATTCGCAATCGAAGAAAAATTTATGCTGCAAAAACTAATGCGATATCTTTTTTAAAGATTCAACAAGAGTTTGGCTCTTTTGATCATTATGTTTGGAAATTTGTTAATGGCAAGCCTATTATCAGGACTTTGAATTCCGTTTGAAAGATTCGATCTGATTTGACTTTTGATTAAAAAATACTCTCCTATCTTTAGTTTCAACGCTTAAGAAAAGGAGAGCACTGTGTCAATATTAAACACAAATATAATTTATCCATTATTACTAATAATGTCTACCGGAAAACGAAGTTTTGAAGGTCTTGGTAGAATTATTAAAAAAACTGGCAAGACAATTAAAAAAAAATTGATGTTAGCATCAAATAGCTTTAGTTTGTCGCATAAAATCGCACAACGCATGTTCGAAAAAAGTAAGATTTTAACGCTTGCAATTGATGACACCCTTATTCAAAAAATCTATTCGCAATTCATGATAGGGTCGGGAAGATTTTTCGACATAAAAATCTATAGAAAAATTGTAGCGTATCGCCTGATCTCATCGGTGTTAACTGATGGTCGATATGCCATACCAATAGGCTGCGGATTTCTTTTTGATAAGGAGTTGTTAACAGGCAATGAAATAGTTAAATCTAAAATAGACTTTGTGAAAGAGTTTATTCTTTTGGCCCAAAGACTCTTTCCTGAAAAGGAAATTCATGTTGCTGCCGATGGATTGTTCGCATCTGTTGAGTTCTTAAAGTGGTGTCTTGATAATAAAATTGAAGCCGACTTAAGAATGCATAGCAATAGAAAAGTTGAATACAAAGGCCAACTTTACAAGCTTAATGAAATTAAAAGAATGAGGCTCGGTCGCGGCTGGATGGCTCGATCAATACGAGTAAAATGGCACGATCTTGATTTAAGTATCACCGCTGAAAAAAGAATCGATAAACACAATAAACAAACTATAGTTTTTATAGTTTCTACATACAAAGGTCGACCGAATCAGCATGTTTCGGCATATAAACGCCGTTGGCCCATCGAAAAAAAATACAGAACGACTAAGCAATTTTTGGGACTTGAGGAGTGTTTTTCAACCGAACTTGAGACACAAGAAAATCACGTTGCCGCAGTTTTTTTAGCATATGCAATTACGCAACTAGAAATGAAATTGCGAAATCACGACACGCCTGAAGATGCAATCAGAGCCTTAAAACACAAGAATCTCGATTTTTTAATGAATAGATTTTGTCGATTGGATGCGATCTTTGGTGACATCAACGCCTAAGTCCTGTAATGAGTAAGTATTTCATCCTTTTTAATTCGCAAATATTATCTTGATTGTGAGAGAACTCTCCGTCGAAAAATTGTTTATCAATGTCATGATTCGCGAGATATTTTTGAAAATTGATCTGAAGGGAAATGGTTTCATCATAAAACGCTTTTCTTTCTTCGGCATTTAATGTTGTAATGCAATGGGGGTAAATACTTTCTGCTTTTATCATCATCGAATCTACGATATGTTCTTTTATTTCTATTTTTTCAATGATCCCTGCCAATTCAAGTTCTTTATTATGGCGAGCCTTTGCGAGTGCTTCTATCCGTAAATCTGAACTTTTGTTGCTTAAAGCAATATAGGGCATTGATAGCAACAAGAAAAAAAATATCTTTATGGTTCATATTAATCCTTTAAGAGTATAAATAGAGGTCTTACTTTTTGCGTTTATTAATAATTTCGGCCAATTTTTCAACCTCATCTTGTCCAGCAATCATTTCAAGCATTAATGCTATATCTTCGCATTCACAGGGTATTTTCGAGGGATTATTTTGCGAGCTAGATTTATTTTTCAAAAGACAACTGCTGAATTTAGTTCTTGCTTCGTCCAATTCCGTCATCTCTTGCCAGGATAATTTTTCTTTTTGTGTTGGCAGAATAAAGGGCTTGAAGAAGCGCCCCGCAGCAATTGTTGTACTGATTCCGCCAGCGATAGGAGCTCCGGCTATGGCACCAATTTTTATCGCAGTTCCGGCTGCACATGTTTTAGCTGCTATGGTTGCGAGCGCTGTTTTAATTACGATAATAGTTGCAGCGGGTAGAACGTATGGCGCAGCAACTATTGCTGCGCTGGTCATTCCAATTATGCTTGCGCCGGTTATAATAACTGTACGTCTGGATATTTTGTTGGGTTCTAGTTTTTCGTTAGCGCACAAATTTGTGCATAGCAATAAGAAAAGTAGTTTTTTTAACATTTTTTATTTCCTATGCTTCTTGAACGCTTCAGACATTCGATTGACCTCATTTTTTCCTCCGAGCATTTCAAGCATGTGTGCTGCTTGCTCACAGATGGATGGTATTCCGGAAATACTTATTTCAGAATCGTGTTTGCAATTTAAAAGGCAAGTTCTGAGCTCCTCTTCTGCCTCAAGTAATGCTAATTTTTTGCGCACTAATGATGCATTAGCTTCTTGAAAGGCCCTTTGACTTTTTGTTGGATAATTATACTCATATGCATCTTTAATAACCGGATATACGCTCGCAGTTGTAAAAACACCCACCATTCCCGCGGCTAAAGTGATTACTGTTCTTCCGAGCGTAAGCATTTTTGAGATATCTTCAGCATTTAATTTTGAAGACGCTCCGACTAGCGCTGAATTTGATGAATATGCGGTTAAGGCCGCTGCTCCGAAGCCTATTGCTCCTGAGATAATGGTAATCCCAAAGAATTTATAGTCCAATGGTTCCTCAGTCGCATGCAAATTTATACATAACAATAAGGAAAGTATCTTTTTCAACATCCTTATTCCTTATTATGTTTCTTGAAGACGGCTGTCATTCGCGCAACTTCACTTTCAGCACCAAATAATTCCAGTAATCGCGCAGATTCTTCGCATGGTTCAGGTCGACCCGAACCATTTAACTTAGAACCTGGTTTACTATTTAAAAGACAATTTCTGAACTTTTCTTCTGTTTCGAGAAAATTTAATCTTTTACGGGATAAAATAGCATTGACTTTTTTTGCATCTTTTTCTTCTTCGCTAGGAAAAGTTTCTTTATATATCTCTTTTCCGATGGGGTAAAGTGAATGGATGCCATAGATAGTAACTGCTGCGTACCCTATGGGGGCAAATACTTTTGAGGCTTCCACACCTATTTTTGAGGCAGCTTCAGCTCCTATACCTCTTGAAGCATCTACAACTGTTGGTGATGCTATTTTGGCAATATTTACTGCTTGCTCCGTCACGTTTTCGACAACTGGGACCAATACTTCCACAATTTCTTTGGCTTTATCCACCGTTCCTATTGCGCCTAATGGATCCCAGTAATATGGGCTTAAACTTAATGAAATACAAAAAAAAGGTGTTAAAAATAATTTTTTTTTAATGTGGTGCATGTTTTTACTTTTTTTAATTTTGTGAAATTTCTTGTTGTAATTCTTCAAGTTGAATGTCAATGGTGAGTAAGCTTTGCAAGCATTGTTCATAGCGCTTAATAAGCTCTCTTAAAAACTGATATTCTACTCTATATCTAATTATCCAGGATTTTAATCTGGCTATCTCATCTTGGTCTTCATTGTCGTTAAGTGCTTTTTTTAGAAGAATTTTTTTAATTTCTTTTTTAATGCCGCGCGTTTCGTTTAAAGCCTTTTGAAAAAGGCTGATTGATTCCTTGAATTCTTTTGTTTTTTGTTCATCCGAAGTTTCCGATATTAATGAATAAAGGTCTCTGCTTGCTTGAGTCATGGCATCTATGAGATTTTCTTTTTCAATAATTATTTTATTGATATGCGATAACTCTTCTTGTTTTTCAATGCGGACATTTTTAAGCTGCTCTATCTGCATATCGATATTATAACTGCAGCGGATAGCAAACTGCACTAAAAAAGCGCTAAAAATTATACTTTTATAATTCATCATAATAGATCCTTAACGGTTGATATCGTTTTGTGAATGTATATCTCTTTGTTTTTTATATTTATTAAAAGTCCCAAGAATTCTTTCGAATTCTTCCGATCCACCTATCATTTCGAATTCGTAGGCTGCCCGTTCACATGCTATCGGAAGACCAGATTTGTCTCTTTGAGTGTTGTTTTTGTTTTTCATGAGGCAACACCTAAACTCTTTATTTGCATCAAATAAGTTAATTTTTCTATTGATTTCTTTCGTGTTTGCTTTTTCATCTTCATTTGGAAACAACAATGGTCTCGTATCTTTTCCTAAAGTGTAAAGTTGGGTGATAAGCGAAAAATAAGTGCGGGGTATTGCCATATTCTTCACAATTTCACTTGTAGATTGGAACCTTGTCGCTGTAATATCTGTTACAGGCTCAATAGTGGTTTCTGTTGCATAAATTTTATCCGGCCCTTGGGTAGTTATATAAATAATCCAAAAAAAGAGCGTTTTTGTAGTTGTTTTCATGGTGGATATTTTTTTAATTTGTTGCGTATCGTTTTTTGCATACTGTAAATTATGAGTAAAAGAGATCGATTTTGCGATCCCCCTCGTATTTTCTAGCAAATAAATTTTTATTAGATTCCATGTGAAAAAAAGCCTGCAAATAGTAGACATATATAAAATGAGAACATAAGAATTAGGTTCTTTTGTGCAGATGGATCAATAATGCCAAAAAAAAGTGCTACCAATATAATGAATGCTATGCCAAAAATTGCTAGTCCGTCTGAAGACAATTTTTTTAAAAAAACAAGATTGCCATCGATCTTCTTTTCTGCAAGTAAAGGAAAGAATTCTTCATCGTACAACTGCTCATCCTTAAAAATATGTTTTCTTATTAATCGAGCAATGGTAAATAATACAAATGGGAGCATAAATATCTGATCATTGGTTATTAAACGAAAATAAGTTAATACGGATAATGAAAAAAATGTAAAAAGCGATGACCAAAGCAGATAAGGCATCCTTTTTTGCAATGAAAAAAAATAATTTTTCATAATATTCTCTGATTAACATGATTGGAGCTGCCAACTCAGTTGCCCATTCAACGATTTCTTTTTATTATGGAAGGAACCAAACTAAAGTACCTAGGCCGTATGCCATGACTGATGCACTTTCAATTGCTGCGACGGTACCCGCTAAACCACCGCCAGCCATTATTACGCCTGTTGTGATTTCAGTTGCCATAGCGGTGCCACCAGCCCCTGCAATAATAGCGCCTGTCATGCCTACAGCACTTCCAGCGCCCATGGTAGTACCAAATGTTAATGCACTTGCGGCTGCGCCAGCTAATCCACCAGTTCCTACAATTACTGTTCCAGTAGCTGCAACGGCTGTGCCATAACAAGCCGTCTTGGTAAGCGCATAAAATAGACTGCCGAGTAATGGGCCGCCGCCAATGCCACGAACATGTCTATCAAGCGTGAATTCACCATTAGTGAACCTACCAACTTTAATGACGCCATTACCGCCATTCAAGAATTGAATTAATTGGTCGTCGTTCATTTTTCTCAATGATGGAGAAATGTCATGCTTGTGGACTTTACAGAGCCCATTATTTG
>PLTG01000019.1 GCA_003165355.1 Candidatus Babelota bacterium | reverse complement strand
GCCCAGTTTTATGGGTTCATTATACTCTCTCTTCATGATAGTGCCGATTTGTAAAGATTCGTCTCTTTTTTTTCGGTGCTATCATACCTTAATTTTTATATTTTCAAAAACTCAACACAGCCTAGTCATATCAGCCTCAACATATATCATGATGCTGATGGCCAAAAATATTTTTTTAAAATGCATAATAAAATACCTAGTTTGTTGTTGATTCGTTTTTATTGTCAAAATACCTCATATAAACTATCGCAGCGGCAAGTACAACACATGTAGCTTGTAATATGCGTACCTGACGAGAAAGTGATACCAAACTAGCCCATTTGACAAAACCGCTAGCAGTTTGGATGCCCTCTCCATTCATCATGACACTATGTATTGACTGCGTACTTAGAGACAAACACGCTGCAAGAATTAAAAAATAACGCATTATAAAATCCAATTTTTTTGAGTAAAACATGCTGTTTTATTTTAACAAAAAGCTGCATTTGCACAATATAATATGCATTAATTACATATAATTTTTGGGATCAACAATGCTTACCATTAAAAAACGAGATATTGACAACTCTTACGCTTAAAAATATAAATGCCTAAATCTCATATTCTAAATATATGCTTGGTTGCGATAGACTCAATACCGGCTCTATAGAATTATTACGATAGAAACAAAGTTTCTTCCAATCCTTGGCAAAATCCTTCAATCCAATTTTTGTAATATTATTCATATCAATAGTGTATATAGACTCATCCCACTGAGCATATTTTAAAGATATTGATGCAAATTCTTCATAGGGAGAAAAATATAGCACAAACGTAAAATCTTGGTCGCTGAAACTATATTCCATTATTTCAGCATCTATATTTAATATTTTCTCATTTTCAAAAAGCAAAAATAATTCATATCTATCATATTCTATTTTCATCTAATCAACTCTCTTCGTTAAATTTTATATCGCCACGATATATTCGGTGCTAACTTTATGCCCAGCTCAGGATCATCAGAATTTTTTTTGTATAAACGAAGAAACACACAATCTCGTTCTTGCTTATCTAGTTTCATTTCTGCGATATTTTCCAAATCTAGAGAGAATATCCCGCCTTGAACATTGTGAAATAGCCATACAGATACGTTTTGCCCATATAATGAAAATCGCAATCTTAAAATAAAGTTATCAATAGGTAAAACGTAGTCAATCGACTTGCAATCATGATCCACTTCAGGTTCTTTTTTAAAAAATTCAAAAAAATCTAACTCATTATACAAAATACCCACTTGCGCTCCTTTATATACGATGAACTGTTATTACATCACCGGTGATAGCATTAATTACAACTTTCACATCTTCTGTGCAATATTCCACAGTACCAATGTGTGCGCCAGTCCCAATTGCCGGTGTACCATTTGCAATAGCATGCTCTATTACCATGGGGGGAATATTACGCGCTTTGACATATTGTTTAAACATGTATTGATTGCGTACTTATAGACAAACACGCTGCAAGAATTAAAAAATAACGCATTATAAAATCACCATGGTTTTTAATGAGCTGTAGTTTTATTTGCTGATTCAAAAATATCAATCTATGACTTCAACAATCGGCTCACTATTATCAGCAACTTCAAGCAACATATTCTCTGCTGCAAATGCATAATGATTTGTAATCCCGTAAAAAATTTCAGAAAGTGTACCTGACTCCTCTGAAAGCCATTTTAAATATGACGAATTGGTCACCTTAAAGAATGTCCAGTTGCTATAAATATCCAATCCCTCGGCATTGCTTAATTTTGTTACTGCATAATTTTTAATTTTTTCATCAGCCTCTCTATATGCAAAGACTCCATTTTTGAATGTAACAAGAATTTTTTTTTCCTTGTTGCGACACTCAGAAAATTTTATTTGAAATCCAACATCAGAGTCGCATTTAATCAAATCTATAATATATTTATTTGATAGCCCGCTTATAGGCTCCCAGTTTTGCCAATTTTCTTGCATGCATGCATCCATAGTTATTTTTTTATTCATCGCCTTTAATCCATCTTTTATAGCGATTTTCCCAATCTATAAATTCAACAATTGGTTCATATGTAGCAACAACATCAATTATTGTATCGGCCCCAGCAAATACAAAATGCATTAATGATAAATAATCAGTTTCATTATTCGATTTTTCGAAAAGCAATTTTATATAAGAAGACTTGCTTACCTTAAAAAAAGTCCACGCCCCAGACGATTCAGGCATACGAAGCGTCCTAAGACTTTCATATGTATATCTGTGAGCAGAGACCCCATTTTCAAATATAACTGCAACACACTTTCCCTCAGCATGGCCGATCAATAAAATTTTAAAGAAACCTTGAGCGAGATATTCGATATCATATATGTTATGATATTTTTCTAATCCACTTATAGGTTGCCATTTTCCCCAACTTTCTTGCATAATTCTCGCTTCAGATTAATTTTCTATATTTAATTTTCCATATCTTATTTTTATATATTGCCCACTTTCTGGATCAAGTATTTCTAATGTAGGCACCTTGCGCGTACTTTCTAGTCTTACGTTTACAGTTAAACCATCTGGTGTATAGCCTACTATTGTTTCCTTTCCTACTACTTTTTTAACATTATTGAGCCCCAAGCTATCAAAATCTTTAACCGCATCTTCGTACCTTCCCCCAACTTTAATTTTTTCTACGTATTTCTTATTCGTTGTTTCTCTGCCAGGGATTGTGTCGTTAAAGATATCTTTTAATGCTGGATTTACCCTTTCTCCACTAGTTATCCGCCTAAACAGTGCTGTTTCGCGTGGTATTTTAGGCTCTGGATTTTTAGGTAAAGTCACAACTCCAGAACTATCGGTTATCGTCTGTTGCTCAATAGCACCCATTATTGCACCGCGAGCAATCTCTGTAGCAACGGACTTCTCAAACCGAGCAAGCGCCTGGGCCA
>PLTG01000058.1 GCA_003165355.1 Candidatus Babelota bacterium | reverse complement strand
AGTTTCGCGAAGCTGGTTTTCCAGCCCCGTCCTCCATAGCCCTCAGGGCGCCGGACGGATGCCTGTCCTCTACTTCGACTTCGCTCAGTATAAACTCCGCCTGTGCGAATACCGGAAGCGGTGGCCGTGCCCTACGAAGTTTTAACGTAGTATGGGCACATTGTAGAAACTTATGCTTAGATTATCACAAAAATAGACAAAGTTTAAGTTCGAATATAAACATTTTGGCGGGCGCGACCCTATTTTTGATGTCGCAGCCAAAAAAAGGGGGCGATTAAGCCCCCGATCAATCTAAGAAATCATTAAAAATTAACGATTGTTTTTTTCGTATTTATTGTGACCAGCTGTCTTTTCAGTAGCCGATTTATCAGTAGCTGAGTTGTCAGATGAATACTCATTTTTAGGTGAAGTATTTTTTTGGTAAGATTGTTCACTATTTTTTTGACCAGCATTTTTATCAAAACCGCTGTATTGACCATCTTTTTGGCCAGCGTTTTTATTAAAACCTGTTTGGTTGTTAGATGATGGTTGACCTTGTTTTTTGTTGTATTTGTTATTGTTTTCCATAACGTCTCCTTGTTTTGTTATTTACTGGATCTATCCAGCGTTTTCATTACCGTGTCTGTCGATCGCGACAGCAACATTTTTTACGATTCTATTGCTCCTGTGGAACTGCGCTTGCTGTCACAAAATAAAGGCCAGGNNGATGCATACAGTGTAGATACCGCAAAGGCGAGCAATGTACCCAGTATTATTATCTTTTCCATACTATTTTATCCCAATAATTAAGCTATTTATAGTTACTTATTTACTCTATATTTTAAGTATATTGTATTTTATATTTGAAAATCAATGGTTTTTGTAATATTTTTCAATTTCAGGGGTGATACAGGGAGGGGAGCGAGCGGTATTTTAGGGTATTTAGGTACCCTGATTGACAAAAATAGACCATCTGTTATCATTAATACTAATTGAATTAATAGTAATAAAAAATAAAGCCAGGATTATCTTATGAAATTTTTTTTATCATTCATATCTTTTATAACCCTCTCTGCATGGGCTCAAGAGCCTATTCCACTAACCGTTGATTACATTACAACGCATATGAGCGAAGTAAGTCCGGAATGTGTAAAAACTTTACTTAAGCTGCACCCAGAAGAGGTAGTGCGTATCCATAGAGCTGCCATGGCCTGCATAAGCTATGAAGATGCTATGGTAACTACGGAATCTACCCCAGAAGAAACGGCTGCAAATGGTGGCAGGGTCATCAAAATTACCTCTCCGGCAATTAGAATTCCTGTTCAGTACGAACGGATCATCTCTATAATTAACGAAACTTTTGCCTATCAAGAAGTGGTGGAAGAATGGTTGAACGCATTGAATTCTGACGATTGTTATCGCAACGAAGATTGGTTTAGGAATTTAATTATTACTCAAGCTGCTGATGAAAAAGATTCACCCCTGTTAAAAACAATTTGCTCAATTATAGATTCTAAGGGCGCATTATTTGATACATTATTAGAAACTTCTCAAAATCAAAGAAAATCCTTCTTAGATACACTTTATGAGCTAGCAGACACGAATGTGCAAAGAATTCTTAAAGCAAAAACACGAGATGCATTAAAACAAAAAACAGATATACCTACATCTTTAGGCTTTAATGAAGAAACTTTATCACTCATATCATCATCAGGATATCCTTTATGGGCGTGCGCTTTAGACCAAAAAAATATTACCCAAACAGAAGCTCATATGTTTGATAACCCTGAAGCGCTGGGTATATGGCAAGCAACTGATAAAACGGTAAGAGAATTGTACTATAAAGTGCATGCCTTTGAACAACAAGAGCGTTTAAAGGGTAATTATATTTTTTATCACGCTCAAACCTGGCATTATCATTTATACGCAGATATATACAAGCAGCTTTGGAACATTGCTAAAAATGACACTGTAGGGGATGATTTTACTTTTACCCGCTTCGATGAACAAAAAGAAGCGCCGGATAAACGGACCGATTGCTTATGGATGAACCATGCACTATACGGCAACGCTTATAATCACGGTGATTGCACAGCCTATTATTTTTATGCAAACCGTAGTATTGCGGTACAGGATGATCTCATTCAATCACTTTTTGTGCAATTTGGTATGTCTCCGTATTACGAAAAATATAAAGATAAAATAATTGAGCTGGAGCAGCTACATACGCAAGCGAATGAAAATACAAAAGTGGGCAGCAAGTTTATAGCAAATGGTGAAATTCAAAGTTACTCTGGCTGCGGCAACTTACTTTTAATCTCTATTCCTGCACAGGAGATGCATCGAGTTAATATAGTATGGCCAGGAGCTGGCGAACTTAGGCAGGTACCTATGGCCGATGGAAATTTTATCGATGATGCAAAAAAGGCGATCGATACACTTTTAGTGGATGCTTCAAGTTTCGCTAAGCCACATCCAGAATTGCCAGCGTATCTTAAAGGGTCGGATTTTCTTGTCTATACGTTGCCCCTTACGACAGACTATGCACTTGATCCTCATACGGGACCTCGCATCTATGAATTTAATGCGGCAGACTCGGAGAAATTGAAAAAATATATGGCGGCACGCGACGCACTATTCGCGCATATTAAACAGGACCTTGCCTTAATTTTTTGAGCGCGTTACTTGTTTTAAGTTTGAGTTCATAAAAAATATAGATATACCAATAATCTTCAAAGAGCTTCTTGATTTCTTCAGGAAGCTCTTTTTGTATAAATCCATAAGATTCATACATTTTGCGTGCAGAAATATTCTTATCCAACTTACTATGACTATACTCGAGTGAGTTACCAAATTGTTACTTTTATATATTGAAAATGAGAGTGGCTGCCCAGTATACTCATAGTTAATACAGAAAGGGATATTATGATGCAATTTAAAAAATATACGATATTAGTCACTGTTTTATTAATAAGTTTAGTTGGTACGTATGAAGCTTTACATTCACCCAATGATACACGCTATAGAGGGCAGTATAACGAAGTGCTTAAAAAAACATTTCAAGAGCTAGAACAATTAAATTTAGATAGCGCTCATCGTGATTATTTTAAGGCCTTAAAATATTTAGGGGGCTCTGAGCGTGATGATTCAAAGGCTTTAGAGCTGGCAGAATCTTCTGCCCGACAAGGACTGATAGGCGCAGAAACACTCACTGGATCTCTTTATTTCGAAGCTAAAAATTATCCTCTTGCCTTTCAGTGGTTTAAAAATGCAGCAAAAGATTTAGATGGCTATGCGCTCTATATGTTGGCAACAAAGCCTTATGAGCCCGATTTTGACCCTATTAATCAAGAAGTGCCCGAATGGAAAAGCTGGATTGCCACTAAGGAGTTTGCAGATTTGCTCCATAAAACAGCTGAGCGTGGCGATTCAGATGGGCAATATATTTTGGGGAAATGGTACTATGAAGGAACAAATCTTAAAAAGAATACGCAGCAAGGCGTAGAGTATCTAACGCGATCGGCAGATAATTATAATAATATGGCAAAATATTATTTAGGATCACTCTACAAAAATGGTGATGACGCTGTTCGTCCAAATATCGCAAAAGCTATCGAAATTCTTGGAAAATCAACTTCGTACGCCTCCCTGGAGCAACTGGCCGGTATATACGCGACTGATGAGAAATATAAAGATATAAAGAAAGCAGAAGATATACTCAATAATTTATGTGAAAATAACAGTGCACTTGCATGTATTAATCTTGCAAATTTATTATTGACCAACGATTTTGAAGAAACAGAAGGCTTACATGATCGAGCCTTTTCTCTTTTTAAAAAAGCATATGATTTGCATGAACCGCTTGCCGCCTTCTATCTCGCGCAAATGTATATGGGGGGGGATGTGGTGGATAAAGAGAAGGGAGATAGGCTGTATCGGGAAGTTCTTGATTCATTAAATCCAAGCGTTGCTATCATTAAAGGTTTAATGTATCAAAAAGGAATATTTGTCCAAAAAGATCTAGAAAAGGCAAAAGAGATATTCGGATCGCTTGGAGATAAAAATTTATTGGCAAAGAAGCTGTTTGAGGAAACTGTCGATGAAGCATTTGGCATATCAAAGCCGGCAGCTAAGGGTAAGAAAAAAAGAGCCAGCAAGGGGTCCAGTAGCGCCAAGCCTGAGATCGAAAAAGAGCAAGAAGAGCCCGCAGTTGAAGTTGATATAGTCGGCGATGCGTTAACGAAGGCATTGAATGGCGCTATCTCATATAAAGACAAGAGTGTTATTACCGATATAGAGAGCAGCACCGGTACTATTACTATTTTTAATCCAAGCGATAAATCTCAAGTGATAATAACTTTGGGTAGTTTAAAACGTATTACTGATAAAGACCTAAAAGAGTTGAGGCAGTTCGTGTATGACGCTCAAAAAAGTTCTAAAGGCAGAACAAATGTTGCAGAATGGTTGAGTGGCGACCCTAAGATACTCCATAGCCATTCGCCAAAAACGATCTTGCGTCATACTTTTGCTCAAAGAGTCGATGAACTTATCCAATTATATGGAGAAAAATCCTTTTACCTGACAGCAAGTAATGTAGTCGTAAAAAATAAACGGGTTCCCGGAAAAATTATCGATGAAAGTGGAAAAGAATACGCTGGCTTTTTTGAGTATGATTTTTATGATGATCCTAAAAAAGGAAAGGTTTTGTATCACCGATTTTTACACCCTAAGTCGAGGACCTATGTTAGATCTAAATAAATCTGGCCTCATGTTCAATGCTACACAAGCCTATCTTTATGCCTATCCCCTCGTTCTGATGCAGATCACGCAGCAGGCTATGACGCACAACGGTAAGATCATAAACAAATTTGTGCATATCGCTGAATTTCCCACCTACAGATTCAAAGACATTGTTCGGCCGAACGTGGATACGCTCTATTCTTTTGCTTGGTTAGACCTTTCAGCCGGACCCTTGCTAGTATCTGTGCCCGATACCCACGACCGCTATTATCTTATGGAGTGCATGGACGCATGGACTAATGTTTTTGCATCATTGGGAAAAAGAACCACGGGAACCGGCGCACAAGATTTTATTATTGTTGGCCCCGGTTGGAGCGCGCCGCTGCCGCGCGATAGCGCTATAATACATGCCCCAACAAACATGGTTCTCATACTTGCGCGTACGCAGACCAACGGAAAAAGTGATTATGCTTTTGTGCATGCAATTCAACAAGGTTATACGCTGTCGCCATTAAATGGTCAATCGTTTGCGCCGAGCTCCCCAACTGTAGAAAGCGCCATCGGTAAATCGGTGGCTCCTGTAGATCAAGTTGCTGCAATGGATGGTGAAACTTTTTACGCTCTATTTACCCAAGCCTTAAAAAATAATCCGCCTGCTGAATTTAAAAAAATAGATGCCCAAATGCTGCAAGAGGGTAAAGAGCATGCGCTTAAATTGATGGCAGATACCATGCACAATCTTAAGCGGGTAAACGGNNTTTGTGGATAAAGATAATCAGCCGTTAACAGGAAAAAATAACTATCAAATTCATTTTGATAAAGATCAGTTACCACCCGTTAAAGCCTTCTGGTCCATAACACTCTATAATTCAGAAAGCTTTCTCGTGCAAAATTCTTTGGACCGTTACGCTCTTGGCGATCGTGATCCGCTTGTTTTTAATAATGATGGCTCGCTTGATATCTATATACAACATGAATCACCGGGCAAAGAAAAAGAGAGTAATTGGCTCCCGGCTCCTCAGGGAAGTTTTAATCTTACCATGCGCTTATATTGGCCAGAATCAAAAGTTTTAGATGGCTCGTGGACACCACCTGCAATTGAGCGGCTATGAAAATAAATAGCTGTTTTTAACATGTATGAGAATGGCCGGCTACCAATTCCACGAATGGCGGTATTGTTGCACAATGCGTGCATTTTCGTAATCGCGCTGTGCGACCTTTAGGGGATCAGCATCTGTGGAAAGGCCGTGAGGATTTTGATAAAATAGGCCGCTTATGCCGGGAACTTTTTTAAGGCGAACCTGGTGACTTGCTAAACGATTCCAAAATTCAAAATCACCGGCTGAGATAAATGTTTCATCAAAAAAACCATGGTTGCTATGTAGCGATTTACGCCACATTGGTTGTGGCCCTGCTAAGCATTTATGCATGAGTTCGGGCAGAAATTCATCCGGTTGTATAAGGCCCCAGTTGCTATTTTTTTCAAAAGTCTCGTTAGCCGCATAGGTAAGGTAGAAATTTGAATATACCAAACCGATTGACGCGTCTGCTTCAAGAGCGCGTGCATGCATCTCAAGGCAATAGGGGTTGCGGCGATCATCAATATTAGCATTGGTTATTAAATCCGCCTGTGCCTTTTTGATTGCATAGTTCCAAACTCCATACAACCCTGGATCTGCAGAAAGGCGTTCATAGATGATATTCGGATAACGCTCACAATAGCGTTTAATAATAGGTTCTTCGTTTCCAGGAGAATCTGCATTGATAATAATCAACTCACATTCATTAAATATAGTTTGTTGAACAATATCGTGTAAAAAGCCTTCAATAAATTCATCACCTTTATATACAGAAGTTATAATAGAAACGCGCGGCTTTTTTTGTGATGTCGGTTGAATAGTGTATTTACCATCATATTGATAAAAATAATAGGGAATATCTAGTGTAGCTTCATTTTTTAAGAGCCCTGATTTCGCGAGTGCCAATGTCCAGTGGCGATCTTCGCCAAAATTATTTTCGGGAAATGAAAATTGTATCGCAATCGATCGCTTTATAGGATTTAAATGGTTTGGGGAGCGCAAATGAATTCCATTTTCTGTGCAATATCTATTGTTAAATTGAATGGAATGAATGAATTTTTCTGGATTGTGCCCATTGGTTGTCATGATTCCCACTAGACTTACGCAGTCCGGCTTTTGTACTAATTTTTCATAGATCATTGGTATGTAAAGATCATGCACATCGTCGTCATCATCGACAAAACAGACATACTCCCCTTGACTTTCTTCGAGCAGTGTATTTCTTTTAAAGCCAATTGAATGTTCTCTATTATCTTTAAAAAATAGGATTTCAATTTCATTGTCGAGATTGTTTATTGATATTTGGTGCTGTAGTTTATTACAAATTTTTTCAAAGCTCTCTTTTCGCTCGTCAAGCGTGCAAATTAAAATGCTCCATAGTTTAGTTTGTTTAGGCTCTTCTGATCTTATTGCAGGAGCGATGGGTAAGAGTGATAACGCCAATATCACTAATTTTTTTACCATAATGCAACCTTTCTTTTTTTGTTTCTCTGGCATGGCTATCAGAGTATAATAAGTATCTATTTTGTACAACGATAAGGAGATAGTGTGATGAAGACAAGTTTATTTTTTTTATTAATTCACCACAAGTAAATAATAATTATTGGCGATACTGTAAATATTTTTCAAAATTATCTAGCGCAAATAAATTATTTCTCGAGCTATAAATGGTAGTGTTTTCATTAATATATTGAGCGTTCCAGGTTGCATTAATTTCATGTCCAGCGACTACCATAGGTTTTTGTTGTGTATAATCTTGCTGAAAAAACTTTAAATTTTGCTGATAAACTAAAAAACTCATGACTGTTTGATCGTGTCTTCCTAAACCTGATGGAGAGCCGTCATCTTCAAAATTTCTTATATCGAAGGTGCTTTCATATAAGGGTAGAAAGAAATTATCATACGTTTCATGGTCGCGGGAAGCACCGATTATTCCACCTGCAATAAATTCCTGATCGAGAATCCAGCAATTTTCAGGAGTGTCAAGCTTATACTTGTCTCGTATAAATTTTGTTGTACCCCAAGATACCGGATGTTTCCATTTATTACCTATTTTTTCATCACCTATGATGCAAATAAATGAACCTTCTTTTTTTAAATGATCAAAGATAGGCGTTAGAGATTTTAGAACAGTGCTTCCTGCATCAAGCCATAAAGCATGCTCGTATTTATCCAATGTTTGCTTAATAACAACCGGTTTCCATGCAAACCACCCCAACGATCGATATCCTTGAGGGGCTTGTGCAAAATCTAAAATTGCTGGATGAGTTTTTTGAACAGAATATACATGAACCTTTTTTATTGAATTAAGTCTTTTAATTTCAGATTTCTGCAACCCAAGATCAAAAACCATAATTTCTTGTAATTCATTGAAATTAATTTTATGAATGCTACCAATAAGGCTTATTACATGAGGAAAATAAGCGCTATTGGCAGCTGTACATATAACTATTGCATAAGAAGAAGGGCTTAGTACTAGAGTAATAAAAATAATATACCCAAACTTTTGAATGAAATTCATATAAAACACCTATAAAATTTATTGTAACTACCAACCATAATCGCTATTTTTTTATCATAATGTAGTCTTTCCCTTTTTGTTTTCTTGTCATGCGTATCAGAGTATAATAAGTGTCTGTCTTAGACAAATACTATGGACCAGATTATATAAAAAGAGGAGAAGTAATTATGAAAATACCTGTATCTAGCTATGTGCTACTCATGGCCAGTTTTTTTATGAGTGAATTATGGGGAGCAAAAATTGTAGGGCTCGTTGGTGTTCGCAATGAAGAAATTATGATCGAGCAATTTTTAAGGGCTTTGAGCCTGTATGCGGACGCTATCATTATTTTAGATGATGCCTCAACTGACAACACTGTTCAAATAATTGAATCATTACAAACAGATTGTAAAGTTGAAAAAATTATAAAGAAAAACAGCTGGTTCAGGGATGAGCCGGGCGATAGGAATGCACTTCTTGATGAAGGTCGCAAAATCGGGGGAACCCATTTTATTATAATAGATGCAGATGAGATGTTTACCGCCAACTGTTTGCAGGACAATATATTAAAAAACCATATTTTAGAACTGAACCCAGGAGAATCTCTCGCTTTAAATTGGCTTCAATTATGGAGAAGCGTCGATAGATATCGATACGATTCTTCTGTATGGACCAATAATTATAATGCAATGATTTTTTGTGATGATGGAATTTCGCGCTATAGTTCAGATTTTATACACACTCCAAGAATTCCAAGAACTATAAATAAAAAATATCACCGACTTGATGATACTATGGGGTTATTGCATTTTCAATTTGTAAATTGGCAAAATCTTCTTATTAAACAATCGTGGTATCGTTGTTTAGAGCATATTCGCGATCCACAAAAATCTATTTTTGACATAAATACGCTCTACGGACACAGTAAAGATGAAAGCAATATAGGCTTCAAGGAGTGCCCAAAAGAATGGTTCAGCGGATATACTTTTTTTAATCCGAGCATCTTCAATCAGTCTGAAAAGTGGCGCAAGGCCCAAGTCTCGGAATGGTTCAAGCAGTACGGAAAAGGTTTTTTCAAAGACTTAGATATATGGGATGTCAATTGGGACGGCTACGTGAGCCAGAGTGGACAAGATAAATTTGTGATAGAAACGGTCTTTAGGGGGCAAAAAAATGGTGTCTTTGTTGAAATAGGTGCATTTGATGGGATACGATTCAGTAACACCTATAATCTAGAAACAGATTATAATTGGTCCGGTTTGTGCATCGAACCTATTCCTGAGCAATTTGAAAAGCTTATCAAAAATAGAAACTGTCACTGTGTGCAAGCATGTGTTTCCAATTTCACTGGTAAGGCGCCATTTTTATGTGTTGATGGTTACTCGGATATGTTGAGTGGGCTCGTGAATGAGTATGACCCGCGGCATGTGGCACGAATACAGAAAGAATCGGAACAATATAATTGTGCACAGAAATTTCTGACTGTTGACTGTTTTTGTCTTAATGATTTATT
>PLTG01000083.1 GCA_003165355.1 Candidatus Babelota bacterium | reverse complement strand
CACAAGCACTATTGGGCAAAAAGCGTCGGCTCGTCGCAACTAGAAAACCAGGGAATGGGGATAAATACCTTTGGTTCTCTAGGCTTGGAAGTTGTCGGCACGCAGATAACGAATAATATCATTTCTGGAAATCCTCAAGGCGGTATCGTACTGAATGACTTTACCAACAATTCGATTATACAAAATAATAGTATTGGTCTTGATATAACGGGCACTGACCCTATCCCCAATAGCGTTGGGTTGGCCATTCAGGCCGATACGGGCGGCCCCAATTCCCCGTGCACCGGCAATATAATCGGGTCTGCCGGAGCGGGCAATATCATCTCGGGAAATACCGCAAATGGCATTATGTTAATGACCGATGTACTGAACACTATTATTCAAGACGGTACCAATTTTTCTGGCAACACAACGGCGCCTGGAATAGGCGGCGCTGCAGCGGGCAGTAGCGGAGGCAACGGCTCTTCTCTTGGAGAGGATATCTTTATCCAATCGGGCGGAAGCGTTACCTTTCAGGTAGCCAATGCATTGGCACTTTCTAACCCGATCGAGGGCGCTGGACTATTAGCTGAAGCCACGAGCCCTGGAGTCATTAAGGCGGGTATCGGTATGGTTAATATGACCGGTGCTAATACCTATTTTGGGGGCACTCTTATTCAATCGGGAATAGTGAACTTGAATGGATCTGTTGCAGGCGATGTGAATATAGAAGCGGGCGGCACATTATCGGGCAACGCTACAGTTAATGGCAACATCTATAACAATGGAACGATCTCCCCGGGCAATTCAATCGGTGAGATTTTTACTACCGATCTCTATTTATATCCAACAAGTGTTTATAACGTCGAAGTCAATTCTGCAGGCGCTAGCGATATCATTATCGCATCTGGGTCTGCTCAGATTGGCGGCGGTGTGGTAGTGACTCCTGATGACCTTAACTTCACAGCTCCACTTACTTACACTATCATCAGCGCGAGCGGCGGAGTCACCGGAGCGTTCTCTTCGCTGACAAGTTCAGTACCATCTCTGATGAGTTTGATCTATAATCCTTTGACCGTTCAACTGACCTACTTGCCTTTAGATGCCATTGGACTTACCTGTAATGCTCTGAATGTTGCGCACTGTTTCACCACTCTTACAGGAGCGGATGTAACTACTGTCAACAATGCTCTGCTTGCTTTAAGCTTTGAGGATATCCAGGCTGCATTTGAGCAGATGAGCCCCGCACAGTTTTCTGGACCTACAGAAGTTCTGCTTGTCGACGATATTCTTGTCCGTTCTACGTATACTAAACATGTGCAAAAATTTTGTTCCGATAAAGATCGGCATCTCAGACGACCCGTCAGCCTTTGGATCGATGAGATTGCGCAATACCAGAACCAACGGAACCCGTTTGGATTTAATGATACCACGCTCGGCGTTACGGTTGGTATCGACTATTGCATTCATAATTGGATTGTTGGATTGGCCTTCAGTTTCACGAAGGATTACTTCCGATGGAAACATTGTGCCGGAAAAGCAACTATGGACAGCTACTACGCGGGATTATATAGCCGCTGGGACTGTGATAGATTTTACCTGAATGCGGCATTTCTTGGTGCGTTCAACAACTATAGAACCGCCCGCCAACTCAATTTCGGAGCAATCGATAGACGCGCTTATTCTCAGCATAAAGGAAAAGGGTGGTTGGCACATCTAGGCTTTGGATATTTGGCATGCCCATCTTATTTCCAGTGCATTCCTTACGTCAATTTAGATTATGCTTTACAGCATGAAAATGGGTTCACTGAAGCTGGCGCCGGGAGTCTTGATCTGCAGGTGAAGAAAAAAAATGCAATGCTCTTTCAAGGTGAGGCCGGGGTTTCTGTAAGCACCAATTATCAAGCGTGCAAGGGTATCTTTACACCAATGCTCACGCTAGCGTATATAAATCAAACCCCTTGCTCGAATAAAAATTACTGTGCTAGCTTTGCAGATTCCTGTTGTGTTTTTGCTGGTAGAGGTGGGGATTACAAACGGAACTTGTTCGTCCCGCGGCTTGCTTTCACCTACCAAGACCTGCGTGATAGAGTAGGTGCCGCGATCTATTATGATGGGCAGGTCGGTACTACATATTGGGCTCAGGATGTTGTATTGGAGATCACTTTCCGTTTTTGATAAGAAAGTTGGGCGTCAATTTGCACATGTTTAGTGGGATAAAAATAGTGTATCTGATGCACGAAAAAGGGCCGGAGAAAATCCGGCCCTTGCATTAATATGTTTTTGATAAATTTTTTTCACAGCACGCTCATTCCAAATTTTCCTGAAATCAGACTAATTGTGAGTCCGCCGGCAGCGATGTGTGGCGTAAATGCGGCAGCTGCGAGCACGGCTGCTTTTATGGAAGCGCCCGTATGGACCATTCCTGCACCAATTAATGTCACTGTTCCAGCACCAAAATTTTTCCCAAGATCTGCAAGCGCTTCTTTATTTTCATCCACTATTATTTTTAATCCCGTATGAAGTTCACGAGCGGCTCCTTGGAAGGCCGAATCTTTTACCTTTTTGGGTATTTCCGGCGATGTTGGCAAAATATAAGAAGCAGTAATTAAACATACGATTATTGTTTTAATATATTCCATATTTTTACACTTCCAATGTATTTAATTCTTCAGCTATTTTTTCAAGTTCTTGCATGCATACGGCATATTTCTCGGTAAGATTTAGCAAGAAGCTGTGCTCCATGATAATTCTTAATAAGGTAAAACGCAAAGATTCAAAAGACGTAAAAGATGTATTTATGCTTTCTTGATCAAAAAGTTCTGTCATAAGTACTTCTTTTATATCTTTATGATCCGATTCGTAATATTTTTTTAAGAAAAAATCATTTGAATTTTCAATTTCTTCTTCAATTTTATTGATTTCTTCTTGCGATACTTTTCCATTCTTTTTTACTAAAGCATCTATTTTCTTATTTTTAATCGAAGAAAAGACTGGAGATAATATCTCTTTGCTCGAGCGAATAAATTCATCGCGATCAGCGATCATTTTCCCAATATCAGAAAGTTGTAGCTGCTTTTGAAAGTGTAGCTCTTTGAGCTCTTTAATGCGCATTTCGCTACTTGGATGATAGCTGACAAGTGCGAATGGTAAAAAAAAGGTATTTAACAATATAACCTTACGAATCATGATTATCCTTAGTGTTTTTTTTGAGTGTTTATACACTCTTCTTTTAGATTATTGATCTTCAATTTTGTTAATTTTCGGGCAAGCTGCCCCGCATCTATATTTATCCGTTAAATAGTTAAAGTAAGACCCTGCGACTATGAAAAATATCCCATAGGCAAAAATATTTTCTACCGGTAATGACGCTGGGTGTCTCCAATTTAAAAAAATGGCTATATGATAAGCAGCGTTGTATATTAGCGCCACCTACCGCAATATATGGATGGGCATAAGCAGCGGCAATCATTGCTACTTTTGCATTTGTGGCTGCTGCAATAATAACGGCTTTACTTGCGGAAGCGGCAGCTGTAGCACTACCACCTACTAGTGTAAGAGTTCCGGCTCCAAAATAAGCTCCAAAGTCCGATCCAGTTCCTGTATATTTTGGTTTCAATTCCTGACTTGAAAATAAGGGTAATGAAATTATTGATAATAAGATAATTAATTTATTTTTCATAATGATTTAATTGATTTTTAATGATTAATAATTTTTTGAGCACAGATTCATATTTATTGATGAGATCGTGAAGAAGTGCATATTCACTGTAATAGTTGATAATATTGAATTTAATTCTCTTCAATAGTAAGAAATTATTTTCACCAGCTATCAGTTGTGTATTTAATAATTCCTCAATATTTTTATTGAGACGTATACTTTCCAATAAAGAAATTTGAAAAGAGGAAACTGATTTTTCGCATGCTTCTAATTCATCGCCACTTAATTCAGCAAGAAGATCAGCGTATACAGTTCTCAAATTTTTTAAGAGAATATCTACGATATTTTCTTTTTCATTAATTAAAACGACAAGCGATGATAATTCCTTTTCTGTTGCTTTTTGCGCCTCTATTAGCTGTTTTTGGTTAAAGCCTATTAATGTTAAAGGCAATACACAAAAACTTGTTATTATGTTTTTATAATTCATTTTTTCTCTATTCGAATTTTTTATTAATTTAGAAATCATTTAAATATTTTACCCCAGAAATTCATCCACCATTGATATTCTTGCTTATCATAGAAATAACGTTGATAAACAAACATCCAAAGAAGCATGTGTATAAAGGCGGCAATCATATTATGCTCAAATTGTGTCATTTTTCCCTCCTGAGGTAAGGCAATATGACATAAAATTTAAGCCAGTATAGAAAGACCACCATAGGAAATGATAATATTATTTGTTCATACCAATAAAACATATTAATTCTCCATCAAGCGGGACCTGTTATAACCATACCAGTCATACCACCAACAGCTGCTCCGTATACAGTAGCAGAGGCAATAGCGGGAGCGCAAGCAGCTTCAAGTGCATATCCAACATAAAATACGAATGGGCCAGTGCATGCGGCTATTGTCCAAATTGTTCCATGGGCAACACCTTGCACCACAGCAGTTCCCGCTACAACTCCCACAGCAGCACCCAATGCGCCGCCGCCTTTGCCATAAACATGTCTATCAAGTTTGAATTCGCCGTTAGAAAACTGACCAACCCTAATGTTGCCATTATCTTCATTCAGGAATTTGATCAATTGATCATTGGTCATTCTTCTTAAGCATGGAGAAACATCATGTTTTTGGACTTTACAGAGCCCATTATTTG
>PLTG01000035.1 GCA_003165355.1 Candidatus Babelota bacterium | reverse complement strand
GCATCTGGAGCCATAAATATGCAAAACTAGATAGAAATGGCTCTCAGGCGCGCTGCTTCCTGGCGATAGAACTGATATTTATGGATGATATCACCCAGTTGTGTAATTTCTCGGTCACCCTCTTGATTTTTACGGATGAATTCAAGCGCTTGGGTACTCTCTGAATCTGCATCAAGAAGAATGGTGGCCTTCTTTTCCAAGTCGCAAAAATTCGAACGGCAATGATTAAAATACCTGACTAAATGGTCCAATGCATTGAAGCCTTGATTACACCGGGCATTTGCATCGATGCCCTTCAGGATATAAAATTTTAAAAGCTCAGCTTCATACCCTTCTTCAAGTGCCTGATGCAGAAAGGTCTTGCCGGTCGCTCTGCTTATCTCAGTTATTCGTGCCCCATATTGCACTAATAACTCAGCCAATCGACGATTTTTCACGGTGCATAGAGGCGTCCAAGTACTTTCGTATTTCTTATAAAAAGTATTTCTTCGGTTTGGCTCCATAAATGTTATTTTGGCATTCGCATCAGCGCCGCGTGCAAGAATTTCTTGCGCAAAATTATAATCTTCATCAATAAATGCCATCGCATTTTCAAAACATTGCAGTCCCTGGCCTGGGGAACTTAAGGTAACATCTGCACCGGCTTGCAGCAGCGCCACTATCATAAAGCGACAATCGGCTCGTCCTTTACTTGGGCCATCTTCTTGAGCACCAGGCAACTGCATCCGCATCAAGATATTTTTAAGAATATAATTTTTAAATTCTTGGTCTTTGTCCTCAAGCGCTCGAGGCACGAGATACATAAAATTGTTATCGTGGTACGAATCATCCTGCGTTGGACATAATTCGTCTGATATGCACCGCAGAAAATCGTGCGAACTTTCGGCCCGCCGTAGAGCATTCAGGGCCTCAGGATATTGCACAGCGGCTATGCAATTTTTAAATGTTCTTTTGCTAATGCGCCCCTGGGTTTCACGCTCTTTGAGCAACGTCATAATATTTTTATTACTTTCACCGCTCTGTATACCTGAAGGCGCAATCAGCAAGAAAATTATGAAAATATGCGTAAAAAAAATCATGTAGTCTCATATCCCGTCAATGCAAATATTTCTTAAGCGCTTAGCTTCTTCTTTATAAAAATGCTCAAGAATTATATCTTTTAGGTTTTGGTAATGCGCGCGTAATTCTTCATCATCTTGAAGACCAATATTGTTTTCTATTTTCTGAAGCACCGTCACGCCCCAGTTATTCGTCAAAGTAGTTGTATCTGCTCCAAGCTCCAATAAAATCTTGAGTTTTTCTTGATGTATGCCGTTGAATTCAGACGGCCAAGAACAAATATCATGGAGGGGCGTAGCCTGAGAGACATTATCTTGGTCGTGAATATCGAGCCCACGTGAAACATAATAGCGTAAAAGACTCGGTTCATAGTTTTCATGCTCCATTACTTGATGCAATAAAGTTAATCCATGTGATTTCCGTCCAGTGGCAGAAGCACCCTTTTCAACTAAAAATTTTGCAAGCTCTACCGTATGCGCTGTCCATATAACGGGAAGTTTTCCAAAGGTTTTTATATTTACATCTGCCTTGCGTAATAAAAGCGCTTGAGCGTAGGCTTTGTCTTGAGAATAACTTACTTGATACAAAGGGCATGTTAATTCCGAATCATAGCGTTCGCGTTTACAAAGCAAATTAGGATTTGCACCCGCCTGAATAAGCGCTATTACCGCATGACGTTCTTTTCCTGAAACTTTATCAGCTTTTTCAATAATAGAAGCGAGGGCTCCATTTTTAAAATCATCGTCTTTTCCACTTAACGCTTTGGGCATGGTTCGCATAAAGATATTGTCTTCATACGAATCATTTTCTTTGAGCTCAAACGCAGATAAAACTTTTTCTACAAAAAGATCGGGCTCTTCAATCGACTGTAACAGTTTAATATCAAACTGCCCTGCTTTTACTGCAGACATCGCACACAGAAAAAATATTATATATTTCATGCCTATCTCCTTTTAGCATTTTTGGGTATCAGCAAGATAGTATATAGTTTATTTTTTCAATGCAAAATAATTATCTTTTTTCAAAAGAGATATTGACGTTTACAAGAGTAATCTGCTCCTGTGCAGGCAGCAGGACAGAATTAACAAAGTAAAGACAATCATATTGTTTGCCGGCATAAAACTCAAAGCGGTATCCCTTTTTAGCGCTTATCAGCAAATAAATACACTGCTGCAGAAGGTCTGCTATTGTAGCGCGTATATACTGCTGTTTATCGGGAAATTCTTCCGCACGCGCTGCGGTGTACGTACGTTCTGCATCGCTCACAAGTAGGTCTTTAAATGATTGATCAGTTTCATATAAGTCTTGAATATCCACAGCGCATTGCGTATATAATGGGTCTTTGTTCACAAAATCGTTCCACAAGACCACGCGTCTACCATGCAAATACTCATGGAAATCTTGCGTGAACGCATGAGCGTCGCTGGAGGAAGTTTTTACGGCTATTTTCTTGTATCCGTTATATCCTGTGGGAATACGGACAGACCAGGGGTAACGCATAACATCAATCATTTATATATATATTATTACTTTAATTGTAACATTTCGAAATAAAATAATAAACAGATTGATTAACCACCTCTAGCCAAGTTTTGCCACACCTATCCTTGATCCCTTTCATTCTTTCTATTATCCTTTGACGAAGAACGTTTACACCCCCTAAGGAATATATTTATGATGACACAATCAAGTTTTTATATCACCCTATCGATTATTATCATGAGCACATCAGCCCATGCCACTAATAGCGACTCACAATTGGTTGAAAGAAAAGCTGCCTTTGCTAATGCAGCATACAGAGTGGCGCCACGTTGGGTTGTAGGCAGACTCAAGCCTGTTGCACTCGCATCAATGCTGTGCGTTCCTCCCATTGTAGGATTTGTCGATGTTATGGGGCATATGGATCATGGAACGCCGAGCGAACTGAGTGGTTATTTAATGGCCAGTGGATACATATTACTGCCAGTTGCGGCGGCGATAATAGCACGCCAAGGGCTTTTAGTAGTGCGCGATTTAAAGTTATATAGCGATTTTACCTCGTCAAAGACCTCGATAGTTCTTCAAGATTTCCCTACCACAGATGAACTCAAGAAGATGAAGAACCACCATCAACTATTAAGTGGATTAGCAGCTTATACAAAAAAGCAGGGGAACCTCTTAGAAAAAGCAGCGCTCTTAACGCCCGGCCTGCGCGGTTATAGAAATGAAAATACTATCTCAAAAACTTAACCATGATAATTTGGTCGTAATAAGTGCCATCTATCTTTATGTTTCTTGGCAAAACTCCCTGCTGAATAAACCCCAAAGATTCATATAATGCGATAGCTGCAGCTTGAGTGCTGGTCACGGTTAATACCAGATTTTCAAGAAATGAGTAACTTTTGGCTTCATCAATAAGTGCTTGCAAAAGCGCCCTGCCGATCCCCTTGCCTCGATACGCGGGCTTGATATAAACGGAAACAATATCTGCACCGTGGCGTAATTTTTGGTTCGGGTGGATAAGAAAGCTGCCCGTGCCAATAAGCGTATTATGAACAAAGACAAACAGCATACAATTACCTTCGGGCAGGTTCGCTTTATCTAGCCTATATGGCAAGTATCTCTTGCGCCGTGCCTGTGTAGGCATAGGGCTCTTGGGTAACGGACGATATCAAGGGTTGCAATTTCATAGAGCATAAGATCCTAAGAAAATTTAAGTAACTAATCAATACGGATATTTCTCAAGCGGTGCGCCTCTCGCACATAGCGCGCATGTTGAGACAAGAGGGTATAAGCTATCTCATCAGTCTCTTTAAAGTCTTGCGTCTGAAATTTTTCCTCAAGCGAAGCTAAGGCCCCGACATAATCAGCATTGCAGTCTAAAAAAAGTTTTATTTTTTCTTCAAAGCACTTAGTATCATCATCGTAATGGAGCGGACCGCGTTCTATTAAATATTCCAGCGGGGTCGTTGCAAACGCGTTTGTCATATTCACATCAAGTTTATACTTATGCAAATAAAGTCTTAATAGGCTGGGGGATTTATGATCATTCCCCGCAGCTTCATGCAACAATGTCCCATTTAAATGCTTTTTTGTAACATTCAATGATGCACCACGACTTATTAAAAACTCAGCCAATTCAGGCGTTTGGGCAAGAAAAAGCAAGGGTTTTTCGTCGACTAATCTATCGGCCTGATAGTTAATATCTGCACCCAAATCTAGGAGCGCTCGAGCATACTCCAGATCATCTTTATCATATGCTATATAAGAAATGGGGCTTTCTTCATGTGGTATTTTAAGGTTAACATCAGCGCCACCTTTAATGAGTGCCACGGTAGCAGCACGCCAAAATTTACCAACTCCGGCATTATGAGCTAGTGGCATTCTTCTTAGAATATCTGCGAGTGTTTCATTTTTAAATTCTAGAGATTTATCTTTTATGGCAGGTATAATAACCCGAGTCAGATTATTATCTTCATACGACTCTATTTTTGCGCCACGAGTTGCTCTTTCCAAAATGGTTTTAGCGAACTTTTGGCTATCTTCAATCGCTTGCAGGTGTTTAATTTTCGCGTCTATTTCACTACTCTGCATGCCATATAACGAAATGGCACTAGAAATAGTTAATAATAAAATAATAGAAAAAAGTCTCATAGCTATAATCCCTTCATACAGCATTAATTACTCAGATCTTGAAGTGCGGGCAGAGTTCCCATATTTTAAGATGCGCTGTGTAAAAGCATCATTTTCTTTATTCATCGCATTGCGACTCATGACAACCGCTGCAGGTGAAAACGAACCACCCCCAGAGCCCAAGTGTGTTGTGCATCGCCCATTTTCCACTCTTGAGCCATCATGATAGACATACCCAGCAGTCAAAAAACCATCATGAACCACTGCTCGAATTCCCGCCCAACGTTTGGCGATATTTTTAGATTCCAAGTAATTTAAATCTTTCTCGGTTAATATTTTCCCTTTGGTATCATACTTTAATGCTAAAGAAATAAATTCAGGAAGAACATCATTGACCATATTGAGTTGCAACAGGTTCCTATTTTTTGCAAATTCATGGTCTTTAGTCGGTTGCTGATCACTATAGAATGATTTTGTTCCGGCAACGCCTATAAATATTTTGTTATTCCTAAAGCGAGCTTGCCAGGCAAGAACGACACCCTCTTGATGAACTTCCATGCAATGATTAAATGCTGCATAGTCTTTGAGTTTTTCTTGAGGGATTTCAATATTAAGTAATAATGATACCCCCGCAAAGCCAGCATATGCCGGTTCAGAAAGGCCTAATTTCTCCAGAGTTCCAACCGCTTCACCAGGACAGAACACAAACTGGCAATGAGCAGTATCTTTTAAAATAGTTTGACCATCTTCAAATCTCAAGCCAGCAATCATCGTTTTGGCAGCGCTATCTTTTGCAAATTCTACCGCTGTTACTTTTTTGTCATACTTAATTTGAAAACAATTTTCTCGTTCGCCATCAGCATTCATATAAGTGCCCATAGCTTTCTGAAGATATTCATACAACTTTGGAAGAAAGACTTGCGCATCAATGCATCCGCCTGGTCGCCATAAAGCAACAGTATCATCATTCCATATAGTATTGGCAGAATGGCTTTCACAGAAATCTTTAAGAAATGGATCAATCGCTATTACTTCTTCAGGCGTTAAGATTGCGCATTGTTCGTACCCTAACGCTGCATAATCATGCATCATACCCATTGCCCGTTCTCGCGCATTTGTGACATGGTAAATTAAGTCTATCCGATACCCATCGCGCAGCACTCTATTTTCGCTAATGAGTGGTTCTCGACATGGATTGAAATTTGACGCATCAAGTATTTCTTTAAGCTCAATATCGACGTTGTTGTAAATCTCTTGCCATAGATCCATACTCATTTTGCCAAGAGCTAATAAATCCCTTGTGCGCTGGGCATGGCCCTCTTCATCAAGGCTATAGACTTGTACCTCCTGCTTGAACCGTTCAGTTACTGATGTACCATGGATTCCTGCTACATCGTCTACACGGATACCACCAGGTTTATTAAATGGAATCTCTAATTTTTTTACCAGATCTGGGCCACGTGGCACCACTGATAATATTTCATCGCATGTTAAACTTGGAACTATATTGCTCACGGTAGTTGCTGAAATTGAACCATTTTTTTCATATATTGTTATGTGAAGCTGGTTGTTACTTTTCTTTGCATCAAGATGCGCGTAAAGGGCCTCTATTCCTCCGACGATTCCGCCACCCACAATAACCAATTCTTCAGGCCGAGCTGCCATTTTTTCGGCGTAACAGAAAACAGCGTCATAAAAAGTTATGCCGAGCGCGAGAACAAAAAACATATGTGTATACTTAGCAAAAATCATAAAAATCCCTCATTCGTTTATAAAGCTTGGTAAAGCTTAACAAATAGAATAGATAGAACAAGATTAAAAGTATCAAAAATTACATAAATAGTGATAAAATAGAGCATATAAGTTTTTAATGTTATTTTACGTTGTCTCTTTTTGGAATATCATGAGTAGAGCCGC
>PLTG01000004.1 GCA_003165355.1 Candidatus Babelota bacterium | reverse complement strand
CCGCACACAGGTGTGAAGCTCTTTAAGTTCGATGATGAACGTGCTGATCCGAAAAAGCTAGAAGTGCTCAAGCAAGAGATGCAGAAGTTAACACAAGACATCGTTACTGATTTAAAAAATGGCCAGCTATTAGAAAAGGCAAAAGATATTCTTGAATCAAGAGAAGATCTTAATAAGAAGATAGCTCAAGAACAGAATAAAAATAACACCGCATTAGTAATTGGCGGTTTGGCCGCGACGGCGGCGAGTAGCTATGGTGCATTAAAAATGTATGAAAAATATAAAGATCAGGAAAAAGCCGAACAAAGACAGCCGAGTCAGCAACCTACGCAACAGCCATATCAACCACTTGTCGTTCGGCCGCCAGAGGTAGATACATGGCGGGCACGCGCTGCGAAGTGGTTGCCATGGTTCAATCGTCAGGTGAAGAAATTGCCACGGGCTTAATCGTTGAGTGCCTTCACCAACTGCTGAAATGCTTTTCCGCGATGCTTGTAGTCGTTAAACAGATCAAAACTTGCGCCGCCGGGGGAGAATAAGACAATATCTCCCGGTTGTGTAAGCGTTACACAGTGATTAAATGCATCTTCAAGCGTTTGGTGCTCAGAGCTATTAACAGAAGTTGGACAATATTTTTTTAAGAGTTGTGTCTCTTTGCCAAAAAAACAGATATGTTTAATAGTGCTTGGGAGATTATCAAAAAAATGTGCTCGCGAGACCCCTTTACTGACTCCGCCAAAAAAGAGAATAATCGGTTTGCCGGGAAATCGCTGTAAAGCGCCGAGTACTGAGGGTATCTGTTATACAAGATCATATTGCTTCAACGGGGCATCAATTGAAAGAAGCGTATCTTTTGACTATAAGAAGGGGATTTTTTCAGGATATGTTAAGCGAAATAATTTTAAGCATATGTTGCCAAAAGAGAGGACCATGCAGAATTTTTCTCTTTTAAGAGAAGAATTTGAATGCAATGAAATCTTGGATTTTGTAAATAAAAATGATATTCAAGAGACTGTGGCGCAACGATTGAAAGAATTGCAGCATAAAAAGACAGTGCTGTTATTTATGTGTGAAGCAAAACCGCAACTTATTTATAAACTCACTTATGAGCGAATAGAAAAAGAGATAGCGCGGATAAAAGCTCTTGGCGCTTAACTGTAATCATTGACAAAAATGCACTATTCCTGTTACCCTGAAGGAGATTTTTAAAAAAGAGAAGGGACAGATATGAAGAAGATATGGTTAGTGATGTGCATGAGCTTGAGTATTCGTGTCATGCATGCTCAAAATGCTTTTCAGCAAAAATTTGCCCAAAAATTGGCGGATTTTTGCCGTAGTGTTCCGCTTAAAACTTTTGACGATTTTGTTGACGCCTTTGATACGAGTCATACAGCCTTTATTTTTGATGGTACCGTTTTTACCGATGAAGAATTGCAGCTTTTTGACAAAGCGAGTATTGCTAACAGTTTTCATTGGGGGCTTCATAGCTGTTTATTTAAGCAACGAATTGCGGAATTTAATAAATTCGTCATAGACGTTTCTACATTAACAGACAGGCAAATGGAATTACTAATAAAATTTTGGCATGCAGGCGATATAGTTGATTTAGGATCTTTTGATTGGGCGTGTGATTTTACGAATTTCTATAAAGAGGCTCCCGATTTTTGCAGGCAGTTTATACAAGCATTTTTTTCTTATCGCGGGAATATTGACTTATCGACGTGGAATGGCTATGAATTCTTAGCAAGTTTTTTTAGTGAACCACTCAGAACTGAAACCTTGGGGATTATTAAAAAGCAGCATGCTGAACATACGTTAAATATGGCGCTATTTGATAAAGAATTTTTCTTGGAATTCATATATAAAGACGCTAGATTAAGGAAGTTCCTTGAGGAGCTTAATGTGCCTGCTGTAAAAAAAATTGAAGAAAGAGAGATGCTTCTTGAAAACTTTAAGAAAAATAACCCTAGACTGCCTTCTGTAGTTCATTTGAATACTATGAGCGATCAGGATATGACGCGAAAAACGCTTTACGCGGCGCCCTTTGGTCAGTTTATGCGCGCCTTGGAAAAAGAACGTGATCTTGAAAAAACTGACTATGTGATGTTTTATCATGGCCAATCGAGTGGATATGCTTTCATGAATGATGTAGCAAATATACTCTATAAGAAATTGCATGGCGAAAAAAAATTACAGATGTTTCTTCAAAATTTTCTTCATCATCTTTCTATTGAGCATGATATTGAAGTGCAAAAAAATGAAGTGACGCCAGTAGATTTTTTCTTTTTACAATTTCATCCGGGACAATCCGTTAAAGAAACAACGTTGAAGCATGAAAATATGTTGCTTGGCCGTGATAAAAAAAATGAAAAAATTCGTTTGCCTGAAAGATTGTCATTGAATTTATTTGCGTTTGGTAACATGACCAATCCAGGTTCGTATACTTTTGGCTATGTTGATTCAAATACAAATATTCACGATGCTGATGTAGCCGTGCTGCGAAAATTTTTTGAAATCTTTGAAATCCCTGAAGGGCTATTTGAAAAGTACAAAAAGCGGATTACAGAACTAATGGATCAATATGACAAGGCGCACGAAAAGGGGCGGCTTATTTGCATCGCTTTTCCAAAAAAAACAGTGGACAAATATGTGTATATTGCAGAGCCGGGAGCTTATAGAATCAAAACGCGTATGAGTAATGAGGGCTCGGTGCTTTCTACAGTATCCCAATTGCTTGAACAGCTTTCGAGTTCCCGGGAAGCTTCTTTTAATCCACGGCGGCTTGATGAGCTAGAATTTGCTGCACCACTGACTGCTTATGGGGTTCTCAATCCGCACACAGGTGTGAAGCTCTTTA
>PLTG01000071.1 GCA_003165355.1 Candidatus Babelota bacterium | reverse complement strand
CTCAATGAACTGCAGAATATTATCAGTAATTTCTATAAAGTGGCCTTTTTCATACCTGGCGAAAGGACAAAGCTCTATATAAAATCACTCGATCACGCAGAAGATACTAAGATTAGTAATATGGTAGAGCCCTATCTCACAGAGCCATTTATGGTTAATAATGCCCTTTTGGTGAAAGATGAGCTTGAATTTTCATACTTTTATGAAGAAAAAGAGGAGCAAAAACAGGCGCTCAAGTTTTTAGATAAGTTGCAAGCCGATATCTTTATCCCCATCTATGAAAAAAAGGCGATAACCGCATTTATTATTGTAGAACGTAACGCGCGACCAAATAAACTTTTCAGTAAAGTGGAATATGATGAAATGCTCGTATTCACGAGTTATCTGGGCGCATTAATTCACTTACTTAAAAATCGTAACCTTGAATCCCTTATACAGCAAGAAAAAGAGCTTAAAGAAGAGTTGTACTCCAAGCATCAAGAACTTGGCCACTGCAAAGAGGCTATCAGGGAATTTTTACAAAAAAATCAATTAGCGCCCGAGTCAAAACAGCTTAATACCCATATGCTCAAGGACCCATCAAACTGGGATTACATGCTCTTTCTTGAAACTACCCATTCAGGTAAACTTATTAATAAACTTATTCCGGGAACAGGGGTACAAATTTTAGACTTCAAGATCAACCTCTTAAAGGCAGCATTAAGCAAAAAAGCCGTTCTTCTCAATTTACCAGAAGAGGATATCCTGCCGACAGTAGAACTGCTGCACCATATCAGCTTGCGTGATCACCTTGAAACTATCGAATTGAACGCAAGTGAAAAAAATCATGAGGTCGCCCTCAGGCTCTTTGGTATAAATCCGCTGTTTGGCGCGGGGGACACTGGCGGCATGCTTGAAAAAAGTGATCTTAACGGCACAATTTTTATAAAGAATATTCATCTTTTAAGCATAACAACTCAAGAATTACTGGCACACTTTTTGCATACCGGCATCTTTACCCAGCTAAAAAGTGACCGCAAGCGATCAAGCTCAGCGCGAATTATCTGCTCATCAAACCAAAACCTGAGCCTCCTCTCTCAAAGTGGCACATTCTCTCAAAAATTGTACCATGAACTGATCAAGACCTCAGCGACGCTGCCATCGCTCTTAACTCTTGCACCGGCAGAATTAAGTGATTTGACCGCCGGCTTTATTCAACATATTATCTCAGAAAAGAACCCTGCTCATGGAGTGGATCTATCGCAAAAAGAGCGTGAGAAATTACTCAGCGATCGCCCGATAAGCTTGCAAGAGTATAAAGATCGCGTTTATTACATGCTTATTAATAAAGCGAAAAAGAAACAGGTCAAACAAGAGGATGTTCTTGATAACGCCTATTCAATAACCACGCCAGATATGTATAATGTTGCTCGTTTGGGCAAGAATGCGCTCAAAGATCAACAAATTATGACCTATTTATGGAATAAATTTAAAAATCAAACAAAAATTGCTAAACTGCTCAATGTGAATAGATCATCGGTTAATCGCCGGTGCAAAGAATTTAATCTCATTGAAGAGCAGGCTCAATGACCCATATAGAATTTTTAAACGAAATACAGCATTTTTTACAAACCATCCATATTGAAAGAAATATTTCAAAACATACCGCGCGCGCGTATGAAAGTGACCTTGAACATATCGGTAGTTTTTGGCAAGAGATTAATGGCCGAGAACATATCCCCGTTCAACTCAACACCGTTCTTGAGCGCTATTTTATCTCATTGCATCATAAAAAAATATCTAAACCATCGATCGCGCGCAAAATGTCTTGCTTCAGGTCGTTCGAGCGCTATTTAAAGCGTGTTCATAATATCGCATTATCACTTACTTTGGCACGTCCCCGGGTAGAAAAAAAGCTTCCCCGTGTACTCACTCTCGATGAGATATTTTTTATTCTCGATAAAGTGCATTTGACCCATGAGCATACACTGTTTCCTCATCGCGACAAAGCAATTTTAGAGATGCTCTATGCTACAGGAATACGCTGTTCGGAACTCGTTAATATACAGCTGCAAGATATCGACCCGATAGAGCAATCTATCCGCATCGTCGGTAAAGGTAAAAAAGAAAGGTTGGTGCTTTTTGGTTCTGAATGCAAAAAAAAGCTCGATCTTTATATCACGCATGAACGCATCAAACCTGAAATACGAAACGAGTTTCTTTTTTTAAATTACAAGAACGAACCGCTCACCACCCGGTCAATACAACGTATATGCGCCCTTTTCAGCTCTTTCCTGGAAACAAAAAAGCCGATAACGCCTCATATACTGCGCCATTCATGCGCAACGCATCTTATACAACAGGGAGCGGATCTAAAAAATGTTCAGGAACTTCTGGGCCATGCCACGCTTGCAAGCACCGAGCAGTATACACATCTATTGCTGCAAGAGTCTAAAAAAGCGAACGCTCTTTAAAAAAAATCCCTTGGGAGTACGCGATGCATCAACGGATTACATCAAAAAAAATCATACTCTTTTTTGTTATTTCATCTGCCTGTTTATCGCTGATCGCTGCCCGCTTGGCTTACTTGCAGATATTTCAAACACTTACTTTCTTTAAGCTCAGCCAAAGAAATTTTTTGCGTTTTGAAAAAATTGTATCACCGCGCGGAAACATAGTCGACCGTAACAATAAATTGCTTGCGACAAACCGTCCGGTGATTTCGCTCTATTGGCAGGGAACCGGCAACCGCCATTTAAGCCCGGAGCAGCTGACGCTCCTTAATACAATAACGCTCTATGTACCGGATATAGTTATTAATGAAACCGAGTTGCAGAATGCAGAAAAATTAAATAAGCCGCTACTGCTTGCTGTCGATATCCCGTTTGAGCAATTGAGTATCTTGATCGAGCAATTCGCACAACACCCTAACCTTTTGTACCAAACAGATTTCAAACGTTTTTACCCCCATAAAAATGTAGCAAGCCATATTGTCGGTTATTTGGGCGGGTTACATTATGAAAATTCGGGGAAAATGGGGCTTGAAAAGATATGCGAACAGGTATTAAAGGGCCAGCCGGGCCAGCTTGCAAAAACGGTGAACTCGCGTGGCAAATATCTTTCATGCGAAAAGCAGAAAGATTCATTGCTTGGCGGCACCATTAACACGACGCTCGATTTAGACCTCAGCTTAATTGCCGATGCAGTGTTCCCTGAAGATGTGCACGGCTCTATGATTATTATGGACGCGCAAACGGGAGATCTTCTGGCTCTTTTGTCGCGCCCTTCGTTCGATCCCAATATATTTCTTGACCCATTATCAATGCAAGCGTGGAACGATATTCAAGCAGATCAGCCCTTTTTAAATCGTGCTTCTAATGCGTGCTACCCGCCGGCATCCATCTTCAAGCTCGTTTCGATGGCTGCTGGGCTTGAGACGGGTATTATTAATCAGGCAGATATTTGGGTGTGCCACGGCCACACTACCTTTGTCGGTAGGGATTACCACTGTTGGCAGCGTAAAGGGCACGGCGTTATGACGACGCTGTCTGCCATTGCCCAATCATGCAATATTCCCTTTTTTGAGATTGGTAAAAAGATTAAAATCGATACCCTTGCAGAGTATGCGACCAAGCTCGGCCTTGGGCTACCGACCAATAGCCTATTACCAGAAAAGACGGGCTTGATACCTACCCGCAAATGGAAACGGGAAGTTAAGGGTGAATCTTGGTGGCCCGGAGAGACGTTATCTGCCGCTATTGGGCAATCGTTCTTGCTGGTTACCCCATTGCAAATCGCGCGGATGATCAATGCAATTTGCGAAGGCTATTTAGTCACCCCCAGAATATTGGCTGATGAGCCTATGAATAAATCTGAAGTTGAGCTATCGCCTGAAACCCGCGATTTTCTCAAGCGCTCGATGAAACAAAGTATCCAAGCGCATGGTACCGGCTCACAGCTGCGCCATTTGAAGAATTTTGAGATTTTTGCAAAAACTGGGACTGGGCAGGTAAGTTCATTTGAAAAACGTGAACTTGCAAAAGAGTTTCTTGAACAGGGCTGGTTTGTCGGGCACATTACCTATAAAGACCACCCGCCTTTTATTATGGTAATTTTAATGGAACATGTCGGCTCATCGAGCGTGGTTACTGCCGTTGCCCTTGAATATCTTAAAAAATATAGCAAACTTCTTGAAGCACAGCTTTCTGCGAGAGCCCAGTAGGC
>PLTG01000008.1 GCA_003165355.1 Candidatus Babelota bacterium | reverse complement strand
CAGGCAAACCAAAGATAGAGCCAAGTAGTTTGCCAAAACAGGCCCTTAATAAAGAAAAAGAGAAGAGGGGCTTGAATAAGAGCCCAAAAAAATTGGTGCCTAACCAAGAAATTGAACTTTGTATCCCTAATGTAATGGACCCCATTTCTTGGACAACTTTTAGGGTATGAATTAGATATAAAATTCGGTAAGAATTTTGATAATCTAAAACTAAAAGAAAGGGTCCATTTTTATGAAACCAAAAAAGAACTTTACGGCCAGACTTAAGGCCAAGATTGCGTGCGAGGCATTACGCGAAAACAAGGCGCTACAAGAGCTTTCTGCCGAGCACGGTGTTCATCCAACGCAAATTAATAAGTGGCGAAAAACGATCACAGAAAATAGTGCTGAACTGTTTGAACGCAAGAATGGTAAGAGCAAGCAAGAAGAGGTCGACGTAGGCGAACTGCAACGTCTAGTTGGTGAGCAGGCAATACAACTTGCATGGTATAAAAAAAAGCTTGGGTATACCAATTAAGTTGAGGTTGCAAATGATAGAAAAAGAACATCCACATTTATCAACCTCTCAACAGTGTAAAATGCTCAATATTGCAAGATCAAGTTATTATGATTATGCACAGGGGCCAACAGCGCCTGATGAGGCACTGGTAGACCGTATAGGGAAAATTTACGGTGAAAAACCTGCCTATGGTAGCCGGTGCATAAAAGAGATTATTTGCAGGCAAGGCACTAAAATAAATCGTAAGAAAGTACAAAGGCTTATGCGCGAAATGAACATACAAGGGATATGTCCAAAACCGAATTTAAGTCTCTCTAGCCTTGAACATAAAAAATATCCGTATATCGCCCGGGATGAACCAATAGTGCGGATTAATCAAGTATGGAGCACCGATATAACATATGTGACGACAAAATTCGGTACAGTGTATTTGGTAGCAGTTATTGACTGGCATAGTCGGCTTATCTTGTCATGGAATATGTCGAATTCTATGGGTGAAGAATTTTGCATAGAAGCACTTGAAAAGTCTTTAACCAAAGGGATTCCTTATATTTTCAACACTGATTAAGGCTCGCAATTCACCGGCAATGCATTCCTGTCAATTGTTATAAAAAATGGAATAAAACCAAGCATGGATGGCAAAGGGCGAGCAACAGATAATGCACCTATTGAAAGATTTTGGCGTAGCGTTAAATGGGAAGATGTTTATCTTCATGAACCACAAACATACCTTGAATTACAAAAAATGATTGGGATTTACATTAAGTTTTACAATCACGAAAGGCCGCACCAGTCGCTTAATTACAAAACACCTAGCGAGGTTCACTTTAATTTAGAAAAGAAACGTTTTGATTTTGATGGTATCGCAATGTATACTGAAAGAGAATTAAATTATGTAGCAAATTGGTAGTCATTTTTATATCTAAAACTACCCCCTAAAACTGTCCACGGTTTGGGGTCCACCACAGGCATCTATGAAAAATATAATCAACATCAAGATACCGCGCGTACCATTCTATTTCGTTCGCCATGGGCAAACTGATTGGAATAAAGAAAATAAGGTTATGGGGCAGATTGATATCCCCTTAAATGCAATTGGGCTTCAACAGGCTCAAACTGTTGCTAAAAATATTGCTCAGCTCAAGATATCACATATTGTCTCTAGTCCTCTAAAAAGAGCAATGCAAACATCAGAAATTATAGCTGCTGTTATGAATAAACCCATTACTGTTATCGATGAGCTCACGCAGAATGCTCTGGGTGTATTGGAAGGGCGGAGCAAAACAGAACTACTTTACGGTGCGACCATTGATAATTTGATTGAGCATTGGAAGAAGGGCGGTGATATTGAAAGCGTTGAGCATTGGTTGGATTTTGTATCACGTATAACTATTGGTCTCAATTCCGCTTTAGCAATTAACGCCGATGGAAAACCTGTTTTGATTGTAGCGCATAAACCTGTATATTGGGTGCTCTTGCATATTTTACGTGCAAAAGTTGTCGAAGAAAATGCAAAAAATTGTGGCGTCTATTTTTTCAGGCCGCCCGATTTAGATACTAATGAGTGGTTAGTAAGTGTATTGGGCGAAGAGGATTAATTATGTTAAAAAGATTATTGATTCTTTTTTTTATCGTGCAAGTATGTGGAGCAAAATGCTCAGAAAATATGCCATTGCAAACATTCAGTAATTCAAATCGTAACAAGACGATAGCTCTTGGAGTGGCAATTTTCGTTGTATATACGATAATCCCAAACATGATAGATGAGTTTGAAAAAACAAGTGAAGAGGGTAAAAAAGAATCTATTGAATTTGCTCGTGAAGCAGATAAATTATTGGGTGCTTCTCTTGGTATATATTGTATTTATGAATTATTCACAATGATTAGAAGAGATTTCCTTCGATATCTAAATTAAAAGAACATAGTTCGGGTGAGTTCAAAGTATGTCCAGTGTCTTCAGTCAGCCTTCGCGCAAAGCGGAGTTCACCCTGAGCATCGTGGCTTCGCGCCACTACTTTTCCCTTATCAGCATATTCTCCGGGGGATTAAAGTTTGCGCCATTAAAGACTACTTCAGTTTTCTACATGGCACGTCGATCTTCTACATAAATAGTCATGGGCATGCAATCGATCACTATTTATGTCTAAAAAAGTGTTATCTTATTTCCTGATAATAGCCGTCCAGTTATGTTTTATTGTGAAA
>PLTG01000021.1 GCA_003165355.1 Candidatus Babelota bacterium | reverse complement strand
TAAAGAGCTTCACACCTGTGTGCGGGTTTAACGCACCGTATGCCCCTAGTGGTGTGACAAATTCTAGACGATCGAGCTCTTTAAAGGGGATGTTCTTATCTTTATTAATCACATCAAGTAACTCTGTCACCGTAGTAACCTTTTTCCCATCTAATACGGGCTCAATTTTATAGGCTCCCACTTGAGCGATATACACATTATCGTTAACAGTTTTACGAGGGAATGCAAAACATATAAGTCTTCCCTTTTGATGAAGCTTTGAATATTCTTGCATAAGATTTTCAAAACGACCTGCATATTTTTTGAATACATCGAATGGTATGCCAAAATTATAAAAAAAATTCACCAAAATTGCCACATCCGGCAAACGGACATTTTTATTGCCATTCGCATAAAAAAATGTGCTAGAACCCATGTTTGTTGAGTTGCCAAAAGCAAAAAGATTGAGCGATACCCTATGTGGAATCCGGATAGGTTCATCTTTTTCATTCCTACCGGCAAGCATTGTTTCATGCATTTCTTTTGCTTCTTCAATCGACTGGGTTGGCTGAAACTGCAAAAAGAAAAAGTCTGCGGGACTTTTTTCATATTCAATATCATTCTCCGCTGTCGCGTGAGATAGAAACTTATTAAGAAAGGTGTGCAAACTTTTTTCTCGGCGAAACTCATTATAGATCATGTTTGCCATATCACTCATAAACGCATATCCCCCTGCTTGCCCGTGATAAAAAGTAACATAGCCTGCTTTTGCAAGCTCTTTTTCTTTTTTCATAGCACGTATAAATTGGTCAGATATGCTACTTTCTAATATATCTTCAGTACCCATTAAAGCGTATGATGGGTGACTCCAAATATCTGATAAATCAAACTCACCAAGTTTATTAAGATGAATAGCTGAAGGCAACGAGCCATTTTTACGCAAAAAGCTATCAAGGGAATTTTTTCGTTTTTTGTATTGATCGAGGACAGGCAAGGACAAGCTATCAAAAAAAATTCTTAATTCTTTATCCTCTTTATAAAGTCTAAAAGTGTTGTAATTAAATCTACTAAATATTTTTTTATTAAGCTTGCCTTCAGATTGCAATTCCTTCAAAATCTGTATGCTTTTTTGCCGACGCGTCATTTCAAATGATTCATCAAAAAAATGATACCCCCCATTTAACTCAGAGAAATCAAAATCAGAGGAATAGAATATTTTCAAAAATTGCCTATAAAAATTTGGTGACGACTCGAATAAGTTATCAGTCTTGCCATAAGAAAAAAACATGAGTAGTGCGTTCATATCTTTCGCACTCAGCTCTGATGGGTTTATGGTTAATTTATCAAGATCATTCGCTCTATGAACCTGAATACACTCACTAAAATGCGTCTTAAAGACACTCTTTGGACCCCACCTCATACCCTGAAGGGGGCCTAGATTGGCGTTAAGTTTGTAATACAATGTGGTACTGGGATAAGATAAAGTTTCAAGTAGGTCCTCAAGATTCTTTAATGGGATGGTTCGGCAGTAATTTTCTGCTATCGCCACTACTTTATTAACATCATAGCTATAAAGTCCGTGCGCTAATCCCAAGCCCACGCATACCATCAACCATATATTCTTCATATCTGTCCCTTCTCTTTTTTTAAGATCTACCTCAGGGTAACAGGAATAGTGCATTTTTATCAATGATTACAGTTAAGCGCCAAGAGCTTTTATCCGCGCTATCTCTTTTTCTATTCGCTCATAAGTGAGTTTATGAATAAGTTGCGGTTTTGCTTCACACATAAATAACAGTATTGACTTTTATCACATAAACTCTATAAAATTTCTCTTATGAAAAAGAACTTAACGAATCTTTATATATTTTTATTTTTGGTAACTCTCTTAACCACTATCGGTTTTATCTTTATCTATTCATCAAGCTCAGCATATGCATTAGAGCGGTATAATGATGCTCTATTTTATGTTAAAAAACAGTTTTTAGGACTCGTCCTGGGAATAGTTGGATGCATCTTTTTTAGTGTTATACCATTACCATTTCTCAAAAAAGCGGCGCCATTTTTTTTCTTGTGCGCACTCCTGGCAACCGCGGCAACGCTTGTGCCCCATATAGGTGTTTCAATACATGGTTCGCACAGATGGCTGTCTCTCATGGGATTTTCTTTTCAACCCAGTGAATTATTAAAACTTTTTTTTATTGTATATTGCGCCTACTTTCTCGATAAAAAACAGTTCACCTTGCATTCGCTTGTGCACTATACACAATTGCTCTGTGTCATCGGCATCACAGCAGGTATTTTGTTGCTGCAACCAGATTTTGGGCAGATGGTCACGCTCAGTTTGACCGCTGCGATTCTTTTTTTTCTTGCACAAGTGCCACTACGCTATCTTGCATTCACGGCAATCCCCGTGCTGCCTATCTTAGGGCTCCTGGTATTTCTTAAACCTTACCGCTTTCACCGCATTTTAATTTATCAAAATCCATGGAAAGATCCGCAAGGCGCAGGGTTTCAGATTATCCAATCACTTATCGCAATCGGTTCAGGGGGCTGGACGGGCTTGGGCATAGCAGGGTCAAAACAGAAGTTCTTTTATTTGCCTATGCATCATACTGATTTTATTTTTGCTATTATCGCTGAAGAGACTGGCTTTGTAGGCGTCTGCGCGCTGATAGTAATCTATGCACTCTTTTGTTTTGTAGGGCTGAAACTCGCTGCGTCGATGCAGGACCTTTTCCCCTTCTTGTGCATAGCAGGGATTATTATTCTTATCACCCTGCAAACGACTATCAATATCGGCGTTGCTTGTGCATTGCTGCCTACCAAAGGGATAGGGCTGCCTTTTATCAGCTACGGGGCATCATCACTCTTGTCGCATCTTTGCATGATCGGAATTATTATTAATTGCGTAAAAAATGCTCATCATTCAATAACATCAGCCAGACCACGTTGAAATGGTAATTGTTTTTGAACGATCCGATCTCCCCGATAGTGTGATTTCTTTTCTTCGTCGGCTACTTGCTGCAATGTGAGGGGGAAATCTTTTCTAAAAAAGTAGAGGTAAGAATCGAAATTATCTTGATTACTTAAACGCGCTCCCACTTGGCTTTCCGCTTGAAGGCTCACTTGCGTATCATCACAATAAAACCATTCATTATCATATCGTGCTACTGCAGTATAGTGGCCACTATCTACCGTTTCGCCTGCATGTAAAACGCACCCTAAAAGGTTATAGGTATGTTTATTTTTTTTAGCATCGGTAAGAATAAGAGGCTTCATGTTGGACCATAGAGGCGTTTTTATTTTATTGCCCTCCATATCAAAACGCGGCACAGCAACAACCAGAATTGGGGAAAGATGCAGGCCACTATTTTTTTCTTTAATATCAAATTCTTTATTGACGCCATCTCTTTCTACTTGAATGGTATCTTCTTGGGGAATCAAAAAATAATTTTTAATAAGAGCCTCAATCGACATCCCCTTTTGCTTGGTTACAAATTGTGACCCGATTCTTAATATAGTGCTTTCTTGTATTACGGGCTCACGCTTAAATTCACGGCTTGCAGAAATTGTGTCCATTTTTGTATTGATGCGAAATAAATTGTGTATTGTTTCTTGCGGTTGTAATTTATTTATCAATTTTTCATAAAATTCGGCGGCGTCCTGTTGCGCATTAATTGCTAATTTACCCATTATCCCGGTTTCAGAGACGCATTCTACAAACGCTTTCGGGCCAGCAATAGGGCTTTTGAGCATTCTTTTAAATTCTTCTGTTAATGGATCGTGCGAGCTAAATTTAAAGATATAGTTTCTTAACTCTGGAATAGCACCTAAACATTGCAAAGTCGAATTGATGTAGCAGGTATTACCCAGGTTTGTTAAGCCGATCGGCTCAATACCGTATCCATGCTGTACGTATAGTAACAATCCTATAACTATCTTTTTCATGCTTTACCCCCAATTAACATACAAACTTATATTTATGGTAAATGAAATAGATCTAAAACCACAATAAAGAATAAGGGGCGATTCTCTCGCCCCTTATTATAATTACATTAAGCCTGTGTCTTTTCTTTTGATATGCTCGGAAATGTGTAATTCAAGTAACGATAGAACAATTTTACATTTATCAGTTAAAGTCCCTCGGGCAAGTATAGTATCTCGCCGCTTAAAAAGATCATCAGCTTTGAGGTTATTTTCTTGAGCTAAAATAAACTCAAGGATTTCTCTACACTCTGCGTCAGCTTCCTTTATATCCACAGGAGCGGATGCGTGTTCATGCTCGGGATGGTCGCCACATGCATGAAGGGTTATTGCGGTGATCGCAAGCGTCACGGATAAAGCTAGCTTTTTCATAAATCTCCAAAAAGTAGTGTGATAGTTATTATTCTTCAAAATGCATCAAAAAGTCTATAAATAATCGAACGCCAAAACCAGTAGCTCCCGGGCGATAGTAGCTCATATCAGGAACATTAAACGAGGTGCCCGCAATATCCAAATGTACCCATGGCGTATCACCGACAAAATTTTGCAAGAAGAACCCAGCCGTAATAGCCCCAGCTTTATATGTTTCATTACCAATGTTACAGATGTCTGCCACACTTGAGCGAACCGCCTTTTTGTAATCATCATGAAACGGCAATCTCCAGAGCCTGTCGCCGGAGCGTTTTGATGCTTTGGTTAATTTTTCAACCAGATCGTCATGGTTACTCATCATACCCGCAAAGAATGGCCCGAGCGCAGCGGCACATGAACCAGTCAAAGTTGCCACATTAATAATCGCATCAGGCTTATAATGTTTAACGGCATAGGATAACGCGTCAGCTAAAATTAAGCGCCCTTCTGCGTCAGTGTTTTTAACTTCCGCAGTCATGCCGTTATAAAAAGTAATAATATCGCCCGGCTTGATCGCAGTGCCGCTCGGCATGTTTTCAGCAATTGGCGTAATACCGATAACATTCACGCGCGGTTTAAGATGCGCAATGGCCTCCATCGTAGAGATCACCGCAGCTGCGCCAGCCATATCATCTTTCATCTCGTCCATACGATTTGCGGGCTTAATACTAATGCCGCCTGAATCGAAGGTGACACCCTTACCCGTTAATACAAGAGTAGGGGCATCTTGGTGACCACTCTTATATTCAATAGCTACAAATCTACACTCTTGTGCAGAACCTGCTGAAACTCCTGCAAGGCCACCCATGCCCATTTTTTTGACGGTCGCTTCATCAAAAATAGTAGCCTTCAAATCATGCACTTTTGCAATGCGTGCAGCATGCTCAGCTAAAATAGTTGGCGTTAAAATATCGGCGGGCAAATCGCACCATTGGCGCGCTTGGTTGACCGCATGGCCAATACGTTGACCAAATTCTACACCAACTGAAATTTGATTATGTAAAATCGCCGGAGCGCAGAGAGTAATTTCACAATTTTGTGTTAGTTTTGCAGCTGCATCGGTAATAAATTGGTCAAAATGGTAACCTGCCATCATCGCCGTTGCAACAAGCTCTTTAGTCAATTCAAATTCATTGATTGCAAACCAGTGGTGATCGGGTAAAAGAACGGCGGCATGCGTTGATTTGGTATGCTCTACTGTTCTTACCACTAAACCCATTGCTCGACGCGCATTTTCTAACCTGTCTGCCTGAGACTTTTTTTCAGACCCGAGACCGACAAGCATAAGCGTTACCGCTTTGTTATTACGCGCGGCGGAGATAACCAATTGGCTTCCTGCAGCACCTGCAAAATTTCTTTTTTTAATAAGATCATTAAGCGGGGCATAGAGCGAGGTAAAATCTCTTATAATGTTTTCTGGGATGGCATTTTGAGGGCAAAACCCCACATATAAATCAGCCTCTTGATTCAGTATATGCTGATCAGCAAGTTTAAAAGTAATCATAATGGCTCTTTCTTAATAATAAAAATTATCACATCAGTAGTATACCAGAAGAAGAAAAAGACTTCATTCGTCAGACTACACACCCATTCCCCCCAGATTGACATTATTTTCAGTTATGATATATTTATATTTAATAATAAAAATAACCAGGGAATAATCATGATAATGAACTTTTTGAATAAAAAGATATTTTTGCTTTCTTTTGCATTAAGCCCTCTCATGGCTCAAAAAGAAGACTCTGCAGCTTTTCAGCTTGATAAAAGCTCACTTACTCGTTATGCTGCACATTTTACTACAGGTTTTATAGCCCAAGCTGCACTCAATCAAGGCATTGGTCTACGTACCCATTTGTGGGAACTCCCCCAGATGACCCAAGGCCAAACAGCAGTTTTAACAGCATCTGGGGCAGCATTTGCTGCATTCCCCCTTGCCTTAACTCTCATAACTGCAGTAAACTCAGGCTTGCTCAACGTCTCAGATACCGTAAAGGGCGCTGCTGAAGCTCATGCAAAAAAGGCAGTTCAAACGACCCTTGATCATGCTACTATAGAAGAATCGTATCAGGACCCTAAGGCCAGAGACGAAGCAAGTAAAAAAGCCTTTAAGGCACGTTACGGTACCTATAAACTGAATAAAGCAGGTGCTCTTGCCGGCGCGCGTGGAACGCTCCTTGTCCGTGTGCTTGCTGTCGGCTCTACCGCAGTATCATTTATGGGCCCCTGGCTTTTAGAGCGCTATTTTAAGCATCCTGAAGTGCAAAAACCTGCTACATCAACACCTGAAAATCTTACGACTGATGAACGTCTTGCGCGACAGCTCGAGCGCTTAGAGAAAGAGGCAAAGACATCTCCATTAGCGAAAATGATGGCAATAACTCCCGAACAAGGGTTCTTTTTCGGTGGCCAACTTGCAGCATCACTTATACCTAACCATTTTGGCATACATTTCATAAAAAATATCAAAAATGGCAACACTTTCTTACAGGGATTCTAACATGGCAAAACTGCAAATCATTAAACTTTTTACGAAGTTATATCACATATTCATAATTTTCTGTATAAGCTTTTTATCAAATATTCATTGTGGGCTTACCTTAAGCCGCCTTATTCAACAACCATTAGCCCAGCCTGTGGCCTCTGAAGATACGCAACTCGTATCAACAACTCAATCGCATCAAGAATCTCAAGGGGACCCCCGTTTATTAGAGAAGCTACCACCGGAAATTTTTACCCATATGGCAAATTATTTATATGGCGACATACTAAAGCTTAAGCAAGTAAGTACGGCAACAAAAATATTGACGCAGATCGCATTCACAAAACTTGATAGTCGACATTTTGTGACTCAATGGGGGAGATATCGAAATTTCAACAAGGCACTTAAAGAATGTGCCAGTGGGGATTTACTTGAAATCGATATTTGTGAGCCTTCTCATTATTTTTATTCAAAAGACAATGAGCAAAACCCATTAGATCTCAGCCTACTAGAGAAATGCACAAATCTGCAAAAATTATCAATAACTGCATACGGCCTCACACAGATACCCCAGCAAATAAGCTCTTTAACTCATTTGAAGCGGTTAAATCTTAGAGGAAACTCATTGCACAACCAGTATCATCTAGAGTCTATTTCTCAAAAATTAGAAGATCTATCTTTACCGGGATGCGACTTAACACAATTGCCAGAATGGTTACGTTCTTTAAATAATTTAAAAAATCTTTGGATCGTTCATAATGATTTCTCATCTCCTGATGTTCATTGGGAATATATTCCAACATCGGTTCAAGATTTAGGATTGAATGATTGCAATATGAGAAAACTCCCAGAAGAGCTACGCAATTTTAAAAAACTGAGAAAGTTGCATCTTGTTCAAAATAGCGCTATCAAAATGAAAGCAGATTGGACGATTCTCAGTCAATTGCCAGATTTAGAATTAGTTGATCTGCGCGGTAGAAAGATGACTACTCGTCCAGCAGAAATACCAGACAAAGTAAAAGTTTTACTAACTTGGCAAGATGAAGAATAAGGTATTTTAGTATGGCAAAACTGCAAATCATTAAGCTCTTATTACTCGCAAGCATATCGCTGCATGCTCAAGAATTTCCGATAAACATCACGTGCGATTCAGAGGCACAAATCCGTTTTGCTGATAGATGGCAAGCACTAGAGCCAGCCCTCGCACTGCAATTACTTCCATTATCAAAAAAAATTACCCTCGCTCAAGCAGGTGCCTCATTACAGGGGACTATAATTAAAAATCCCAAAAAAAAGGGATTTATCATCAAGTTAAAAACTGAAAATAATTATCTTGATTTTAAAGCAAGTTTTTTACGTACCAAAAAAGATACAGCCTTTTTTATAAATAGCATAGATGTCCATGCAGACTATCGAAATAAGGGCATCGGACGTGCTTGTATCGAAGTTTTTGATAATACAGCTATTGCCCATCTTTTAGGGTATAATTCGATGTCTCTTGAAAGCTTGCCCTCTGCAAGAGGATTTTATAATAAGCTTGGCTTTACCTATATCGGTGGAAAGATGGCTACTTATGAAAATGAAGATGACGATGATAATCTGTATCTTTTTGCAAAACAGATCCACAGCGCTTAAACCTAATACTTTCGGCATCAAATATGTACAGGTAGCAAAAAATTTCGTAATCTCTCAGTTAACTACTTTAAAATCGGCCCTGAAAATCTCTAAAAATTAGACTCCTGTTAAGAGCTTGCCAGCTTCCCAACAGCCGCCGCCGCTACACGTTTTTCAAATAATTCATCAAGTTTACTCATGCTTTCTGGCATCTGTGGAATTTTCCCAAATCTTTTTTCAAAGGCAACAATATAATCCTGTTTTTTCTTTGTGCTGTCCGCAGGGCTTAATTGCATAATACTGCCATCTTTATATATCACAATATATTCACGATTATCTGGTGACCTTACCATCCCAGTAACAGCTTCTTTAGTGAAAGCTACATTATACAATGTTACTTTTCCCAATAAATAATTTGCGCGAGTTGGATCAACAGCTACATTTTTTGCACCGGGAAAAATCTCTCTTAACTGTTGCTCAGCGACGCCCGGGTATGGAACTGATGCCCAATCATTAATAACCAATAAATCGCAGAATATACCCAATTTTCCAGAATCCAGTTGCTTCCATTTATAGGAAAGTTGTGTCGGATATTCAATTTCCAAAGAAAAAAAGCGAATAACTTTATTTTCAAAAAAAGAAGATACAAAGTCCACTGATGGTTTAAACTTATAGTACCAGTTTCCAAAAAATTCTTTCGCTAATTTAATAGGAAAGGAGATCACTGGAGAATAGAGTACTACATTTTTAATAGTGCGTTTTATTATTAACGGTTCTTTACGCGTAGCAGCCATAACATTACTGATAATGAGGGCGTCCTGAATCTTTGAAGAAAGCGCATAAACAGGTAAAAAGTATTCGGTATTTTTATAACGAATTTGGGGCACTGGATTTTCACTATGTGATTGTACGATAGTTTTATTTAAAATTGTATAATAATCTGGGTTTGACGTAGCATTTATTTTTTTAATAAATTCACTATATGCGCCCTTTTCACATGCATGCTTCTCAAAATATGTGTATTCATCTCCCATAGCCGAAAAAATAATATCAAAAGGATACGCTTGCTGTATCGTATTATCTAAATTTTCAGAAGTAAATACATCTTGTGCGATATTTTTGCCGATACTACAAGACTGGATAAAAACAACTTTTATAGAGAGCGATCTCTTAAAAAAATCCATCATTTTCTTAAATTCTGTCAATGAAAAATCAGCTATAACCGACCAAAATGAGGTCCGGTCTATGCCTATTCCTCCACCATGGCCCGCTGCCATGATCACCCATTCGGCTTCCTCTTTATGAATTTCTTTATGCGATCCTTTTGGGTATATATCAGTATGGACGACAAATATTTTGGATAAAACATCGTTGAATCTGGGATGATGTCCTCTTATCTTAGAAAAAAGAATATCGCCTTTAATAGAGCCTGTTATAGTATCAACAACACGGGAGACAATTTTAGAACTGTTTGTTTCATTTGATACAAAAATTTGATGATCAAGCGTTTCGAGGTGATTGATTTTTAGCCCCAATTTTTTTTCTAAATCAGTAAGTTCATGAGAAGGCAAGCCAGGTATTAAATCGATTGACTCGTCGGCCTCAATCTGTTCAAATGGAACCAGGAGAACATAGTTATCACATTTTTTAATGAACCATTTATTTTTTTTAAAAATATCCGGGTTACTATCAACTACGCGTATTAAAAGATTTTTTTTAGTAATAATAGGGAAATTCTGCGTTCTTAAGAAACATTCAAGACGTGACTGCATGCTCTCTTTTGGATACGCTTCCAAGTTTTCATTAAGAATAATGAATAGAGCCTTTTGATTTTTTTCAATTAGATATTTCTCTTGTAATTGCTGCATCGGACTTACTATACGCTGTTTCGAAAGACCAACTTGTGCAGCATGCATTTGCGTAACTGCTAATAAAATTATCAAGATTATTTTTTTCATATATGTCCCACCTTTCCCACAATTTATAATTTATTTCCCTGCCTTTGCTAGTGCACCAACTGCTGTAGCTTTTGATATATCGCGCGTTTTTAATACATTCTCAAGTTTACTGATACTTTCTGGCGAAAGTCCTTCAGTTTTTTCAGTTGCTCGTCTGCTCGATTTCTTCGCATATCGTTGGGCTTGACTCTTTATGAAATCAAATACTTGCTTATTATAAATTTTAAGGAATAAATCGCTTTCTTGCGCAGTACTTACCGCTTTTTGATCAGGCCTTTTGAAAAAAATATCAGCACCTTGCGTATAATAAACATTATTATTCGGCGCGATAATGATATCTTTATATTCTGTCGGTTGTCCCTGATCATTTAATGCAGTAATACGGGAAATGTATATTTTTTTCATCAATTCAATACCCGCAGATAGTTCTATACGCTGGAATGTATTAAGAATTTGATTGATGTCATACACTGAAGAAGTTATCGCTTCTATATAAGTATTAGTCTCCCCAGCCACTACTGATATTATGTATTCTAAATGAGGCACATTAATAATGATCTCAAAGGGTATATAAGTGGTTTCTAAAAGCAATGCTCTGGGATTTTCCGCTTTAAACCATTTATGAATATCTAATGGCTTACTGCGTGTTTTAGCCATAATAGTTCCTATACCGACCACATCATTTTTTCCGGCAACAACGGAAAACCATTCTATTCCAGGCAATTTGATTTGTGCGATATTACCTTTATAAAATGGATCAGGAGCTATATGAAACACTGTCTTTATTACTTTTTCATAATCAATATCGTTATCATGACCATATTTGGTAAAAGTGCTAAAGTCTCGTGGTCGCTCTCTTTTGACACCATAACTGAGAACTAATTGAGCGACACTAGCATCAGTGATCGCTTGTGTAACAATAGTAAATGGATATGCTCTTTGCATATTGGTTTTTTCATCATTATATACAAGCTCGGTATTTAACCCAGCACCATAACATGTTTGATACACGAGTAATCGCATAGTTAAATGATCAGTGATAAATGTAAGCACTTTTTTAAAGTCTTCAATGGGCATCCCGACTATGTATTGACTAACAAATCCATGACCCATCATGTACCACGTCCATAAAGGCCGCGATATATAACTTTCTTGATAAGCTGCACGCTCGCAGAATAAATTGCCACCTGTCAATGCTCGAACAAAATAAGACCTATCTGATGGTATAATCTGAGCAGTGCTTATTTCTCGTATATCTACATTACGCATATGATTTACTTTAAGTCCTAATGTTAATTCAGTCGGGGTTATAGAGGACGCATTTTCTTTTTGCACATCAGCAAGAGCAACTTTAACCATGTCAAGATATGTATAGGGCAACATGCAATAAAGCTCTTTTGATACCTCTTTTATAATCCACTCACTACTATCAAAGTTTTTGGATATAAGTATCTCACAAGAGTTGAAAGCTTTTTCTGATTTACTCTCTTTTGAAAAGAAAGATTTAACGTAAGAAACTGTTTTCCCATACATTGTTCTTTCTGACGGTGGTAAGTAATCTTTCAAAACACTTCGCAATATATTAGCCGATACTATTATTGGCCCTGCTTTTTGAATAATTGCTTCTGTCAAATCAAGGCTGACTGCTTCTTTTTTGAGGCAATACTCCCGAGGCTCATCCAAAAATATAAGTAATCCGCGTGGCGCATACTCAATATCTGGCTGGCCAGCCTCTTGCTCTAATGTATATGCACTCGCTTTAACCGGTGCATTGCGGTATTGCTCTTGCAACTGCTCCATAGGCGTTGTTATACGCTGCTGCGAAAGCCCGACCTGTGCAGCACGCATCTGCCCAGATACGAGCACAATAATTAATAAAATCTTCTTCATGACTTCCCCCGTTTTTTTAATTGAGCAATTTTTGCTCTGCATATTTGTTCTTTCGCTTCTTTAGGCCTTTAACCAGAGAGCCATCCCAATAGGCCGGACCAAATACCCCTCCTGTAAATGGCTCAGTCATACGTTTCGCGCTTACATGCTGATCATTTTTGAAAAAAATATTTGAATCATGCTTAAAATAGGCGCCCCCCGAAGATGCAATGAAAACATCGGTATATTCAGTTAATTTCCTCTCTTGATTCGGGGCAACAATATGCTCTATATAAAACATCTTGTCCAGCGACAGGCTGCTATCAGTAAGTGGAATGCGCTGAAACCAACCCAATATCGTATCTATAGGATATTTATCGGAACGAATCCCTTGCAGATACGTGGCACCACTTCCTGGGACAAGTGAGATGATAAAATCCAACTGCACATCGATAATCAGATCAAATAAAATGTAGGGCGCGGCAAGAAGAAGCGCTTTCAATGCCGTTGCCTTAAAATATTTTTGAACATTTAAAGGATTTTTTCTTGTACGAGCCAAGACGTTGCCAATAGTCACAATATGATTTTTATCAGCGACCACAGAAAACCATCCTGTACCCGGCAATTTAATTTGTGCAATATTGCCCCTATAGCTTATGTCTGGCTCCGTATGAAACACTAACGCGATCGCTTTTTTATAATCCAGATCTTGCTCATGCACCAATGCCATAAAGCCTTGGTAGTCATCCGGCCGCGGCACTTTTTTACCAAACACAACGTGACTTTGAATGGTAGGTGCATCAGTAATGGCTTGGGTAGCGATGGCAAAGGGATACGTCTTATTGGTGGCTGCCGCCTGGTCGTAATAAATAAGCTCAGCATTAAGCCCCGCGCCATAGCAGGATTGATACATAAGTAATCTTACATTGATTTTATCTGAAGCGAAGATAAGCATCTTCTTAAAATCATCAAGACTCATTCCAGCCATAGTTTCTTCAAATTCACCATGCCCGGAAAAATAGAGCGTCCAAAGGGGTTGAGGCACTTCGCTCCCTTGATAGTTCCTACGCTCGCAAAAGAGCATATTCTCCCGCAGTGCCTTTATAAACCCGTCGCCTAAGGCCTCGAAGCGCCCCTTATTCACCTGTTCGATCGATACAGTGCGCATATGGTTGACCTTAAGGCCGAGCTTGAGCTCCGTTGTCGTTAATGACGCCGCATTATCAAGGCTCAGTTCAGCAGGGTCGATAGTTACCCACAAAAGGTATGCTTGCGGAATAAGAAGATAAAGATCTTGCGTTATTTCTTTGATTACCCATTCATCACTGTTAAATTTCAAAATAAGTCTCGTACACGGATTATTTTCGTTATTTAAATCAATTTCGGACCAAGAATAATTCCCTTTTTGAGCGGGTGGCAGATACTTGGCTAAGACACTGTGCACCAGATTTTTTGATGCGATGATGGGTCCGGCCTTTTGAACGAGCGCCTCGGTTAAATTCAAGCTAATTGCCTCAGTAATGCAAGATTTGCTCAGCTGATGATTCAAAAAAATAAGTAATCCACGTGGAGCATATTCAACAGCAGAAAAGTCCGACTCCACCTCCGGAGGATACAAGGTACCCGTAGCAGTATTTTGGTGTTTCGTCTGCAATTGCTCCACTGGCGTCGCTAATTTTCGCGCAGACGCAAGCCCCGGCTGCAGAGCATAAAGGTGTCCGCTTATGAGCAAAGCAAGTAACAAAATCTTCTTCATATCGTCCCCTCATTTTTTAATTTACCAACCGCTACAGCTTTTTGTTTGATTGCATCTTCAAGCTTGCTCATGTTTTCTGGTGATAATCCTTCAGTCTTTTCAGTGGCACGCGCATTAGATCTTTGTGCATATTTCAGACTCCGTTCCTTTATATCTTTAATGAAAGATGGCCCATATACCCTAGCCCACATATCGTTAGGCACCTGCGCACTATTTACGGCAAATTTATCCAGCTCCTTGAAAAAGATATCTGAACCATGTTTGAAATAGACGCCTCCAGATGGCATAATTACAATATCCGTATATTCTGTTGATTGACCCTTTTTATCCTGTACAACAATATGCTCTATGTATATTGTTTTATAAAAAAGCTCATCGTCAGTCAGGCTGATACCCTGAAACCATTTAAGTATCTGGTTTATATCATGTTTCTCAGAACGGATTCCCCGCAAATATGTCGACATGTTACCCGGAGCAACAGAAATAATGTATTCCATATGCGGCGCGTTAATAATCAATTCAAAAGGAATATAAGTCGATTCTAAAAGTATCGCTTTCGGATCTTTTGTCCTAAAAAATTTTTGTATATCTAATGGCTCTTTTCTCGTCCGTGCCATGATTTTTCCTATAGTCACCACATCATTTTTACCTGCCATAACTGAAAACCACTCAGTTCCCGGCAATTTAATTTGAGCAATATTACCCGCGTAATAGAGGTCTGGGTTTATATGAAACAAACTGGCGATTGCCCTCTCATAATCAAGGTCCTGCTCAAGCACCAATGCTACAAAAGCACGAAAATTATCAGGGCGCGCAATTTTATCACCCAAAGCTGGGATAAAAAAAGTATGTGTAGTAGGTGCATCAGAAATCGCCTGCGTGGCAATAATAAAGGGGTATGTCTTTTGCAAGGTTGTTTCTTCATCATGGTAAATAAGTTCGGTATTTGCTCCAGCGCCATAGCATGTCTGATACATAAGCAACCGCATGTTAATTTTAGTTGAAACGAATGCAAGTACCTTCTTAAAGTCCTCCAATAGAATTCCTGCGATAATATTTTTAAATATTCCATGACCCGACAAGTACCATGTCCATAATGGTTGTGGAACTTCGCTATTTTGATAATTATTCCGCTCACAAAATAATTTTCCCTCTTGTAATGCACGCACAAAATAATTATTCTCGAGCGGCAAAAGACTTGCGGTATTTATCTTTTCGATCGGCAACGAGCGCATATGATTAACCTTAAGCCCCAGCTTCAACTCAACCGCTGTTAAAGAATTTGCATTTTCTTGATGAAGCTCAGCAACTTCAATATTAACCATTTTAAGATACGTATGGGGAATGAGGAGATAAAGATCTTCTGTCGCCTCTTTAATAACCCATTCATTACTGTCAAATTGTGTCAAAAGCCTTCTACAAGGGTTATAGTTTTTGTCTATTTCATTCATCGATGGGGGCAAATGATAACTCAAGACACTTCGCAAAAGACTTGTTGATACTATGATTGGACCAGCTTTTTGAATAAGTGCTTCAGTTAAATTTAAGCTAGTCGATTCAAGAATACAAAAATTATTGGGCTCATGCAGAAAAATAAGCACGGCCCGCGGCGCATATTCCGGAACATCAATCTCTTCAGTTTGAATTGGCTGAGCAGTACTTCGAGATTTTGCCTGCAATTGTTCCATTGGTGTAGCAAATTTTCGCGCAGACGCAAGCCCCGGCTGAAGGGCACATACCTGCCCAGATAGAAGCAAGATAAGTAAAATAATTTTTTTCATACGATTTCCCCCTTCAAAAAATTTCAATCTTCATTCAGAAGCAGCCAACTTCCCAACGGCAGCCGCAGCACTACGTTTTTTAAATAATTCCTCAAGCTTACTGATATTTTCTGGTGAAAGTCCTTCAGTTTGTTCCGTAGTTCCTACATCCAACTTTTTTGAATAGTTATATGCTTCGCTTTTTATTGCATCAAAAGTTTCTTCACTATAATGATCACGTAAACAACTCACTACTTCACGCCCCTCCTCAGAATTTTCGTCTATCGCTTTTTCATCTACCATACGTTTATAGTAAATGTTCGATCCCTGCTTAAAATAGGTGTAACCATTAGGAAATACTACGACATCTCTATATTCGGTCAATTGATCCTTATCATTTAAAGCGGTAATACGCGATATATAAAATCTTTTGTTGAGCCACTTAGTATCGTAACCATTAATACGTTGGATTAAATCCAATATTTTATTAATATCATGTACTGAAGATTTTAAAGCAGCGATATAAATACTCGCCATACCAGGCATAGGGACCATGGATATAATATATTCCAAGCTAGAGCCATTAATGATGATTTCAAATGGTATATATGTTGTTTCTAAAAGCAGCGCTTTAGGATCTACTCTTGCAGGATTTGCTTTTGCTGACTTTTTAGTAAAAAATCTCTGAATATTCAATGGCGCTGTTCTTGTGCGAGACATGACAGAACCTATACTTACCACATCTTGCTTGCCTGCGACCGTCGAAAACCATTCTATTCCCGGTAATTTAATTTGTGCGATATTACCTGGAAAATTTTTCTTCGGAATTATATTAAATAAACATCCTAGGATTTCTTCATAATCGATATCTCTTTTTTCTGACAATTTTATAAAAGTATCAAAATCATAGGGCCGTTCTGTATATTCCTCCATTACTTCACGCGATGAAGACGCTTCTTTATGTATATACCCCCAAGTTTGAGAATCAGTTATCGCCTGCGTTACGATCGCAAAAGGATATGTTTTCTGTATGCCAGTTTTTTCATCATTATATAAAAGTTCCGTATTTATACCCGCGCCATAACAGGTCAAATAGGCAAGCAAGCGCATAGTTATTCGAGTTGATGCAAAATCAAGAAGCTTTTTAAAATCATTTATAGGTATATCAACAATCGTTTCTCCCGTATATCCGTGCCCCACCATAAACCATGTCCAAAGAGGTTGCGCTATCAAACTTTTTTGATAATCCGCACGGGTACAAAAAAGATCCCCTTTATATAAAGCATCTACAAAATAGGCAGCGTTTTCATGTTTGCGTGTGAGAGGTTTTTCGATCATATCGTCCACTTGAATCGTGCGCATATGATTCACTTTAAATCCCAAGATCAATTCGATTTGATTAACTTCAGGTTTTTCCCAATAATTCACTTGCGCAGAGCTTATGTTTAATCTTTCAAGATAACTATGCGGTAAAAGCAGATAAAGATCACTGCTTATTTCTTTTATAATCCATTTTTGTATGTCAAAGTCAGAAGAAACAAGTACTGTACAGGGATTAGTATCATCAAAAGAAACTTTTTCTCCCTCGAATCGAGAAATGGCACCGACCAAATCCATTTTTCGATCGCTTGCAAACACACTGCGTACCAAATTTGCTGACACTATGATAGGCCCCGGCTGTTGAAGAAGAGCGTAAGTGAATGCCTGCCCCACCGCCTCTGCAGTACACTCTTTTTCAAGATCATTTAAAAATATAAGTAACCCCCTTGGAGCATAGGGAAATTCGCTCGTTTTTTTTAAATCCAGATTGGCACGCTTTGCTTGCAATCGCTCCCTTGGCGTGGCTAAATTTCGTTTTTGGTTAAGCCCGACTTGCAAAGCAGATATTTGCCCAGATATAAGCAAGATAAGTAAAATAATTTTTTTCATACAATTTCTCTTTTTATTTATTAGAGCTCTTTCGCAACTTTGTTTTGCCGTCGTACCCGTTCGATTTCGCTACGCTTCACTTCCAGCCGTCGCACAGTGTGCTATGGCGGACACAGCAGGGCGCCTGTCGGGCGTAGCTCAAAAGAGCGAAGACTGAAGCGGCTATTCATCCTAAGAATATCTATTGTTAATTTGGTAATCGCCTAAAGCCCATCCCATAGCTATATGCTCCCGCCTGTGCGTATCCATAACTATGCGGCGGCTCGCCACCCATCACCCCGTAATATCCTTGAACCTGCCAAGAGGGGTTACCACGCCATGACTGGGTTGTATCACACGGAGCATAGCGATGGCATTTCTGTGCGCACTGACCAGGCTGCCGTTCAAGACGTTCGTCTGTAGTAAGAGCATTTCCCGCTGCGCGTTTAATATAGGCTATCAATTGCTGTTCGGTTGGTGTGCCGGATAGATAGTCATAATTTGCTATATAGCCATTAAGAAAAACTATAAAAGAATCTGACCCCGTTATTGATAAAAACTGCTTAACATTCTTTATGCGATTACGTGAGGTATCGATAGCCATAAAATGCACATTCGCTGCACATAGCTCACTGTCTCTACTTACATTCCATAATGTTCTTTTATTCTGATGATATGATGGCTTGCGACTACTGCAATATTCAGATGACTGGTGGTGGCAGCCGTCATACACGTAGGCGACGGTTATAGGGTAATCTGATGCGGTATCAAGAAAGCGGCCTTCTGTCTTTATAGTCTCTGCATGCAAAGCGCCATACGTGATAACTAACACGCTTACTAAAACGATGAGTAGTATATGTACAAGATATTTCATGAAACCTCCTTATGAACGAATGGATCGTCAATATCTTCAACAATCTTTGATTCCGTTTTATTTTTCAGTTCACCGTCAAGAAATTTTTTGATAAATGAACGCACTTTATGAGTATATTTTTCAGGATTGTAAAAGAATGAATCAAAGTGTAACCGCCCGTTGGTGAGCCACAGCCGTTTGTACCCAGGCTTGTTAGCATAGATAGCACGCGCGGCATCAACCGGCGCTTTATCATCATTTTTACAGGTGATAAAAAAGCAGGGTACGGTAACTTTTTTTATCTCATTAACGGTATCAGATGGAATAATGCATAACTGTATATCATGCGTTCCGATATGGGCAACTGCTCTGAGCGCATATTTGATCATCGCTTGAACTGAGTGGTTATACGCATATTTTTTCAAAAGATTGCGCCCGGGAAGCCCGTAGGTATAGCCGCCCACGGTGAATGTGAGCCGCTCTATAAGGCGATGAATTACCATTTCAGTGGAATCGAACGGGCAATCGAGAACGAGGGCCGAGAACATGTCTGGATGCTGTGCTTGCGCAAGAATAGCCGTGACGGCACCCATTGAAAAGCCGTAGCCTATTAACGGTAGTGCTGCCAGCCCAGGCTTGCTTTTTATAAAGGCAACGGCACCTTCCAGATCGAGCACTTCATTAAAGCCAAAAGAGCTGCATTGATTTTCACTATTTTCACCATGCGCACGGAAATCGAAGACCATGACATTATAATCGTAAAATATGCTCCGCAGAAAGCTAACATCATTTTTGTTACACATAAACCCATGGCATATAACGATGGTGGCCCGCGCATGGGCACGAGTAACTAAAATACCTTTTCGCAGGATATTTTTTTGAGATCCGCGTTCTTCGGGAACAGAAAAGATAATATGCTCGATTTTGCCATTATTATGATATTTCTTAACTTTAGACTGTTTTTTCAAATCGAATGTCTCTTTATCCTTGCACTCTTGGACTGGGATGGCACTCATATAAATTGATCGTATGTTTTTATAGAGATACACCCCTGCAAATAGAACGCAGATCATCGCGCACATCGCTAAAAACATAACAGTGAATTTTTTTATCATCTATTTCCCCCCTTCTTATCTTTATACACGCCATCAAATGACTGGTAAAATGTAAGTCTTTTTTGATATATCCCTAAAAGCTCTGATAATTTGGTTTGTGGCTGGTTATATGAAGACCCGGGCATAGGCGCCCAGAACCTACTTGCCTTGGCAATAGCTCCCTTTATGTTATTTTTTAAAATCTCATCCAACGCCCCGGATTCCATCAGAAGATAAATAGCAGCTAAATCTTGGTTGGTAGGGCTAAAATCGTTCAACGCTAACTTCTCCCTTACCCAGTCCCAGGTTCTTTGCAAAAACATATACCTTCCGGCTGCAGTAGCGCAAATAATGCGATCTCCAACCCGATTGCAACATTTTTTGCGAGGGTGATCTTTAAATGAGGCGATCTTGCCATCGTTACAGAAACTTATGCGGTACTGATCAGGCAACATTTTTACCTCAGGGTGGTAAGAGGTCCCTTCACCATGGGCCAGAAGATCCAAGAACGCCTTAACCCGTGGGTCTTTAGAAACGCCCATCAAGAATGTCTTTTGAGGCATTGAGATCACAGTTTTCGAGGTTTTTATAGAAAAAACTTTAAAAACGAAGAATATAAAGGGTAAAAGATATACTTTTTTCATACACTGCCTTCAAAAACTTTATGTTTCTTACTTACCAGTGTAATTGATAATTATTTCATTTTGTAATAAAAATATAAAAAAAGAAGAATTCTTTAGAGGGCGACAACATCTTTGATGACGGGAAATTTATCCCAGGCTTCGCCTATCCATCCTTTCCCCTACGCTGAAGCTTTGACCTGTACTTTGTATAGCTACGCAAGTAACGAAGTAATATTGGCAAACTATGCCGGCAAGCTGACCAGTTGGTCCAAGATGCCCTTTTTATGTGCAAAAGGGCAAATTGTAAAAATCCTAGTATGAATTATCTATTGACTCGAGGGGGGGCGCTTGATACTATCAGAATTAAGAAGGTGCGATGTGCATCTTCGAGTTTTAAAATAAACAAACTATAAAAAAAGGATATATCATGAAAAAAATGATATTTTTAGGTTTAATTTTATTGGTTTCAACAAGTGCTCAGGCAGCGAAAGATATAGCCGTAAACATTGCGAATGAAACTAATAATGCAGTTACTCTAGGTCTTCGCCCTAATAAAGAATATACTACCCTTGAAGAAATCAAGGCAAATACAACTGAAGTAGTGGTAAGGCCACTAGCTTTAGCAACGAAGTTAGTACCTACAACTGAATTTGGCGTATCAATCGATATAAAAAACATACAGCCTGCATAAGCTATTCTGACACTACATCTTTGATGTCAGGAAATTTATCGACCAGGCGGTCTAAGATACCCATCTTAAGGGTAAAAATAGAATAGGGGCATGATACACATGCCCCTGAAAACTTTATGGTAACTACACCGTTATCAAAGCCTACAAACTCAATATCACCACCATCTTGTCGGATTAATGGTCGAATCTCAAGCTCGAGCAGGTCTTTAATAGCTGCAGAGTTATCCAAGAACTACTCTACCCATTCAAGGCGAGCAACTGCAGCTGTATCGCTGATACGACGTGCAAGTGGAATAATACGAGTATATCCACCTGGACGTTGCTTAAAGCGTGGTGCAATATCAGAGAAAAGCTTTGTTAAAGCATCTTCTTTGTAAGGCAACAACGATTTAGCGCGACGACGAGCATTAAAATCATTACCATTGCGAGCAAGAGTAACCAATTTTTCAGCAAAACGTCTTACTTCTTTAACACGGGCAACGGTCGAAACTAAATGACCTTTTTCGATCAATATAATAGCCTGGTTGCGGAGCAAAGAACGTTTATGATCGGGATTTAAATTTAATTTCTTTCTACCATTTTGATGATTCATGGCTATTCCTTATCGATCAATTTTCTTAATTCAGCCTCTTTGACGTTCATGCCAAAAGAAAGACCAAATGATTTCATACCCTCTTTGACTTCGTCATAAGATTTGCGGCCGAAATTCTTAATTTTTAAAACATCATCTTCTGTTAAGTTAACTAAGTCAATAATGCGTTTAATTCCCGCATTAATGAGACAGTTATGTGCACGAACAGAAAACTCAAGTGCATTGATTGGTTTCAACAGAAGATCTACTGGAACACCTTTGTAGCGAACATCATGCGTTTCAGCTTTCAATTCAGGCTTGCCTTCTACCGCAGGGCGAGAAATTTCATTGAAAGGAATTTCAGGCGCTGTTAAAAAATGCTCAAGCTGTGAACGAACTACAGAAACCGCGTAACGAACAACTTCTAATGGAGATTCTGTGCCATCAGTAGAAATTTGTAATAGGAGCTTATCGTAATCGATTGAGGTGCCTACACGCGTTTTTTCAACATCGTAACTTACTTTGCGAACTGGTGAAAACATCGCGTCAATATAGATTCTATTGTCTTCTTGAAGCGCTTTACCCGCTGGCCACTGAGCCGCTTGATATCCTCGTCCTGATTCAACAAAAAACGTTATGTCTAATAGACCGCCCTGTGCAACATGAGCAATAATATGATCTTTATTAACAAGTTCTAAATGATCATCTGCTTGAATGTCAGCAACACGAGCAACAGCCTCACCTGAAACGCTTAATCTCATCGTTCCCGGTTCACCTGTTTTATTTTTTATAACAATTTCTTTGCAGTTTAAAACAATCTGAACGACATCTTCAACGACGCCAGAAACTGATGAGAATTCATTGTTTACGCCCTTAATAATAACTGACGTAACGGCTGATCCTTCAACAGCACCAAGCAAGGTACGTCTTATAGCATTACCCATGGTTGTGCCAAAACCTGGCTCCAATGGCTCTACTACAAGCTCACCAAACGTTGCTGACAACGTCTGTTTATTCCACACGAGTTGCGGAATAGTAAGTGATTGATATTCTCTTTTTTGCATGTATACCCCTCTATATCTTTACTAACCTATTACTTAGGAGTACAACTCAACAATGAGATACTCTTCAATTGGAACCTGAATATCTGTACGAACAGGCATACGTAATACGTTTCCTGTGCGCGCTTTTTTATCAAGCTCTAACCAATCTGGCACTTTAACCCCTGCATTGAGGCGCTTATCGACAACAGTCTCCATGAAAACAGGATGTTTTTCAATGGCAGGAGAAAGGGAAACCACATCATTAATTTGAATAAAATATGATGGAGAGTAAACTTTTTTACCATTTACATAAATGTGTCCATGAACAACAATCTGACGAGCTTGAGCACGAGTTGCCGCAAATTTCAAACGGTATACTACGTTATCAAGACGTCTTTCAAGTAAGCTCAATAACAATTGTCCTGGAGCCTCTTTACTAGAAGCGGCAATTGCGTAGAACTTTCTAAATTGACGCTCACGCATGCCATACATTTCTTTAACTTTTTGTTTTTCTTCAAGCTGCTTGCCATATTCGGTAGTTTTTTTACCTTTTTTGACAACAGTATCAGAAGAGGTTTTTTGTCCTCTGTCTGATTTAGCTTGTGGTGATCTTTTTTCCATATAAACGCTTAAACTTTCATTTCTATACAATAACTATACACGTCGTTTTTTAGGACGACGACATCCGTTGTGTGGAAGTGGAGTAACATCGCGTAATACCGAAATATTAAACCCTGAAGATTGCAGAGCGCGAACAACTGAATCTCTTCCTGACCCCGGCCCTTGAAGATTCACTTCAAGCTGTCTAATGCCAAGACCACTCATCTCTTTAGCAAGTGTTGATCCAATCTGGGAAGCGACAAAAGGCGTACCTTTACGAGCACCTTTGTAACCCAATTTTCCAGAGCTGGAGCGCAACAATACATCGCCTTCTACTGTAGTAACAGTAACAAGGGTATTATTAAATGAAGATTTTACATGCACAACTGCAGAATCAACCACTCGTTTGTTTTTTTTAGCTTTTTTCTTATAACTCATGTGATACCTATGTTACTTATTTTTTCGTAACTTTACGTTTAAGTGCAACAATTGAACCTGCTTTACGAGGACCTTTACGTGTACGGGCATTAGTTTTAGTTCTTTGACCACGTACCGGAAGAGATCTTTTGTGACGCGTTCCACGATATGAACCAATATCTTGGAGTCGTTTAATATCCGCTTTGATCTCTTTGCGTAAGTCACCTTCGACCATATAGTTGCTCGTAACTTCTTTTTGAAGCGCTGCTACATCTTGATCCGTTAAATCTTTAACGCGTGTATCAAAGTTAATATGTAATTTATTTAAAATGTCACGTGAACGTTTTAAACCAACACCGAATAAGTAGGTAAGCCCATACTCAATTCTCTTCTCGCGTGGTAAATTCACACCTTCTATTCTAGCCATAATGTCCTTCTAACCTTGACGTTGTTTGTGTCGAGGATTTTTTTTACAAATAACACGAACCACTCCATCACGGCGAATGGTTCTGCAATCACGACAAATTGCGCTTACTGATGTTCGAACTTTCATAGAAAACCCTTATATAAATCTGCAATAATTACTTATTATGCCTTATATCTTAAAACAATTCTACCCCGAGTAAGATCATAGGGGGATAATTCCATTGATACCCTATCTCCAGGGAGCATTCGGATACCATTCATACGCATACGTCCCGATGCATGGCCTATAACCATATGACCACCTTCTACTTCAACTCTGAAGGTATCGTTAGGCAATGTATCGCGAACTATGCCATCTATAACTATAATATCATCTTTTTGCTTTTTTTTCATCATGAATTTAACTCTTATAATCTAGTAGTAATTTCAGGACCATGGTCAGTCACGATAACCGTATCCTCAACATGCGCTGCCAATGAGCCATCTGCTGTCCTTGCAGTCCATTTATCAGCATCCATTCTCACTGTGTAGTCACCTTGAGTGATCATAGGCTCTATGGCAAATGCCATTCCCGCTTCTATCAAGGGACCTTTGCCTGGTTTTCCATAATTAAGAATCTCAGGATCCTCATGCATCTTCTTGCCAATACCATGTCCTGCAAAATCTCGGATTACTCCAAATCCATGCTTTTCAACGACACTCTGAACCGCAAACGATATATCAGATATATGCTTTCCTGCTCTAGCCATATCAATACCGGCATCTAGAGACTCATAAGCAACTCTCACAAGCTCAAGGGCCTTTTCTGATACTGGTTTCCCAACAAAGTAGGACCGGGCCATATCTGCACAATAACCATTGTAAGAGGCACAGATATCCACCGTCACCAAATCGCCTTCGTTTAAGCTCAGCGAACTCGGTATCCCATGTACGATTACATCATTTACCGAAATGCAACTTACTGCGGGAAAGGCAGGGACGCCATAACCTTTACATTCTGAATGTAACCCAGCCTCTTTCAATGCGCGTTCAAGAAAGCTATCAAGGTCCCTGGTGGTGATTCTAGCCTTTAATAGTGCAGGAATCTCTTCAAAAACGTGCGCAAGCCTTTTTCCCGCTTCTCTCATTATAGAGAGGGCATGATTATTTTTACGTATAATCATGTCGATTTTCCTGTAGACTCGACAAATGTTTTAAATACATAATCGAGCGGTAATTCAACATTCAGATCAATTACTTTGCATACCGAATTTCGGTAATAGACTAAAAGATCGTCTGCATAATGATGATAGGTCTTCAATCGCTCATAGACAACATCGCTATTATCATCAACCCGCTGTATCAGTACATCTTTGCATTCTTGGCAAGTAAGTCCTTTACTAACCTGTGAAGGCAAGAAAGAGTAAACAGCTTGGCAAGCTTCATTTTGACAAACCAGACGCGTTTTTAGACGATTTATAACCTGTTCATCATTAATATTCATGGAGACTATCGTTACTGATGCATCCACAAATTCTTTTTGGGAGAACAGATCGTCTAAAGCTTTGGCTTGCGATACGGTACGAGGAAATCCATCAAGAATGATCCCTTGCGAAGATAGAGCAACCTCTTTGATCCACTGATTAACCATATCGATCATAAGATCATCGCTGATTAACTTACCCGATTTGATTGCTTGATCGATCTGTAAACCGATATCGGTCATACGAGCAATATGCTGTCTACACAAATTGCCCGTAGATAAATGAGCCCATCCAAAGCTTTTCTTACATAAGTGAGAAAGCGAACCTTTTCCGGAACCTGGGGGTCCAATAAAAATGTAAATATCTTTAAGAGATTTCACCGAGCTGCCCTAGATCTCATACGAGTGCCTGATGTTAAAAATCCTGCATAATTACTTTCCAGTAGGTATGCCTCTAACTGTGAACTCAACTCAAGACCAACACCAACAACGATTAGAAGTGACGTGCCACCCAATATGAAAGGCATATCTACCACCAATGGAAGCATATTTGGTAAAAGAGCTAAGCATGCCAGATAAATGGCCCCGACAAGACCTAAACGTGTCAAAATCTTATCGAGTTCATCAGCAGTCTGTTTACCAGGACGAATACCAGGAATAAATCCACCATTCTTCTTAAGATTTTGAGAAAGTTCGTTTGGATCGAAGATAATCGAAGTATACACGAACGTAAACACAATAATTAATAAGAAGGTCAAAATATTATACATCAACCCGCCACGAGAAAGATCTGTAGCTAATGAAGTGAACGCATCCCATCCCAAACGACTACCAATAAGCCCAAAAATAAATTGAGGGATACTTAAGATGGTTGACGCAAAGATAGCTGGCATAACACCGACGTTATTGATTTTAAAAGGAATATAGGTACTTTGCCCACCATATACACGTTGCCCGACTACACGTCGCGCATAATGTACCGGTATCTTTCTCTCGCCCTTTTCTAAATAGACAATTGCCGCAGCAACCGCGATAAAGAAGGCGAGAATACCCAGGGCTGCCATGAGAGTCATGTTTCCTTCAAGCACTTGGCTAACAGTTCGATAGAGATCCATAGGAAAAGCAGAAACAATCCCTGCAAAGATAAGCATCGAACTGCCATTGCCCAAGCCAAAAAGCGAAATCTGTTCGCCAAGCCACATAACAAGCATGGCACCAGTTGTAATACAGAGTACGAAAAACAGTTTAAAAGGAATACCCGGCGTCAAAACCAAGCCATATGTTGTGAGATAGGTAAGCAAACCTGAACTATAACCAATGGCCAGAATAAGAGTTAAGTAACGCGTATACTGATTAATAATTCGTCGTCCGTACTCGCCCTCTTTGGAGAGCACTTCCAATTGCGGTATCGCCATGGAAGCAAACTGCATGACCAATGAGGCCACGATGTAAGGACTAATACCTAATGCAAAAAGCGCACATTGTTGTAATGCACCTCCTGAGAAAGTATTGAGATAACTTAAAAAACCACCTACGAATGATGATTTCATAGTTTCTGCAAGCAAATCAATATTGATCCCAGAAACTGGTATAAAAACACCAATTCGATAAATGATGAGAACCGTCAATGTAAAAAACAATTTACGACTTAACTCAGGAATTTTAAAAATGTTCCAAAAATTATTAAACAGTACCACAGTATTACTTCTCCTTATTTATCTGCACGATTTATATGCACTGACCCACCGGCCTGTGCAATCTGTCCTTGCGCTGATTTACTAATAAAATCGGTATGCAAAGTTAACTTTTTATCAACAGTTCCTGATGATAAAACTTTAACTAAAGAACCTTTACGACCTCTAATGAGACCCGCTTCAATTAAAGATTCTCTGGTAACCACTGCATCGTTTTCAAATATTTCATGTATATCGGCTAATTGAACAATTTCGATCTCTTCCTGGAATCGAGTATTGTTGAATCCACGCTTAGGAATACGGCGAGTTAATGGCATTTGACCGCCTTCAAACAAAATCCCTAAGTTAGCGCCAGAACGTCCTTTTTGGCCTTTATTACCACGACCAGATGTTCCACCGCGGCTTCCACCACGGCCGATACGTTTTCTATTTTTTCCTGCTGAAGGCAAATTATGCAACATGAGCTATTTCCCCTTTAGTGATCTCTTTTACTGATTTGCCACGAAGTTTTGCAAGATGAGCTGCACTGCGGCATTTAGCAAGAGCATTTAAGGTCGCTTTAACCACATTTTGTGGTGAGCGGGAAGGTCCAAGCGTTTTTGCAAGAACGTCTTTAATCCCTAATGCCAACATAACTGCACGAACAGATTTACCAGCAATAAGACCGGTACCTTTGTAAGCAGAACGCAAGAGAACATTAGTCGCGCCGTGATGTCCTTGAACATCATAAGGCAATGTGTTTTCACGAACTGAAATGCCGATTAAGTTCTTGCGTGCAAGCGCTGTAGCTTTAGATATAGCCGCTGAAACTTCGCGACCTTTACCTTGGCCACAACCTACTGCACCTTGCTGATTTCCTGAAACAACAAATGCTGAAAAAGAAAACCTTTTTCCACCTTTAGTTACTTTTGTAACACGTCGAACACTGACAACAGTATCGACAAATTGAATTTCTGACATGTATTGATCCTTACTCATTATACTTTAAGACCGCCAGCACGAAGACCTTCGGCTAGTGATTTAACTCGACCATGATACAGAAAAGGCCCACGATCAAAGGTAACTTCTGCTACCCCATTGCTTAAAGCCTTCTTTGCTAACTCAAGGCCAACAGCATGAGCAACATCTTTTTTGCTGCCTTTAACTTTTGCGACTTCAAGTGATGATGCGCTGACTATTGTTTTGTGTTGAGCATCATCAATCACTTGCGCATATATATGATTAAGACTTCTAAACACCGAAACACGGGGAGAAGAAGATGATAATCCAGCGCGGACGCGTAATGTACGGCGTCGAACTCGATTTTTTATTTTTCTTAAAATGGACACGTTATAACTCCAAAATATATCTAAATGTTTTATGCCGATTTAGCTTTACCAGCTTTACGTCTAATAACTTCACCCACATATTGAATACCAGTACCTTTATAAGGTTCTGGCGGTCTCAATGCACGGATTTCACTACAGACCAAGCCTAATGCTTCTTTATTTGAAGAACGGCATGTCAACAATTGACCTACTTTGTCAGTTTCAACCGTAACTTCTGCCGGAAGATCAAAATCGATCTTATGGCTGAATCCTAAAGAAAATTGCAACTTAGAACCTTGCACAACAGCCTTATAACCAAGACCAACGATACGGATCTGTTTCTCAAATCCTGTATTTGCTCCGATGATTTTATTTGCAAGTAATGCTCGGTTTAATCCCCAAATGCGATTTGTTTCTGCAGTTTTACGTGTAGAAGTAATCACAAGGTGACCATCAACAATCTCAGCTTTTAAAAGATCTGGCAAGGTATATTGACCTGCCATTTTTTTACCCTTGAATGAGATATCATTACCGTTAACTTCAACGGTAACACCTGATATATCAATAGGCTTTCTACCAATTTTTGACATAACCCACCCTTACCAAACCGTACAAATTACTTCACCACCAACAGCAAGCTGACGAGCTTTTTTGTTAGTTATAACGCCACGCGGAGTCGTTATAATGGCAATCCCAAGCCCACCAATAACTGGCTCTAATGAGGAAACGCCTTTATAAACGCGTCTTCCAGGCTTGCTTACCCGAGTAATTTCGTGTATTGCTGACTCACCATCAACATATTTAAGCACAACCTTAAGACTTTTATGAGCACCTTCGCCTTCGATTCCGAAGTCCCAAATATAACCCTCGTCTTTTAAGATTGAGGCTATTTGGTACTTGAGATTCGAATAGGGCGCCTTAACATCAGGCAATGAAGCCATGATGCCATTACGAATAATGGTTAAAAAATTACCAATTGTATCAATAGACATCGACTATCCTTATAACAGTTTACCAACTGTTGGATTCCCTAACGGAATTACCAACTTGCTTTTTTCACACCAGGCAACATGCCATTTGATGCAAATTCTCTAAAACATAAACGTGAAAGCTTGAAAAATCCAATATAACCACGAGGTCTTCCTGAAAGCTCACAACGGTTTCTAATACGTGTTGCGCTTGAGGAACGTGGCAATCTTGCCAATTTCTTTTGCGCTTTCATTTTTTCATCAAGCGATGTTTTTGGATTTTGAACTACTGCTACTAACTTTTTACGCTGTTCTGCGTAACGAGCAACAAGTTCTTTCTTTTTGTTGTTATTTACAACTAATGCTTTTCTTGCCATATCTTTTCGTTACCTTATTGGTGAGTTAAAAACTCACTATTGGTGAGTCGAAACTCACTATTTCTTTTTAAACGGCATGCCAAATTGCTTTAATAGCGCAAATCCATGCTCGTCAGTATGTGCAGAAGTGTGAATAGTAATATTCATGCCATGGGGTTTTTCCATGCCATTGTCTTCTGCTTCAGGGAAAATAATCCACTCTTTAACGCCGAGGTTGTAATTTCCACGACCATCAAGCTTTTTAGTTACACCTTGGAAATCACGTACACGTGGCAGCGCTATATTTATAAGTTCATCAAGGAACTCATACATTTTTTTATTGCGCAATGTCACACATGCACCGATTTTCATGCCTTCACGAATTTTAAAGCCAGCGATCGATTTTTTACATTCTGTTTCAATAGGCGCCTGTTTAGCAATCACTGCAAGTTTCTTTTTAACTTTTTGCAGCTCTTTGCTGTCAGTAACAGCCTCTTTTACTCCAATATTCACTACGATCTTATTAATACGTGGAACTTCCATAATATTTTTAAGACCAAGCTCTTTTTGTAGCGCAGGACGAATGTTCTTTTCGTATTCTTGCTTTAATCGTATTACTGAACTTGTGTTCTTTGATTCCATAATCTACCCGTTATAAGACTTCGTTCGTACCTGTTGAAATACGCTCTTTTTGTCCATTTTCTAATTGTTTAATTTTAACACGTGTAGGTTTTCCTGTTGAGGGAACGATAGGCATCACATTAGAAATGTGTACATACCCCTCTTCTTTTTTAATTGAAGAGACTTCGCCCTCACGCTTAGCTTTAACGTGACGTACGACAATGGCAATCCCACGAACTTTAACGCGGTCATGCTTAAGATCAAGCTCAATAACCTGACCTGTTTTACCTTTGTCTTTACCCGTTGTCACCATCACAGTGTCGTTTTTCTTAATACGAAACATGCTTATCCTTATACAACTTCTGGTGCTAATGACAATATTTTAGCGAACTTCTCTTTGCCTTTAAAACGTAATTCACGAGCTATAGGACCAAAGATACGAGAACCAACCGGTGTTGCATCATCAACAGATTTAATAATTACTCCAGCATTTTCACCAAATGAGATATAACTACCATCTGCACGACGATACTCTTTTTTTGTGCGAACAATCACCGCAGTCACTTTGTCACTTTTTTTAACTTGTCCGCCAGGAATCGCTTCTTTAACTGCGCAGATAACAATATCACCAAGGACAGCATCTTTTTTGCCAGTGCTCCCTACAAGGTGAAACACAAGCATCTCTTTTGCGCCGGAATTGTCAGCAACCTTTAAATAAGTTTCTTTTTGAATAGTAGACATAACAATTTCCTTACTTGCTCACAACATCAACTAAGTACATATACTTAGTTTTAGAAACAGGACGCCCTTCATGGATGTCAACTTGATCACCCAATGCAGCACGCTTTTCTTCATCGTGAACTTTATACTTTTTAATCGTACGCATTACTTTTGCAAGGCGCGGATGCATGAAAGTTCTTTCAACTTCAACGACAATGGTTTTATCCATTTTAGTTGACACAACTTTGCCACGCAATGTCGATTTATTTTTTTTATTTTCTGCCATAATCTTACGCTTGAATTTTCTGATGTAAATACGTTAATCCACGAGCGATTGAGCTTTTCAATCTTCTTTGATCAGACGCAAAAGATTTTACATGCCCGGTAGTAGATTTAAGACGAAGCTGAAACAACTCACGACGCACCTCATCTACAGCAACACGCAATTGCTCAATGCTCATATTTTTCATCTCTTGCGATAACGCTTTATTGTTTTTCATTGCTCACATCACTCGCTTCAGTGTTTACCGCTATTTTTTGCACAGGAGCTGCTTCACGTTTTACAATTTTAGTCTTCATAGGAAGCTTGTATTGTGCCTGCTTAAGAACCGCTTTAGCCTCTAATTCAGGAAGCCCAGAAATTTCACAAACAACACGATCACGCTTAACTACACTTACCCAAAATTCAACGTTCCCCTTACCTTTACCCATACGAGTTTCAGCAGGTTTTTTAGAAACAGGTTTGTCAGGGAAAACACGCAAGAACATCTTTCCAACTTTTTTGAGCCTACGTGAAATAGTCACACGCATCGCTTCAATTTGAGCCGCAGTAAGCCATACCGGTTCAAGAGCTTGCAGCCCATAGTCACCAAACATAACATCACGAGCCCCTTTGGATCTGCCCTTACGGGTTCCTCTCTGAACTTTTCTATATTTTATTTTTTTCGGCATTAACATATTGATATCCTTGTCGTTTATACTACGGGGTATTCACCTTTACAGATCCAAACTTTAACACCAATAATACCATAGGTAGTCAAGGCTTGAGCTGTTCCGTAATCGATATCTGCGCGCAACGTATGTAATGGTGTCGACCCTATACGGATCCATTCATCACGTGCAATTTCTGCACCACCAAGACGTCCTGCTACACGAATTTTAACACCTTTAGCGCCACTACGTAACGCTGAAGTTGCCGCTTTTTTCATAACTTTCTTGAAGCTTGCACGCTTTTCAAGATCTTGAGCGATCTTTTTAGCTACAACATGCGCATCTAGTTCAGGGCTTTTAATTTCTTGAACAGATACTTCAATATTGTCACGTTTTAAAAGATTTGCTAAACCTCGGCGCAAATTATCAATTTCTTGCCCTTTTTTCCCGATAACTACACCAGGACGAGCTGCATGAATGATAACTTTAAAACTGCTTCCTGTCTTCTCAATCTCGCTACGAGAAATATCAGCATCAGGAAGTGTTTTTTCCAAATATTTACGAACAGCTAAATCTTCAAAAAAGAATTTTGAATATGAATCGCTACCATTGCGTGGAAACCAACGGGAATCCCAGTCGCGATACACACCAATTCTAAACCCTATTGGGTTAACCTTTTGTCCCACACTAAGCCTCTTTAGATTCTAAAACAATCTTCATATGACATAACCGCTTACGCTGAGGATTTGCACGACCTTGAGCGCCAGGTTTAAAATAGCGATGTATCGGTCCCTGATCCACACAAATCTCTTTAATAAAGAGATTTTCCGGTTCAATATTCTTTAGATTCTTTGCATTTGCAAGCACTGAATCGAGCACTTTCTTCACAACTTCTGAGCGTTGTGAGCGGTAAGTACGCAACCAGTTAATAGCATAGCGAGCATTTTTGCCACGTACCACATCAACTAATGGCCGCAATTTATACGGCGAATAGGAAAGATAACGTGCTTTTGCTGTAAATTCCATTATTTATACCTTATTATGTTGTACTTATCAGTGTATATAAATTACTTCTTTTCAGCAACCGCAGCTTTACGCTGACCACTATGTAATCTGAACGTTCTGGTAGGCACAAATTCACCTAATTTGTGGCCAACCATATTTTCTGTAACATACACTGCAACATGTTTCTTTCCATCATGTACTGCAAAGGTAATCCCTACAAAATTAGGGAGTACCACGCTTGCGCGAGACCAGGTTTTTATCGCCTCTCTCTTGCCGCCCTGTTGCATACGCTCAACTTTTTCAAGCAAGCTGCTTGCAACGAAAGGACCTTTTCTTGAGGATCTTGTCATAACAATTTACCTTTTAAATCCTATTATGGTCTTCTACGTTTCAAAATAAGCGGGTTTTTGCGCGTTCTGGTACGAGTACCTTTAGCGCCTTTGCCCGTTGGGCTTACTGGATGTGAGCCAGACTTAGAACGGCCTTCACCACCACCATGAGGGTGATCTACCGGGTTCATAGCCATACCACGAACTGTTGGACGAATCCCTTTGCGACGGTTTCTACCTGCTTTACCGATAGAGATATTCTTATGCTCAGCATTGCCCAGAACACCAATGGTTGCCCAGCAATCTAAGTGAATCATGCGAATCTCACCAGAAGGCATTTTTAACGTTGCATAATCATCTGCTTTAGCCATAAGTTGACATGAAGTCCCCGCACTGCGAGAAAGTTTTCCGCCAGACCCTGGTGTAATTTCAATGTTATGAACCATAAAACCGACAGGGATTGAACGTAATGGCAAGCAATTGCCTACTTTCGCTTCAACGTTTTTTCCTGATATTACTGAAGAACCGACGGTGATATCTTGCGGTAGCAACATGTAAGCTTTTGAACCGTTGGCATAGACAACAAGACCGATGCGAACGTTGCGACTTGGATCATATTCAATTGTAGTTACTTTTCCAGGAACATCGTACTGCGCTCTTTTGAAGTCGATCATACGATATTTTTGTAATGCACCACCACCACGATGTCTTACGGTAATTCTGCCATAAGCGTTACGTCCACCATGTTTACGTAATCCTACAACCAACGACTTTTCAGGAGTTGATGTAGTGATGTCGCTTGAATCTAAATAGGTTTGGAAACGCAATGAAGCATTTCTCGGTTTACGCGTAATAATAGCCATTATTCACCGCCCTTTGCTGATTCAGAACCGGCATCATGAGACGTCCAATTCATAATATCAATTGATTGGCCTTCTTTAAGAGTTACATACGCTTTTTTTCGTGTCTTGCCTTGATAAACATGGCGTCCGGAACGTTTAAATTTCCCTTTAGACACAACAATACGAATCTTATCAGCCGTAACGTTAAACAATTCTCTAAGTGCTTGCGCTATCAAAGGCTTATTAGCCTGTGGATGTACCTCAAGAACCAACTGATTAAATTGTTGGTTAAGACGGTACACTTTATTAGATATGCGCGGGCCCTTAATGATGTTATATATACTTAACTCCATAAGCCGACCATTTCTTTAAATAAATCGCTATCTTTTGCTAAGAACATCCAGCTGTCTCCATGCGCTAAAGTAAACGCATTTGGCTGATCAAAAAAGATCATTGAAACATTAGGAATATTAGCAAAGGATGCTTGTGTTATAAAATCATACGTTGAAACAAAAAACACCACTTTTTTATCTGCAAGTCCCGCATCTTTTAAAGCGGTAAATGCTAAAGCTGTTTTTGGTCTATCGTCTACTGACCAATTCAACGAAACTACATTTTGAGCATCAAGTTTAGACCAAAGTAAGTTTAGAAAAACTTCTCTTTTTTGGCTTTTTGACACTTTAAGAGTTCTTACACGTTCTTGCGGCCCAAAAGTGACGCCACCTTTACGCCAAAGTGGAGAACGGGGACTTCCAGCACGAGCACGACCAGTTCCTTTTTGCTTCCAAGGTTTTTTATTGGAAAAGGCAACTTCTGATCGATCTTTGCAACCTACTGTACCTTGACGCCAATTTTGCATCAATGCACGAATATATTGCCCGAGTGCTTTATTGTTCGTTATCGCTTCTGAGCGCGCAGAAAGTTCTAAATCTGACGATGTAAGTACTGTTTTAATCATCTGCGTCATTAATTATCCCCACGCTTTGTAAGATAAACGAGTGAACCTGATTTTCCTGGGACTGAACCTTTGACAAGCACAATGCGCGCTTGTGGTTCAATTTGCACGATCTCTAAATTTTTAATCATGCAACGGTCAACGCCCATATGTCCTGGCATCCGTTTATTTTTCATAACACGACCTTGACTCCTCATAAAACCGAGAGAGCCGCCTTTACGACCAAGCTTGCTACCATGACTGGCAACACCGCCGGTAAAGCCGTGACGTTTCACGCCGCCTTGAAAGCCACGTCCAATAGAAATGCCGACAACATCAACATTATCACCTTTAGCGATAAATTCGTCGATACTGAAAGCGCTTCCTACTTGAAGATCTTGTGACAGATCCTCAGCTAAACGTACTTCTTTGCGCACGCTAAAATATTTATGTGGTTCTTGCATCCATTCTGATGAGAACTCACTCGATTCATATCGCTTTTTCACGCATCCAAGCTGCACAGAGCTGTACCCATCTTTTTGTGCGGTTTTGACCTGAGTCACTAACCAACGAGCAAGATCGATAACAGTTACTGGCACCACTTTATGATCATCGGAAAAAACCTGGGTCATTCCAATTTTTCTACCCCAGAAACCATTGATCATTACATGACCTTTCATACTTATTTAATTTCAACATCAACACCTGATGAAATGCTCAATTTCATAAGAGCATCCATCGTTTGATCTGATGGGGAAACAATATCCAAAATTCTACGATGCGTTGTTATTTCAAATTGTTCGCGGGACTTTTTATCGATATGCGGTGAACGCAACACGGTAAAGCATCTCCATTTATTAGGAAGCGGAACGGGCCCTACTACAAGAGAGCCTGTCCGTTTAACTGTTAAAACAATTTGTCTAACTGCTTTATCAAGCAAATGATGATCGTAAGATTTTAATGTTAAGCGAATTTTTTGCTTTTTCATCAATCATTATCCATTCGATTAATTTAAAATCTCAGTAACAACACCGGAACCAACCGTTCTGCCACCTTCACGAATTGCAAAGCGTCCATCTTTTTCCATTGCAATTGGCGTAATAAGTTCAACAGTCAAGTTAACGTCATCACCCGGCATAACCATTTCACGACCTTCAGGAAGTGTTACAACACCAGTAACGTCTGTTGTTCTAAAATAGAATTGTGGACGGTAACCATTAAAGAATGGAGAGTGACGTCCGCCTTCATCTTTAGAAAGAACGTATACTTGGCATTTGAACTTCTTGTGCGGCTTAACGGAACCTGTTTTTGCAAGAACCATACCACGTTCAATCTCTTCTTTTTTCGTACCACGAAGCAAGATTCCAACGTTATCACCAGCTTCGCCATGTTCCAATGTTTTACGGAACATTTCAATACCCGTAACAATCGTCTTAACATGAGTACCAAGACCAATAATTTCGATCTCTTCGCCCACTTTAATACGACCACGTTCAATACGGCCAGTAGCAACGGTACCACGACCTGCAATTGAGAATACCCCTTCAACAGCCATTAAGAACGGCTTATCAATTTCACGTAAAGGAGCTGGAATATAGTTATCCAACGCGTCCATTAAACGATCGATTGATTGTGTACCAAGATCACCTTTATCACCTTGTAGTGCTTTTAATGCAGAACCACGGATAATAGGAGTTTTGTCACCAGGGAAATCATATTTATTAAGAAGATCACGAATCTCTTCTTCAACCATATCAACCATGTCTGAATCATCAACCATGTCGACTTTGTTTAAGAAAACAACGAGTGACGGAACACCAACGTTTTTTGCAAGAAGAATATGTTCACGAGTTTGAGGCATAGCACCATCTGCTGCAGATACCACCAAAACAGCGCCATCCATCTGTGCAGCACCGGTAATCATGTTTTTAACATAGTCAGCGTGTCCTGGACAGTCGATGTGAGCGTAGTGACGATTTGCTGTTTCATACTCAATGTGTGAAATAGCAATAGTAATACCACGTGCTTTTTCTTCTGGTGCCTTATCGATTTCATCAAAACGTTTCGCTTCAGCAAAACCTTTTGCCGCTAATGTTGTTGCAATAGCAGCAGTCAATGTCGTTTTGCCATGATCAACGTGACCAATCGTACCGACGTTCAAGTGAGGCTTTGTACGCGTAAATACGCTCTTTGCCATAGTAACTCCTGACAAGTTTTATAATTAGATACACTTACTCTATAACCACTTATGCTTTATTCGCACTCAAAATTTGTTCTTGAGCCGATTTAGGGACCTCACGGTAACATTCAAATTCCATTGAGTAACTTGCTCGACCTTTGGACATAGAACGCAATTGCGTTGCATAACCAAACATCTCTGCTAATGGAACTTCTGACATAATAACCTGAGACCCTGCTCTGCTTTCCATGCCCAATATACGGCCGCGGCGTGAGTTTAAATCACCCATCACATCGCCCATATAATCTTCTGGGGTTTCTACTTCAACCTTCATAATAGGCTCAAGTAGGCATGGATCAGCCTTTTTCATACCCTCTTTAAATGCTAAAGAGGCAGCAACCTCAAACGCGAGCGCAGAAGAGTCGACGTCATGGTAAGAACCATCTTTAAGGATTGCTTTAAAATCTACTACAGGGAAACCACCTAAGACGCCAGAGTTTTTAGCGTTCTCAAGGCCTTTTTCAACCCCTGGAATAAATTCACGAGGAATTGTTCCACCAACAACATCGTTAACGAATTCATAGCCTTTACCACGTTCAAGTGGTTCAAACTGAATCCATACGTGACCATATTGCCCCTTACCACCAGATTGTTTAATGTACTTACCTTCAACCTCAATAGGCTTTTGGATAGTCTCTTTAAACGCAACTTGTAGTTTACCTTGGGTAACTTCGACCTTATGTTCACGTTTTAAACGATCAACAATAATTTCTAAGTGGAGCTCACCCATACCGCGAATAACGGTTTGTGAAGTCTCTTTATCAAAAGAAAACTGGAACGATGGATCTTCTTGCATAAGTTTACGCAACCCAAGGCCCATTTTTTCGTAATCTGTTTTCTGTTTTGGTTCAACGGAAGCAGAAATAACTGGATTTGGAATATCGATTTTTTCAAGTAATATTGGATGGTTTTCATCACACAATGTATCACCTGTAGTCGCTTCTTTTAATCCAACTACTGCACCGATATCACCAGCACGCAATTCAGCAATTTCTTCACGTTTATTTGCCGACATACGAACTAAACGGCTTACACGCTCTTTAACGCCTTTGGTCGCATTATAAATATATGAACCAGATTTAAGCGTTCCTGAATAGACACGAACAAAGCTTAAAACTCCGACAAATGGATCTGTCATAATCTTAAATGCAAGACCGCTAAACGGCGCATCCGGAGAAGCTATACGCTCTTCGGTTTTTTCAGTACGTGGAACAATGCCAGAAACAGGAGGGATATCAGAAGGCGCAGGCAAGTAATCAATAACCGCATCAAGCGCAAGCTGAACACCTTTATTTTTGAAGGCTGTACCGCAGAAAGCAGGAACTACTTTACGATCAATAGTGCCCTTACGCAATGCAGCTTTTACTTCTGCAACCGTAATAGGCTCTTCGTTAAGGAATTTTTCTGCAAGTGCGTCATCAACTTCTGCTGCTTTTTCTACAATTTTTGCAAATTGTTCTTCAACCTGTTTTTTGTATTCTTCAGGAACTTCTAAATACTCAACAGTTGAACCCATTTCGCCACTAAAGGTTACATATTTCCTAGAAAGAACATCGATAATACCTGAAAGTTCTTCAGATACACCGACAGGAATCTGCATCGCGATAGCGTTAGCTTGTAACTTAGTATTAATATCGCTAATGACGCGGAAATAATCCCCGCCAATACGATCTAATTTATTAACAAAGATAATGCGTGGAACCTTATAACGGTTTGCTTGGCGCCATACTGTTTCAGATTGAGGCTGAACGCCACCAACGCCACAGAATACCGCTACCACGCCATCAAGAACACGCAACGATCTACCAACTTCAATAGTAAAATCTACGTGACCAGGAGTATCGATAACGTTAATTTGATAATTCTTCCAGTAAGCAGAGATAGCAGCAGCAGTAATAGTAATACCACGCTCTTTTTCCTGCTCCATCCAATCGGTAGTCGTTTCACCTTCGTGAACTTCACCAATCTTATGGGAAACACCGGTATAGAAAAGAACACGCTCAGTGAACGTAGTCTTTCCGGCATCAATGTGCGCCGCAACGCCTATATTTCTAAATTTATCTAATGGGATACTCATAAAGGTACTTCCCTTTCGTTACCAAGAGAAGTGTGAAAATGCGCGGTTTGCTTCTGCCATTTTGTGCACATCAAGCTTTTTCTTCATGGCGTTACCACGACCTTCATATGCCTCAACCAGTTCATGAGCTAAACGCTCACCCATAGTTTTATCACCACGGCTTGCTGCAGCGGAGATCAACCAACGATAGGCAAGTGATCTACCACGATGAGCAGTTACTTCTGTAGGGATCTGATAAACGCTACCACCTACACGGCGAGGGCGGACTTCAATAACAGGAGTAATCTGTTCAAGCGCGCGAGCAAACATAGTAAGTGCTTTATTTTGATCGCCTGAACTTTTTTTAGTAAGAATATCTAATGCATCGTAGACAATAGTACGAGCGGCATTCTTCTTACCACGCCACATTACAATATTAATGAGCTTTTGAACATCTTGAGAACCATAACGAACGTCTGGTTCAATTTCTCTTATAAAATTTACGGATTTACGACGTGCCATATTTATACCTTATTTAGCTTTAGCTTTTGGACGTTTAGCACCATACAATGAACGACCTTGACGACGTTTATCAACACCAGCACAGTCAAGAGCACCACGTACGATATGATATTTAACACCAGGCAAATCTTTTACCCTACCACCGCGCACTAAGACTACGGAGTGTTCTTGAAGATTGTGCCCTTCCCCGCCGATGTAAGCGGTTACTTCCATGCCAGTTGATAACTTAACACGAGCAACTTTACGTAATGCAGAGTTTGGTTTTTTCGGTGTTTGAGTAAACACACGAGTACAAACACCACGCGCTTGAGGACATCCTTCGAGCGCAGGGCTTTTTGATTTATAGCGCGGTTTAACACGCCCTTGGCGAACAAGCTGATTAATTGTAGGCATAGTTCTATATATCCATACGTTTTAATGGTGTAATTAATAATTTTTCTACTATAAAAAAGGTAGACACTTCCTTTAATTGTAACTTTTTTGCTAATTTTTTCAAGTGGTCAATTTTAAGAACTCTCTCTATTTCATGTAAATACGTTTTTTTTATGATAGGCTAAGTAAATAATTTTTTTATTAATTATCTCAATCAGGAGTATCTATGCAACTTTCTGCACTTATTACCTCACTTCCCTTTTTCATTGCCGGCGGCTTAGGCTTTGGCTTTTTGGTCGGTTTTCATGAGTTGGGCCATTTTCTCTTCTGTAAGCTCTTTGGAGTAAAGACACCCTCTTTTTCTATCGGGTTCGGGCCACAGCTGCTTAAAAAGAAGATAGGCGACACCGTCTTTACCCTTTCAGCCATCCCTTTTGGAGGATATGTTGAAATCGCCGGATCAGAAGAGCCTGGTCAGGGTGAACAAAAAGAGAGCAAAAGCCTCGCGCCTGATTCATTTGCCGTTAAACCCTATTATCAAAAAATGCTCATTATCGCTGGCGGCATACTTTTTAACCTGATATTTGCCTATGCAGCAGTTATCCTGGTTATGGCAATAGGAGCTCCAGAGACACCCCTTTTATTCCCTCACAGTGCATCTTCGACCATCCAGAAGGTATCTGAGGACTCTCCAGCTGCTCAAGCAGGTCTCATCGCTGGCGATAAGATAGAGGGCATTAAATTTGATATACGTTCTGATGTGGAATATACATACAGTGGCAATGTATTTTCAGAGCCAATTTTCATGCAAAATCTTATGCAGACACTCTCTCAGCAACGCGGTAAAGAGGTGGTTTTACGCATTGCGCGCACTGAAAATGCAGAATCTGTTTCTCGCGATGTGCCCGTCACTCTTAATGACAAGGGCCTAGGGGTATCATTTGAATTTGCTCCCGTAAAAGCGCCAAGTTTTATACATGCGGTTGCCATGGGGATAAAACAAGTTAATTTTTGGATATACTCAACGATAGACGCACTTACCAAGCTTTTTAGAGAAAAAACAGTTAAAGGCATTGGCGGGCCCGTTATGGTTATTACGCAAATGGTTAAAGGGGCTGAAAAAGGGTTTGTTATCTTTCTACTCTTTTTAGCCTTTATCAGTGTGAATTTAGCCGTTATGAACCTGATACCACTTCCGGTCTTTGATGGTGGACAGGCACTTTTTTATACCATCGAGGCAATTATTGGCAGACCGCTTCATGAATCTATCCGAAATGGCATCGCCTACGCCACCTGGATTCTGTTAATTATCCTGATCTGCTGGATAACCATCCAAGACATTTTAGCTATCGCCAAGCCCTATCTTGGTCTTTAACCAGGCTTACAAATAATTCAAATATGATAAACTTATGAATATTGTACGAGTAATTTAAAAATAAAAGGTATCATTATGAATTATAAACTTATAGTAACAGTACTCACAGCGCTATTGGCTTTACCTATCTGCGCGATCAATTGCGAAGAAATGCTTGCAGAACTTACACAATTTGCTGACGCTGCAATTAGAGCTCAAAAAAACTACCAGAAAGTCTATAGTGCAGAAACAGAAGAAAAATATGATGCAAAAATGTCACTTCTCTATGGTAAAGTAGATGAAGTGCTTGCAGCCTGTCCTCAATATAAAGTTGCTATTATTGCACAACTGCATAGAGGTTGTAATTAATTTCTCTATTTTTTAGAAAAAAAGGGGGGGCTCAAAAAGTCCCCCCTTTTTTCTATTAAGCCTGTTGAATACTTTCTTCCATTAATTTTTTCAAGGTTTTAACTTGAGTTAAATCGCATTCAGGATGTTGTTCCCCATAAGGCTGTATAATATTATTTCCCAATTCACACCATCCATGACGCCCAATACCCTTTTGACCCTTTAAGTCTTTAAGGAAAAAGTTAGTAGGAACGGCGACATTGGGCTGTTCAGTATCGACAATACAGGCCTGGCCGTTCAATGCAAGAATATTATTCGAATTGATATCCCATAAATTCGCATACCCAATCACCTGCATCAATTGCAGGATCACTTCCGGGTCTTCAACCAGATCAGTCTGATCGAAGGGCTTTGCGCCTCTTAAGGCAGCTTCACCTACCACATAATTGGTGTCATTCACCTCAGCAGGTCTTCCAGGGATACGTATTAAATATTTGTCGGGCACGCAGATTCGATCAAGGTTTAACGCCGCCTTTATCTCTTTTATTCGCAGCCAATAGGCAATACGGCTGATTGTTTGATACGTAGTCTGGCCGACCTCGTTTTTAAACTTCTCTAACTGTGCGGGAGTAATGGACTTTCCATAGCTTTGAGTTGGATCGGTTTGGCGCAGATAGGCATTGATATTTTCACGCCGATTAGAAAAACCGCTCGCTTTAATGATAGTATCATCAAGCGGTATAACAAAATTCTGACCTCGCCAATTGTGTATACCGGCCGCGTGCAAGGCATTTTTTATGGGACCAAAGTAACCAGCAATAATAGGTGTATCGGGTGAATTTTGTGAGAGATCTAAACTGTACGGAGCTTTATCGGAAGATCCAATAGTCTTGTAATAATCAGCTCCTGAAAGAATATGCGCTACGCGGGGCCTTTCTCTGAGAAATTTTTGGACCTTATTTTCAAGGGCCAGTGGCGGCTTGGGCGCCAGTTCAAGGATATTTTCGGCAGTTATCTCTTGGCCTTTATAGGTATTAATTGAGTTAAAATCGATCTCGTCAGCCGAGACTATTAAGTTTTGGGATAAAATAATCATCCCTACATAAAAAAATCTATTTATTTTCATGGGTCTCTGTCTGTTTGGGAGTATCTTTACTTTTTTCATCACTCTTTGTATCGCTCTTTTTTGTATCATCTTTTTTTACTTCAGGCTTAACTTCCGGTTTGGCTTCTGGTGCTGCCGTCTTTCCTTCAAGCTCCTGCATAGCGGTGGTGAGTGTTGCAGTAGCTGCCAGTGTCTTTTTAGAGGTACTCTTTTTAAGCTCCTGAATAAGCTTATCAGCCTCATCTTTTAACAGTTTTTTAGTACTTTCAGAATAATTTTTACTATTAATATACGCCGGGAAATAGAGAAGCGCTATATAATAGAGAGCAAGATTCAGCTTTATGCCATCAATAGTCGTTTCAGCATCACTAAATGGGGTCCGATTAAATGAAAAAATCTCTTGCTTTAAGTGGTTTAAGAATTGCTCATCGAGCTCTATCTCTTTCCCCAGCTTCTCTGAACCGACAATAAAATCGTAGACTGATTTATAAGTATCGCGTAACGTAAAGTTCTTCTTGTCATATTCTGCAGCCCCTTTTCCGGGGCTATAGACATATACTTTGAATTCTGGGTTTCGCATCAAGACAAAGTCTTCAACTGCATCGCGGGAATTTTGATTATCTTTCGTTAAATAATGCTCGAGAAAGTTCGGTAGATAAAAATAATCATACTTCGGGGAGCCATCAGCTTTTACAGCTACTATGAAGAAATCCTTTTTTTGATCAACAGATTCTTTTATGAGAGTGCCAAATGTCTTATTACCTGCTGGATCACCGACCACTTTAACATCAAAAGAATCCAATGCACTATCCTTAGGGTCTAACGCACCTTGCAGGCGCGAACCTGAAAATAAGATCAGAAATGTTAAAAATACTCTGCAAGACACCACTTCCCCTTTTGCCAATATCAAAAATTAACTACTTACTTTAAGTATAACCTCCGAACTCGCCACATTTCAATATTTTAGGGACAAATTAAATTATTACCTTTTAAAAGCCGTATGAGTTATACTTAAAAAAGAGAACTATACAGAGGCGTAGGACGCTTTTATTATTAAATTATTTTTTTATTAAAAAGGCCCGGAAAATTTCCGGGCCTTTTTAATAATCTTTAAAGTAACAATTACTCAGCTACAGCTTTAGTAACTTGTGCTTGGTGCGGATGTTCAGAACCAGCGTATACTTTTAATTTTTTGATAATCGCATCAGCAAGTTTATTTTTAGGAAGCATACCTTTAACTGCCTTAATTAAAACGTCTTCTGGATTACGTTTCATCATCTCTTGAGCGGTAAGAGATTTAAGACCACCCATGTAACCGGTGTACCACTCATATTTTTTATCTTGTAATTTATTACCTGTAAAGACAACTTTACTTGCGTTAATTACCACTACATAATCGCCGCCATCAGCATGCGGGGTGTATTGAGCGGTGTTTTTGCCGCGCAAAATATCAGCGATCTGAGTCGCAAGACGACCAACAACTTGTCCTTGAGCATCAATAACACGCCATTCTGGGGTATGTTTTTCGCTACGTAAGAAAAATGATTTATTCATATCCATATTAAAGTACCTTAGAAGACGCAGAGCGCATATTGTATGCATTTTGCGTATATTGGTGCGCTTAACGCACTTTTTTGTTATACTGCTTAAAAACTTACAGGGGTACTATTCACTGTAATAAAAAAGTACTTATTGGTCAACTTTTAAAAGGCTTTTTATGCTTTATCCATGGCTGGCAACATTACCGCCACTTATTGTTATTATTTTAACCATCGCTACCCGCAATGTCCTTATATCCCTTACCAGTGGCATATTAATGGCCTGCCTGATAGCTACAGATTTCAGCCCACTTTCTGCCCTTACTCTGGCCATCCAGCGGGTTGCTGAAGAGACCCATCTGGGCAGTTTAGTAACGAAAGGACCCCTCGACCATGTCTACACCTTTAGCTTTTTACTTTTTTTAGGGGTACTCATTCAGCTTATGAACCATTCAGGGGGTATCAGGGCCTATACCAAATTTTTGCTCACTTTTATTAAAACCAAGCGTGCGGCCCAGCAGACATCCCTTGTGCTTTCAAGCACCCTTTTTATCGATGACTACGTGAACAACCTCACCGTCGGTGCGATTATGCGGCCAGTAACGGACCATTTCAAGATCGCCCGCGCTAAACTGGCATTCTTGCTCGATTCTATGAGCGGCCCTTTATGCATACTTGTCCCTGCAAGTAGCTGGGTAGCCTTTATATTGGCCCAAATGCGAGCCTCAGGCATTAGTCAAAGCAACCATGATGCTCTTGTCCAACAAGATTCCCTTTTTGTCTACATCTCATGTATCCCCTTCATTTTATATCCATTACTTATAGTCTTTTCCGCTTGGATAATCGTCTCCTGCAATCTTTCGTTCGGGACCATGAGGACCTTTGAGCAAGAGGCTCAAAACACGGGCAATCTGTATGGCGGCAAGCCAGCTCTCTATACAACCACGGCCGATGAACAATTTAAGGGGACCCTATTGGACTTCATAGTGCCCATCGCCACATTTATTTTGAGCTTTTTAGGTGCGGTGGCCTACTCTGGTGATAGCGTTATATTTGGCGGATCTGCATATTTTATGCAAACATTGCAGCAAGCGGACCCTTTCTGGGCTCTTTTTGTGGCCAGCATGATAGCAGTATCTGTTACCGTGCTCCTGTTTTTGCGTAATAACGCTCAGCACTATCGTTATATTGCTCAAGCATTTTTTGATGGCTTTATGCTTATGAAAAATTCGTTATTGGTTCTTCTACTAGCGTGGACCTTGAGCACGTTGCTCAAAAACGATCTGCAGACAGGGGCTTATTTGGCCTCGTTACTCCCTACTGAGCTTTCTGTTGCCTATCTACCTCTTTTAATATTTATCGCCTGTCTTGTTATCTCAGCCTCTACCGGTTCGGTCTGGGGTACTATCGCGTTAATGCTCCCGATAACCATCCCTCTCTATTATAAAATTGCACTCGGATCGCCTACCTTTTTGAATAATTTATACCCGGTGCTGGGGGCTCTCTTTTCCGGGGCGGTTGCGGGGAGCCATTTTTCTCCTATTACTGACGCTATGATCATGACCTCATTCTCTGCTGGCTGCTATCACCTGGATCACGTACGGACACAAATAAGCTATGCGTCCTCGGCTCTGATCGGGGCGTTAGCAGGCTTTTCACTCCTGATTTGCTTGCCGCTAACGCTTTCTTATGGAATTACTCTGGCCTTATGCATCGGGACAGGTTTTGGCGTGACGCTCAGTTTATTGCTTATAAGAAACTACTTTGGCAAGTAAGTATTGCCTTCGGAATTTATTTTCGGGTACGCTCAATAAAGATAATAGAGTTTTAAATTATCTTTTGCCGTCGTACCCATTCGATTTCGCTGCGCTTCACTCAGGGCGAGCGGCCGTTCATCCTGAGCGCGTCGAAGGGTTAACGGCTACTTTGTTGGAGTAGACCTCATGACCCAAAAAATTACTTTTTTATCATTACTGTTTCTTAATGTTCTTCATGCAAATACGCTCGAAATTACATCCATTGAACAAGAAAAACAAAAGATAGCTGAAATAGAGCAACTTCTTAAAAATGCACAAGTTCCTGATGCACCACTTCACAAGTGGATTGCAGAGCAAGCTGAGGTTTTAGGAAAATCAGAAAGCCAAGATATACTTGAATTGGCGAAATTGCTCGATTCCCTTCATAAAGGGCAATATAGTGAGATTGAAGGACGCAAAGCTCTTTCAACGTTTACCAAAGCAGTTAAAGTGCACAACCCAGATTTCTCATTAGGCTTGCTCGAGGGCATAAAAATTGTGGCTGCGGGCACGCAATGGTGGAGACGCTCATGAATAAAATAGTATCGCTATCTCTCATGGTTATTTTTCCCCTGTCTTTTAGCCAACAACTTGCTTGCAGAATGAAACCTCTTGCAAACAAAGCACCAGCAAACAATGCTGCTTTAAAGCAATCTAAAGAAGCGGCAGTTATTGATGAGATAAAATCGCTCTTGCAAAAAGGCGCTATCCCAAGCTTGTCATTTAATGAATGGTGCGATACATATCTTTCAACGCTGATCACCTCAAAAAAAGAACCAGTTAAAAAGCTTGGGCTCACGTTGCAAAATTTACGCCAACGGAACATGGGGAAAATAAGTGCCTTTCAAGTGCTGCCGACCTTTGAAAAAGCGGTGCAAGAATATGACCCGCAATTTTATATCAAGACCTTGAAAAAGCCCGTCATTATCGCAAAAGGCAGCTACTGGTATTTTTCCCGGCCTAAAAAATAGTTCTAGTTTTTGTTCTCAATAATCGACAAAATTGATAATCGCCGTACACTTGTTCAGAGAAATATATACAAACTCTTAAAGAACAAGAGAGCATTTTATGAACTTACTACAAAAACTATCAGTTATAACTCTTTTAGCATCAAGCCCACTTTTTGCATTGCCAGCTGAACAACCGATTAAAAAGAAATACGATATAGAAAAAATTAGAAAAGAACTAGGCTCTATCCCCGATGAGCAACGCACACAAAAGCAAAATGATTTATATGACCTTCTTTCCCATGGATTAAATCTTTATAAGGGCTGGCTCGGTGAAACTCTTACCTTAGCAAACGAAGTTTACCTCGCCCTGGGTTGTCACACCATTGATCTTGATTTTATGACATATCTCATTGAAACGCTAGAAAAAGACAGTGATGGGGTCATTCGAAAAGAAAGCTGGCCCACTAATGATCGACTCATGAAGCGCCATAAAGATGCGATTGGGATCTTAAACAAAAAAACCAATTGCGAATCATGCGCTTTTTTTAGAGATGTCTTAAACGCGCAAACAACTATAAAAAGCGAAAAGGTTCAAAAACGAGTAGACGAATTACTTAAAGGTACAACGAAGTAATCTTTTTAAAGACTATAAACTATTTCTTCATGAGGGACAGCGTAAAAAACTGTCCCTTTTTATTGGACAAATAACCACCGCACGGCCTATACTCAATGCACATGAAAAAATCAAAGTGAGGCGTGATGAAAAATAACAGTATCTTAAAAGTATTTTTAATCTCTATAAGTGCCACCTGCGCGGCGACGACTACCTTCCCTAAGGCCGAAATTTTAAAGCAGTATCTCACAGCGCAGGGATTTGAAGTATTTGCCCTTCATACAACAATTGTTGAACGAATTGCTGAAAAAGAGAAATCAACGCTTGATGTCGATGCAGTTGTTAAGGACACCATTCAAGACTTTTTTGATCGCCACATCGTAGTGCCAACATGGAAAAATGCCATACGCGAACTTTCTTATGATCTTGCGCAGGTGATTAAAGCTCTCAGAAGTACGAGTAAATTATAGAGATATCATAGAGCTCTTCTGAAATTGAATTTATTCCATAAGGTGGATTTTGAGCGAAGAGAACATTAGACTTTTTAAAAAATAAATCAAAAGAAGGGGGACTTTTTCAGTCCCCCCCTTTTTGATATTAATCGTAATCTTCTTCGTCATCCTCATCTTCATCATCAATCGACGCTCGCGCCATCTCTTGAACAGACTCAGCACTCAAGCATTCAGTACCGTGCTTAACGAATTGAGCAAAGCCCTTTTTCTCTAGATGAGCTATATTATGAGACAAATTCCCTTAAAAATAAAAGTAAATTGTAGCCATAATTGACATAGATAACTGATTATATCTAAACTCATCTGCGGAAATCACCACAAAACCATTACCCGAAGGACTGATGTATGGACTATTTCAAAACATTAATGATTCTTATGCTTCTGACGCCAAAAATAAGCTATGCCTCAGAGTCGACGTATGCACTCTCAGAAAAGAAAAAGGAATTTGATCTTGATGGTATACGAAAATCCTTGAGCGAAATTCCTGAAAACATGCACTCTCAAGAACAAAAAAATCTCGATACTTTTTTATCTGGGGCTTTCGCAGCAGAATATCCTTTTCATGGGGATTGGCATGATAAACAAGATTATTACCTAAAAGACTCAACCACGCTTGCACAAATATGCCACGCCATAAAGCCGGAATTGGTAGGGTATCTTCTTGATGTTATCAAATATGATAGGTATGGGGTTGCTGAACGTGCACATAAAGTTAGTTATCGCAGAGGCTATCATGGCAATACAGTTCAAGATAAAGAATCACTAACTCCTTTCACAGAAGAGACCTTTAAGCAAGCGGAAAGTGTGCTCATGGAAAATCCTGATAATGCAAGCCTATCAGCCACTACCGTAAAAAAGTTTTTTGCATGCCAGCAAGAATGTATACGGAATAAAAAAATGTCTCTGCAAGATAAAGAAAGTGCACGTATCCAAGCACTTTCTAACGATATACAACATTTACTCGAGGGCCATGTTCATGCCAATATTGCCCCCGAAATAATCGTCGGCAAAGACATACCTCAGGAAAAAAAGAAAAAAAACTTATCAAAGTTGATAGATAAAGTTTTAAAAAGATAGTGCTTGTAACTAGCATTTGAGAAAAGGGACTTTTTCAGTCCCCTTTTTTTATATTAATCGTAATCTTCTTCGTCATCCTCATCTTCATCATCAATCGACGCTCGCGCCATCTCTTGAACAGACTCAGCATCACGAGGCAGCTCAGCGCTCAAGCACTCAGCACCATCACTGACAATCCAATAATCATCTTCAATGCGAATACCGATGTTCTCTTCCGGAATGTAAATGCCCGGCTCAATGGTAATAACATTACCCTCTTCAAGAGGTTGAGCGTAATCACCCACATCATGCACATCAAGGCCCAAGTAATGGCCAATGCCATGCTTAAAGTATTTGGCAAAACCCTTTTTCTCCAAGTGCGCTACGGCTAAATGGTGCAGCGAAAGCTCAGGTTTTTCTGCATTGCGCAAGAACATGCCCGGTTTTGCAAGAGTAGCAATATATTCATGCGTAGCAAGCACCGCCTCATACACTTCGCGTTGGCGCTTAGTAAACGTTCCAGATGCTGGGTAGGTACGCGTGATATCTGCGCAATAGTATTCATATTCAGCACCGATATCGACCACTACAAGATCATTCGGCTTAATCGCAGCATTGCCGTTATGGTAATGGAGTATGGTGCTATTTTTACCCGTTGCAACAATAGATGGAAATGCAGGCGAACCTTCTGATTCGGCAAAGATATATTCAATGCCCGCTTTAATAATCGATTCTTTGATGCCCGGCTGAATAACGCGAGCAGCAGCCTCTTGAGCGACCATGGTCAACTCAACGGCTTTGTACATCAGCTCGATTTCAAATTTGTTTTTGCGTGAACGCTGGGCAGCGATAGGCAAGCTGATATCGCGTAGATGCTCCATAAGCGTGGGTAAAAATGTACGCATCTGCATCAAAAACATCGGATAGACCACGTTTTTTTTGACGGCAGTGTACGTAAACAGAGAGCCACCAGCATCTATCAAATTCTTAAGGTATGCAATAAAATCTTGGTACTGCTCTGCTCCGACTAAAAGGCTCGGCTCGTAGCCCTGCTGCGGTTTACCCAGATAGCTCACTTCACTCAGGGATAGATTCTGTGCGCACTCTTTCGTAGCGACAACTTCTTCCACTAACCAATCTGAACGTGGAGTAGCATAGGCAGGAATAAAAAGACGGGACTTCCCGGACAGCTCGATAATCAAGACCAAGCCCGGCTCAGTTAACCCGGTATAATAGTAAAAGGATGACTCTTGCCTAAACGTGTGCTTGCCATCTTCAAACCCTGCAAGGAGCATGACCGCGCCATTTTTAATGGTTGGGTTCTGTTTTTTTAGAGTATCAATAAGTTCTTTACGTCGACGATCGTAAAATGCGTAAGACTGTTTCAAAAAAGACGCCTTTCTGCTAAAGCTTTAAATACGGTAACACGGTCAACGGATTCCAATGAAGAACCGACCGGCACACCGCGTGATAAACAGGTAATTTTAAAAGTTCGCTCAGGATGACCCTGATTAATTTTCCGGGCAATATATGAAGAGGTTGCCTCACCTTCTGGCGTCTGATTTAACGCGAAGATAAGTTCTGTGCACCCGTTGGATAAACGCGCAACAAGCTGGCTCACCGAAAGATCCTCTGGTGAGATACCGTCTAGTGGGGAAATTGCGCCCCCCAATACATGGTATACTCCTTGAAAGCCACCCGTTTTTTCAATGGCATAGAGATCGTACCAGGTCTCAACTACACAAATGAGTGACGTGTCCCGCTTGGTGGACGAACAGAAGCTGCATGCGCCCTGACGTTCCTGCCACGCGCAACAGACGTCGCACTTTTTAAGCCCTGCATGCGCCTCTTGCATGATCGCACAAAATTGAGCCAAACGCTGTCCATCCATTTGCAAAAAATGGTGAGCAACCCGGTACAAATTCTTTGAAGCGAGATAGGGCACCTGCTGCAATTGTTTTAATAATTTGGTAAGGGTAGGTAACTGATCATTCATAATTATTTGAGCATTTTTTTCACACGCGTAACAACAACGCGGGTGAGAACATTAGTTACAATGAAAAGCGCCAAACCGGCTGAAAGTTGCGCCACAATACCACATATAAACAGCCCCATAGCAAACGTGGTCGCCTTCTGGCGAATATCTCCGGAAGTATTCAGGGTAGGTATCACGATACCTAAAAACACACAAAGAGGTAGTAAATAATAGGGGTCTTTTACCGATAAATCGGTGATCCACCCAAAAAATGGGGCATGGTACAATTCAACTGATGCGCTGAGCACTTTATTGAGCCCAATAAAGAAAATTGTTTGCAACAGAAACGAAACACAGCCGAGTGCGTCAAAGGCACCATGTTTCTGAATAAGCTCGGATTTTTCTTGAGCAAGACGCTCTTTGTCATGCTTATATTTCTGCTCAAGGTACTGCATTTTTTTGCTAAAATCGGTCGTTTTTTGCAAAATCTTGTCACCTCGCGCGGTGAAGGGAAGCAACGCCAAATTTAAAAGAATGGTAAGAATGATAATAGCAAGACCGAAATTGTGCACAAAATTATATAAATATTTAAGCAAGAAGAGCAACGGGCGTGCAAGCGGTGCAAACCATCCGTAATCGAGTAGCTCGGTCAAGCGAGGATCGCTCGCCTGCAACGATTCAAACTCTTTGGGCCCGCAATACCAGGACAACTCCCATGAACTTTTTGTAGATACCTCAGGACCCTCTACGATGCACTCGAGAAGATCATCTTTTGTTACAAAATAACAGCGCTGCGCAAAAGTGGGTGCGCTTTTAATAAATGCGTTAATAAAGTAACGGTCCGCGCCGCCACAGAGTGTGGGCATAGCAAATGCCTTATCGACAAGATCGTTCATTTTTAACCGTTGAATACTATTTTTTTGGCTATTAACAAGGGCCGTATCGTAATCTTTACCGAGCCCTGCAAGTTTAGGCGCTGTAAACAGCATGCGTGGGTTAAGCGTGGTACGTGGATCAATGGTTACCAGAAGATCGATTTTGTAATTGTCATCATACAGCTTAAATGTCTTAGTTATCATCCCGAGGGCACTCTGCGATTCGTAAGTGAGAGTGTGTATACCTTCCTGATAGCTTTTATCTATTAAAGAGTAATTAAGGGGAGTGGTATCATCAAACGCCACTAAGAACGAATGTGAAGCTCCGGTCGCTCCTGATGAAATAATTTCAAGGGGTGTCTCAACGTGGCCACTGACCCTTTTGCATGTTAAATTGCTGATGGTAGCGCCACGGGAAGAAAAAACAATATCGGCTAAAGGAGTGACTATTTTGGTAAGTTCTGGTTCATTTTTTGAGAAAAATGCGGTATCTTCATCTATAAAATTAACTTCTGTTGCAAGAGGCTTATTCATCTGCTCTAAAGGAGTTACATGAAAAGCTTGTCCAGATTTAATCTCTTGAGTATCTTTATTAAAGAACCGATCAATAATAAAATAATTGATTAACATAGTAGTAACTATGGCAAAGGAAACTGAAGTAAAAAATTGTTTTGTATCCATAAGGCTTTACCGGTTAAAATGATATACGTTATTTATAAATATGATACCATGAAGAACTACATTCTGCTAGCACGTAACGCGCAGGAAGCGCATAAAAAAACATGTTAAAAAGGAGCATTTTATGAAAATTTCTAAGCAAAAGTTTCGCATCGGCGAGCTTGCCACAAAACTTGAAATTGAGCGCTTTGTCATCCGTTTCTGGGAAAAAGAGTTCAATATTAAAGGCTTTAGATCTGAAGGCGGCCAGCGCTTTTATGATGATAAAGATCTTCGCAAGTTTGAACTGATCAAAGACCTTTTGTATACCAAAGGCTTTACCATATCAGGCGCTAAAAAATATCTTAAGGAACATAAAAATAATGCTCAAAAACTTCTTAATGAAGCGCATATTATCGCATCAAGCATTACCACCATGGACCAAGAACAGGTAACGGAAAAACCGGTAGACGGCCGTCGCAAAAAACAGCAATCTGTCGATCTACCTGAAGATATCACGATGCAAATTGTTCAATTACAGAAAAAATTGCTTAAGTTGCGCGAACTTCTTTAATCGCATACCAAAAGCATCAAGCCATCTTGATAGTAGATTTTCTACTCTCTTTATGGCTTGAGCTCCCTTTAACATTATGTACAAGAAAAAAAATCATATCCATTTTATCGGCATCGGCGGCATCGGCATGAGTGGCATCGCCACTATCCTCAAGGGGCAGGGGTACCACATTTCAGGTTGTGACAACGACTTGGAGCAAAAAAGTGTTCATGACTTGAGTCTTCTGGGATGCTCTATCTATCAGGGTAATAACAGTGCCGGCTGTCACGACGCCTCAATAGATATTTTGGTCTACTCCTCTGCCATTCAAAAAAATAACCCTGAAATTCTGGCCGCGCAACAACGGGGCATCCCTACTATATCACGCGCGCTTATGCTTGCAGAGCTCATGCGGACAAAGTACAGCATCGCTATCTCCGGCTCACACGGCAAGACTACTACCACCTCTATGATCTCCCATATCCTTATCGAAGCTCAGACCGATCCGACGGTCATTATTGGGGGACATTTAAAAAACATTTCCACTAACGCACGCTTTGGCAAAGGCGATTTTTTGGTAGCCGAGGCTGATGAGAGCGACAAATCACTCTTGCGACTTTACCCTACCATTGCAGTAGTAACCAATATTAACTTGGAGCATGTGGATGTCTATAGCGACATAAAAGATGTTAAAAACACCTTTAAAAAATTCTTAGAAAATATACCCTTTTATGGGAAAGCTATACTGTGTGACGACAACGTGCACATAGATGAGATTCTTCCCCTCACTAATACCAAGACGCTCCGGTATGGCTACAAATCGACATCTGATATATATGCGCAGGATATAAATTTACAAAAAACCTTTTCGACCTGCACGGTTTGGAAAAAAGGCGCTTCTCAACCATTGGGTGCTTTATACTTAACTATGCCCGGCAGGCATAATCTTTTAAATGCTCTTGCAGGAATCACCGTGTGCCTTGAACTGGATATCCCTTTTCACACGATTATTACCGCTCTGGCACGTTTCAAGGGCATTGATCGTCGATTCACCCTTAAAGGCACACATAATGGCGCATTAGTTTTTGATGACTACGGCCATCACCCGACTGAAATTGCCCAAACTCTTTTGGTTGCTCGCAAGCGTACCGATAAAAAACTTATTGTCGCTTTCCAGCCGCATCGGTATAGCCGCACCGCCGGTCTCTGGAACGACTTTATAAATCTTTTTTCACAAGATACTATTGACCATTTGATTATCACCGATATCTATCCTGCGAGCGAAGCGCCGATTCAAGATATCACCAGCGAACGTTTTGTCGCGGAGCTTAAGGCTAAAAACCCCCATCTTTCTATCTCCTATTGCCCCCTTGATGATACGTTTACTCATATTAAACAGGATCTGAGCGGCAAACTTGCTGATGGCGACCTGTTGCTTCTGCAAGGCGCAGGCAAAATCAATAAGTTGGCAAATTACTTAGAGATAGAAAAAAGCGATAATTAAAACTCTTGAGATAACATGAAAAACATACTTTACAAAGCTGCTCTGAATGTAACAACTTTTAGCATCATACTTGTACAGGCGGGAGAGAACATTCTTGATTTAAGCAAAAGTCCCCGCGAAGCGCAAGGACAGGATATTCAGTTTATTAATGACGAATTAAAAAAACATGCCGGTCCTGAACTGCGGGAATTGAATCTTTTCAATAATGTTGATCTTACGCAACTCAACTGGGATTTACTCAGCAAATGCACTAACATAAAGAAGCTCAATATCGGAGCGAACGGCCTAAAGCAGCTACCTGCAATATTGGGTGCTTTAGTTAATTTAACTGATTTAAGTCTTTCGCATAATAAATTGAAAGCTAATGATCCTAACTGGGATAAAATATCTGAAAAATTGGAACGATTGTCCTTGGAGGGATGTCGCTTTTCCGCAAAATGGGAAAAAATATTAAAAAGATTTATTCATTTGAAAGAATTGAATGCCACTCGCAATACCCTAGGGCATAATTTTGATTGGGGTGTAGTATCAAAAGAGATAAAGAAATTAACCCTGGGATATGGCGATATTTATTCTATCCCTCCCGAATTTAGTACTTTTACCAATTTAACTGAATTAGATTTGAGTGGTAATAGTTTAGATGGTGCCATGGAAAGCTTTACCCCATTAAGCAACCTATATGCTTTACGCTTAATAAATTTAGAAAACAATAATATCGATGAACGGCCTGAAGGCATTCCTCAAGAGACCATTGTTCTTTTGTAACAGGAAGCTCCTTTTTAAACGAATCGCTTATTTTTTTACGATATCTGCGTGCATCAATCTTTTATGTTGGCGCACTGAATCTCCATGTATAAAAAGTTTCCCACAGACATCACATGGTGTATTTTTCGGTCGGTGCGTTAACCTATGCTCTTCAAGTGAACCTTCCAAAGAATAAGACTTATTGCATCCAGGATAATCGCACTTATAAACTGACGTTGACTTGTAAACAAACGCCGGGCTCTCTATTTTTGCTCTTTCTTCCGCCGCCACCTGTAAAAGATAGTCCATCTTCTCTTGCTGCATCGCCAGCATATGTGTCATGCACAATAACGAGATTATAGAAATTATTTTTTTCATAGGTATTATCCCTTTAATGAATCGATATATTACTTCCCTATTTTCTAGTATACCACACGCGCCAAATATTTTTCAATTAGAATTGACAGAGCGTGCATTTCACTATCGTCTCTGTCTCACAAAAGCGATAACTAAAGCCCCATTCTTGAAATAGTTAAACCCTTTATGGCATACTTATCGATAGGGACAGTATGTATTTAAAAAGGGGAAACATATGAAAAATATATTTTACAGAGTAACTCTTGTTACAATAGCCTTAAGCGCAACAGTTCTATACGCTGGCAATGGCTCAAATTTCGGAGCTAGCTTCGGTGGCAGTTTCGCAGGGAGCATGTTGGGCAACGCACTTACTCAACCACGCTCAACACGTACAGAAGTAGTCCAAGTGCCGGTACAGCAGGCAGCGCCTGCGCCACGCGATGATTATGATGATTCTGCGGCATTACGTAAATTGCGCAAAGAAAATAAGGCGCTCGTACAGGAAATAGACGAACTTTCTGACGAAGTCGCGGCACTTAAACGTGAAAATAGAAAACTTAAAGAAGAAAATAAACGCTTAGAAGAAAAAACCTGCCGTCACCACACTAAGACAGTGGCTGCTGAACCAAAAAGCTCTGCTGCTGTTAAGTAAGAATTAATAGGCATACTATTTTTGATAACGCCCGGATCTCTATCTGGGCGTTGCTTTTGCCAAAAAACCTCACCATAAACTTTACATTCACAGCGGATCTGCTATGCTTAATATATTATAATTGGATAATTTAACATACAGGGGTTTTTTTATGAACAAGATTATAGCTCTTATTGCGCTTACAGCGCTCGGTTTGAATGCCGAATATACCACCGAAAAAGCTGTTGGGCTCGGGAAAAAGATAGTCGCAGAAACTCTTGTCGATATCGCAAGCTCTGGCCGCATGAATATCGATTATGACGCCGAAACGGTTACTTACCAAGAACTTGCAGCCTCCTTATCGGCTGAAGACATTACGACAATAATGCAGCAATGGCAAAACTACACGCTTAACACCTCAAATATTGAGATCGTTAAAACGTTTGTTAAGGACATACAATATCTCTGCGTAGAACTTAATGATGCCAGCGACAATTATGACCTTATGAGACTTTACAACCAATTATTACCTTTTGTGGCCCAAAATCGTACTGCCGCATTGATTATTATCAAGACCTACGTATTAAATGATACGATTCCCTGCGATATCAGCCCATTCGTTTTTGATGCCCTTATGCATGATACTGATGGTTCATTAATCACAGCTGCGTTGGTCAGCAGCAGATATCCTGGGTCAGGATCTGATGCTTTAGCGAAATTCGCCCAGACCGTCTAAATTATAAATTTAGATTAAAAAAAGATAGCCCCCATCTCTGGGGGCTTTTTATTGCAAAATTAGTCAAGACGGTCATTTATATTTAAAAAGTCCCGCAAACATTAAGAGCTTTTTTTGTTTGCTGTCGTGCTAGCACCCTTGTAAAAGTGCCAACCATCGCCAGAAGCCGTACATGCTCCCCCTTGCACCATAAATACCGCAGCACCGCCAGCCGTTTTAGATAAGGCTTCGCAATCTGCGTCTGTCAAATCCGCTGCATAACTTAAGCCTATTGAGCTTACACTCAAAACAAGAGTTAAATACTTCATTACTTTTAACATAATCCATATCCTTTTAGGTTTTATTTCATTACTTTACATTATAAGTATAAAGAATATGTTTAGCATTTCGCAATAAAAATATGGTGAACGCTATTTCTATAAAATAAGAAGTCGAGGAAAATCTCGTGCCGAGACTCATCGAGCGAAGCGAAGATATGTCGACAAATCTAGATTTGGTGCGCTGTGGCGCACTGTTTTCAGCTTCACGCCCCCCGTCGCTCTGCGAGCTATGGCGGGCACGGCAGTAATCGATCAGGCCTGTCCGTCGTAGTTTGCCAAGCCGGTAGGCATGGATAAACGTAGACTGGAGGTTAAGGGGACTTATCGCCAAGGCCCCTTAGCGCGCGGCTCCAGCCGTCGCTCTCGTTTTAACTTTTAGCTAAACTAATCGGCAGCTATGGCGGACACGGCCGCAGGGCGCATATAATAATGAAAAAGCCCCCATCTCTGGGGGCTTTTGATATCTTTATGCTCGAGAACCGAAAAATATAACCACTCGATGATCCGGGCGGACCGATACGGTGCAGAATTTTTCAGGCTTTTCGAACACCAGTAACACTTCAGAAGTGACACTAAAAAGGTGCAACTGTCTCCACCCCAGCCTCTCCATCTCAAATTCATAGAACTTGACCAGATCTGCTAACGAGAAAGTGCTGACAAAAGTGAGCCCTGTCGTGGTAGCAGTCGATCCGCTGAGCATATGAACAGATGCCTGGATAGGCAATGGAATATCTGCAAGATGCGCTTCTGTTGTTAAGGCTGGTTGCTGGTCATAATAATGCAAAACAGGCTGTTTACTCAATTTCTTGTAACAGGCCGGTAAAACAACAATGAACCCAAGCGCGAGCCAATTACTTAACTGATGCTTTTTGAGCATTTTTTTGCTCTTTGGTAAGAACTTTTTCTTTAACACGAGCTGCTTTACCAATACGACTTCTCATATAGTAAAGTTTTGAACGACGTACATCACCTTGGTGAAGGTATTTAATAGAGTCGATTGCTGGCGAATAAAAGGGTAAAATTCTTTCGATAGCAATACCATTAGCGCCGATACGACGAATAGTAAAGGTAGAAGAAACACCACTTTTGTGCATCGCAATAACGTCACCTTCAAACATCTGAAGACGTGTCTTATCGCCCTCTTTAACTTTTAATGCAACTTCGATGCAGTCACCAACTTGAAACTTTGGAAAACCACGATCGTATTGTCCGAGGTCTTTAATGGTTTCTCTGGTATATTTTACTGATTTCATAATAATCCTTACTTTGACTTTTTACTCTTATCACTATACTAAAAAAATTTCATGCTGTCATTCTCAATTATATCTTTTTTATCGATTTTACTCGGGCTCTTTCCTAACCAACGATCAAAAATGACCGCTGCAGCAGAACGGACCGATAGATGGTTAAACGCAGAAAAGCCTTCAAGTGGCACAAATCGATAATCGCACCGCTCCATAAGCTCGGGGCTTAACCCTTGCCCTGTACCGAGAATAATCAGTACCGGACGGTCGTGCACCCAAACCTTTTCCTGGTCATTAAAGGTAATAGTCCCCGGGTGGCCATCTTTTTGAGCGCCAGTAGCAATCAAAAGAGGCGGTTTCCCTTCACGCTCGGTTATCTGCGCGATAACATTATCGAGAGTGGCTTCCAATATAACACGGTTAACCGCCTCATGGCGATGGTTATTATAAGAAATGCCGGGACCCTGCTGCCAGAAGCCCAAAAGCGTCTTTACAATCGCCTGTTGATCCGAAAGAGGAGTAACGATAAAATAATTTTTTAATCCATAGGTCGTTGCAGAACGGGCAATATCATGTATATCCAAAGAGGTTACTGAGGTGGTCCCTGTCTTTTTGGTCACCTTATCTTCAATAACCAGTACTTCGCTATGCATCAGCACCACGTAATGGTTGGGTAAGCAGCGCTGAATCTCTTTCTCTTGGCTTGGGGTGTGCGTCGGATATGAGCGAACCCAATCAAAATGGTGCACCACCGACTCGCGAGCAACTTCGTGCAGGCGCCAATCGGCGATTGCCTTATGGTTACCAGAACGGAGAATCTCAGGAACGGTATGCCCTTTCCATTCAACAGGTGCCGTGTATTCTGGATAATCAACAAAAGGACCGGTGAACGAATCCTGCTCAACCGATTCAGATTTACCCACAACAGCCGGAACGAAACGTAAAAGCCCCTCAAGAAAAACCATTGCCGGCAAGTCGCCACCCATTAACACAAAGTCACCAATTGAGATAATATCATCGGCATATTCCGTTTCAATGCGGGCGTCCATGCCCTCATAACGAGCCGGAAGGAGCATAAGATGATCCTTCTGCTGCTGACGCATACGCTCGTATAAAAGATGCAATGACAATTGATCCAATTTTTTGCCTCGTGGCGAAAAAAAGACCTTATAGGCAGAACCATGCTTAGTTTCAAGATCAGTTACCGCACGCTCGACAATCTCTGGTTTTATAACCATCCCTGCGCCATGGCCGAAAGTAGGGCCATCAACGCGCTCTTTTGGCGCAGCATACGAAAACAGGTCATAGACGTGAGGGTCTATAATACCTGCCTTTTGTGCGCGCTCGACTAAACTTGTTGAAAAAAAAGGTTTATACAGAGCGGGAAAAAGCGTAACGACTGAGATATTCATGATGAATGTTCACGCATGATGTTGACTAAGCGACGTCAACAACAATTTCTTTAATATGGCCCGGAGCAAGAAGATTAGATGCCGTACGCAATGCCCTAAAGACACGGCCTTCTGAGCCAATGACTCGAGCAATATCGCTTCCTGCAACCTTTATTTGAATGACATACAAAGGGCTGTTCTCAACCGGCATCTCTTGCACTGCTACAGCAGATGGGTTATCGACAAGACCTTTTACAATAGATTCAATAAATAAACGTATCATACATAATCTTTATGGTAAGGTGAGTCTGTACTCACTACTTTTAAGCAGCAGCTTCTGAAACAGTTGCCTGAACAGATTGATTTTTTTTGTACGCTTTATGTAATTTTTTTACTGCATCTGTTTCAATTGCACCAAGGCCAACCCAATGCTGGATACGCTCTTCATGAAACTGAACAAATTCGCCTGAACGTGGATTATAGGTACCCAAGATCTCAAGTGAAGCGCCATCACGCTTTTTACGCTCATCAATCGCAACTATACGATAGAACGGCGCATTCTTTTTCCCGATACGGGAAAGTCTAATTTTAACTGCCATGTAAACCTTTCAATATAAGCAGTGCGTTCGACGCACCAATACACCCATTAAAAATTGGGTCTTCTCTTTAAGATTTTAACAAATTGCTGACTTTGTTCAAATCTTTCTAACAATAATATCACATCTTGTGGCGTTGTGCCCGAGCCTAGAGCTACCCGTTTTCGACGAGATTCAGTAATGATAGCTCGTCCGGTTCGCTCTTTTGGGGTCATCGAACCGATAATCGCCTTAAATTTTTTCATCTCCCGCTCACCCTTTTCAAGTTGAGCCGAATCGACCTTCATCCCGGACATGCCTGGGATATACTTCATAAGTGACGACAGGCTCCCCAGGGAACTCATCATATCAAGCTGTTTAGCAAAGTCCTGTAATGTAAGTTTGCCCTTCAAAAAAGCTTTTTGCAAATCTTCCTGGTCAGATAGCTTGATCTTCTCCTCTGCCTTTTCAATAAGAGTGTGCATATCCCCCAACCCGATAATACGGTTTGCAATACGCTCAGGATTAAAATACTCTAAATCATCAACCTTCTCACCAGTACCCATGAAGATAACCGGCTTTTTAACCAGAGAGTAGCAGGCAAAGGCAGCGCCACCGCGAGAATCGCCGTCCATTTTACTTAAAATAACCCCGGTTGCATTAATAATAGCTTCAAATGCCTGGGCAACGCGCAGCGACTCTTGGCCGATCATGCCATCAAGCACTAAGAAAGTATAGGTAGGTTTAACTCGTTTGATAATTCCCGACAATTCTCCCAGCAACTCTTGATCAACGTGAAGTCTGCCTGCCGTATCGATAAAGCAATGCTCATAGTGATTTTTCTGAGCGTAGAGAACCGCCTCAGCGGCTGCAGCCACTGGGTCGGTTGATTGAGCGGCATAATAATCGACGCCCACCGTTTTTGCCAAAATTTCAAGCTGTTCACGCGCTGCCGGACGGTAATAATCGACCGAGCAGACCAGTATCTTACGCTTTTTATTGCGCTTTGATGCCTCTTTTTGGATCATATAGGCCAATTTGGCAAGCGTGGTGGTCTTTCCAGAGCCTTGAAGACCGGCCATGACAATAACACTCGGAATCTGGAACGAAAAGCCCTTGGCGCTCTGTTTACCCCCTAAAAGTTCTACTATGCGGTCATGCACTGCCTTCATTACCAACTCAGCTGGTTTTAAAGATCCGCTTATTTTTTTGCCCGCTAGGTCAATTTGAACCTGCTGAATAAAATGTTCTATAACGTCATAAGGAACATCTGCTTCAAGCAGAGTAGTTTTTACCATCTCCATCGCTTCAGACACCGCCTTAGGCGTAACCGAGCTTGGTGTGGTAAAACGGGAGAACAATTCAGAAAATTTTTCAGTTAAAGAGCCAAACATAGGGTAACCTCAACGGCATTAAACTTGTAGAAATAGTATATGAACGGTACACTCTTCTAATATAGCATTATTATAATAACCTGAAAATGAGTACGCGGTAATGACAAAACCGACATCAATTGTTCCTATAGAACAACCAAAAACCCTATTGATCGGCGTTCACTCGCCCTTTAACCCTATTAAAGACATTGAATCATATTACCAAGAGTTCAAAAGTCTTGCCGAATCTAATGGCGTATCAGCTGAGCATTTTGTTGCCATCAGGCTCCGCTCTATAGATTCTGCAACCTTTCTCACGCTGGGAAAACTTGAAGATGTTATCGCTTTGGTTAAAAAAGAGGATATCCAAGAGGTCATATTTTCTGACGCGCTGTCGCCTCAACAAGAGCGTAACCTCAGCCGTCTTTTAAGTTGCCGTGTCTTTGACCGTACCGACTTAATTTTAGAAATTTTTGAAAAAGGTGCACAATCGGCAGAAGGCAAAACACAAGTTGCTCTTGCCATGCTGCAGCATCAAAAGTCGCGCTTGAGTGGCAAGGGTCTGTATATGTCGCAACAAGGCGGCCGTATTGGCACCCGTGGCCCTGGAGAGACCCAGAAAGAGAAAGAGGTCCAACATCTTGAACATCTCATGCTCAAACTGCGCCGCGATTTAGCTAAACTTCAAACGGTCCGCGAGACGCAACGTAAACAGCGGCTTGGAAGCGAACTGCCGCTTATGTGTCTTATTGGATACACTAATGCGGGCAAGTCTACTATACTTAACCAACTTACTAAAAGCTCGGTGCTTGCTGAAGATAAACTGTTTGCCACACTTGATACGACCACCCGCGAACTTTTTATAGAAAAACAGAAGATCGGGCTCTTGTCTGACACGGTCGGCTTTATCCAACAACTTCCCCATAAACTTATTGAAGCGTTTAAGTCTACCCTTTCAGAATTAAAGCATGCACATTTACTTATTCAAGTGGTTGATGCATCTGATTCAAATTGGGAAGAGCATATCACGGTTGTGCATGATGTTCTTGAGGAATTAGGCGCGAGCGATAAGGAGATGGTCTATGTTTTTAATAAGATAGACAAATTGCCGAATAAAGAGATGTCCGATTTCTTATTTAGAAATTACCAGCCCCATATCATGATTCAAGCGAACACCGCTGAGGGCATTGAGCCGTTAAAAACGTTCTTACTTGAGTGGAAAAGAAATCTTAAATAGTGAGTTTATAAACCCACCAATAAGAAAATCCTTGAATTTAAATATTCTATGTAGTACAGTTCATGGGATAGAAAAGAAATTTCTATCTCTAGGAAATCATACTATCTATGTAAGGAGTATTTATATGAAATACCTATCTCTTGCTCTTCTCACATGCGCAGCACTTCACGCCAAATCAGGATTGGTAACAACCCCAGAACTTACCTACGCCGAAGCAACTAAAAAAGAAAACTTATCAGAAAAAGAACTATATGCGCTGGTTCTGAATCAAATTCAGCAAGCAAAAATAACCATAGATCAAGATAACCTTGCGGCGTTTGATGCAGCTATTCAAGAAAAATTATTCCAACAAGCACTAGCAGCAAAACAATCGATAATAAGCTTAGATGAAGAAATTAAAACTCTTTCTTCAGAAGAAGTGACATTAGAAGAAAAGCTTGCGACAGACAAAGGCGCTATGGAATTACGCCAACAACCTGTTGCTGAAAAGAAAAAAACTGTTGAAGAGATTTTAGAGCAAAAAGCAATCAAACAAAAAGAGTTAAATACTCTTGCAGACTTATTACTTCATGCAGAGCTTGAAAAGAATGATGCGATCGCAAAATTACAGCAAGCTGAAAAACAATTTCAATCAACCGAATCAGCCAGCAAAGAATTAGGCGCTAAACTTACCAATAAAAAAGAAGAAAGAGCCGAATTTGCAATTCCTAAAATTGAAGCTACGCAAAAAATAGTAAAATCAGTAGGCGGCTTCTGGGGCCTTTTTGGTTACTAATAATTTATTTTGTTTTATAATTGAAGAGGCGCATCCAGCGCCTCTTTTGGTATCCACATAAAATTACAAAGAAAGTATGATGAAAAAAATAATTATCACCATAACGCCTATCTTTTTATCTCTATCACTATCAGCGAGTGAGCCTTCGCCACAAAAAACCTTAGGTATCCTAACTAAAACCGGTTTGCTCGACAGAGAGAAAGTTATCTCAAAAAAAGAAGAACCTTCAAAAATAAACGCTTCATCAAATAAAAAAGTGCTCGATTATTTGGAACATAAAGCGCTATTTGCGGAAATATTTGGTTTTTAATGTACAAAAAGCTATGAAAGATATGATGGAAAAATTAATTATCGCCACCTCAACTTTTTTTTTAATCACGAGCCTGAATGCAATCAATGTCAACGATGACCCATACTCCATAGAAAGAAACATAGGATTAATTCAACAAGCAAGTACGACTGCAAGAAACCAAGCAATTGGCAAACTCTTAAAAGAGCATGGTCAAAAAAAGCAAGGCCTTGAAAGTAAATTAGCGGAAAACGAGACCGATAAACGAGCTCTGCTTTTGGGAAAAACAAAGGCGCTTCAGGAATATAAGCAAGCATGCGAGGAATTGAAAATAAAGTATGATGCCGAAAATGCAAAGCTCTGCGAATCACTGAAGGAGAAAGAACAAGAATTTACCGAACTCGATTTTGAAAAAAATAAAGTTCAAGAGCTTATCGACTTTATAACGAATGCTCAAAATGCGGAAGACTTCTTGTTAACACTTGATAAAGATGCTATTGCCAAGCAGATGAAAAAAGAGAGTCCACGTGGGCCTCAAGAAAGTACCATTGAATATACTCAAAGACAGCTTGCTCAAACACTTTTTAATTTTACAGGCACTATCAGTAATTTAAGATCGCTTATCTACCCCGAAAATACAGGTCAATAAATTTTATTTAAAATTGCCGGCAAAAGTATATTCATGTACACTTTTTAAACTATGAATATACAAGAAAC
>PLTG01000043.1 GCA_003165355.1 Candidatus Babelota bacterium | reverse complement strand
GCTTTATTTTGAATAAAAATAATTTTTTGGGGGTATTTTGCAATAAGATCGCTATAAATTTCCCGCTCTTGGGTCGTTAATTCGGCGCTGCCATCAATGACCAATAAAATAACGTCGCTAGCATGAGCTTCGGCATAAGAGCGCTCGATACCTTCTTGTTCAATAACATCGGCAGTTGTCCGTAAGCCAGCCGTATCGATGAACGTGGTCGTTATTCCAGCCATAATAACGGTGCTTTCTATGCTGTCCCGCGTAGTGCCGGCAAGCGGGGTGACAATAGCCCGTTTTTGGCCGATTAAAAGGTTAAAAAGCGACGATTTGCCCGCGTTAACGCCGCCGATCAATGCGATTCTATATCCCTGGCGGATTTGCCGCTGGGCCGCATACCCCTGTAAAATGGGGTCTATTTGTTGGGTAAGCAATGTCAAAAAATGATAAATCTCTTTATGGAAATCGCCTTCATCATCAAGAAACTCAAAGCTGCTTTCACACCAGGCAATAGATCTGCATAGTCCATCTTCTATGGTATGCATGATGCCACTGAGGCTTCCCTGTAGCTGAGAGAGTGATTTTTTAAGAGCCGCTTGAGTTTGAGCGGAGATGAGCTCATTGATAGCCTCTGCCTGCACAAGGTCTATTTTTTTGTTTTCGTAAGCCTGACGGGTAAACTCCCCCTGTTGCGCGGGTCGAACGCCATGCCTGATAAGTAACTCTATAATCGCTTGGACTATTAAAGGGTTATTGTGGCAGGTGATCTCAATAGTGTCATAACCGGTGAAGGTCTTTGGGCCGCGCAATGCGAATATCATAACGGCATCGACAGCACTAGAAGTATCGTATATATCTGCGGCGTGGATGGTATGAGATGCCACTTCTGTTAAGTTTTTGCCAGACTTGAGTCGCGTGATAAGGGCGCTTATTTGCCATGCTTGGCTACCACTTATACGAATAAGCGCTAAGGCACCATTCCCCTGCGGAGTACAGAGGGCTACAATAGTATCAGAAAATATAACGTTGCGGATATCTAGCATTTATCGTGGCTGATGGGTTAATACAATTTTATGCCCGCGCAATGACATTTTAAAGGTGCGTTTAAGCGTCTCTAAAATAAGTGCAGAAAAACTGGCAAGAAGCTGTTTTTCTTTATCCGGGTCAGGTAAAATTGCTGATGAAAGAGTGATACGCAAGTGAAATTTTTGCGGTTCAATAGTAAATTTAACATGATCGTTATTTGAATTTTTAAGAGCAGTATGCATCCATTCTTGAGTGCGATCCACCATCTCTTGATTCCATAACGGCTCAAATTGTTTTTTAGGCTGTGGGGCTTGAGTTGCCTGCGCAGGTGCAGCAGTCTGTTGCGTTTGTTGCACAGGGCGTGGTGCCGGTGAAGGTCTCTGTTGATTTGGTCGAGTTTGTGCCGCAGAAGCTTTAGCGTAAGATGATTGTGGCTGCGTAGTGTGTGCTACAGGACGAGCGGCAGGTTTATGGGCTGCTGGCTTGTGGGCCGTAGGCATTGATGAAGGTTTAGTAAGTTGAGGCTCATCGAAAAAGATTGCTACTTTTGCCGATTTTTTTGTGAGTCCAAGGAAATTTTTTTCAGCCTCTTCAAGAATTTTAACAGAAAATTGTTGAGGCTTTTGCGCTTTATTCCAGGCTTCTTCAACTGCTTTAGCAATGGATGACGCCTCTTGAATGATTGATTTCATGTATATACCTTTGAGAATACGTGAGTAAGATTAAACGAAATAGAAGGTTAACACTGTGATATATAAATATAAAGAGTTTAGTGGAGCGGGAAACGGGATTCGAACCCGCGACCTTTGCCTTGGCAAGGCAACGCTCTACCAACTGAGCTATTCCCGCATCTTGCTGTTTTTCGCAGCTACTTGCATAGTTAGAAAGGTATCATATGCTCTATATTTGTCAATAAAGAGCTTGTAATAAATATTATTTTTAGGAAAAATCTCATGATAAGTTTTCTGAAGGGCATAGTACAGAGCCAAAAAAATGACGTTGTAGTGCTTCAAATGGGTGGATTTGGCATGCAGATAAGCGTTCCAGTCAGCGTTATTGCAGCGACCAGCAGTGAGCTGGAATTGCATACCTATATGCATTGGAACCAAGAAAATGGGCCCGCGTTGTTCGGCTTTATCGAAACCGCCCAGCGAGATTTGTTCTGCCTACTTATAAGCGTATCAGGCATTGGCCCACGAATGGCGCTGGCGCTTCTTTCTGCTTTTCCTGTGTCGACCTTGATAAATGCATTAGTATCTGGAGATGTGTCGTTATTAAGTTCTGTGAGTGGCATTGGTCGCAAGAAGGCGGAGACCCTTATTTTAAATTTAAAAGAGAAGGCTGAAAAATTTATTGTACCCCTTTCAGTCGCAGGAAATGCTACCGGCTTTGCGATACATATAAAGGATCTTTCAGAAGCACTTCTTTCACTTGGGTACTCTCGCCAGGAGATTGTTTTGGCAGTCGATCAACTCAGAGGAGTTGAAGGGGCTTCGAATTTTGCATTTGACCAATTATTGCGCAAATCGCTGCAATTTCTATCCAAGGGCCGCTGATTGGCTGGGGGCTTTGTTGAAAAAATATATTTAAATGTTAAACTAATACATTATAGATATAATAAAATTTCTAGGACTCAATTTTTATGAAAAATGTTAAAAAAATAGTAATATTCGGGATTTTCTGCCTCGCACAGTGCTTAACCATTGGAGCTCAGGCGAGAATCTCCTATATAATTAATAGATCTGATATTCCCGTCTTTGTGTATTATGGCCAAAAAGATAAATATGCACTCACGGTCCCTGCTGGACGCTTTATGCAGCTCTTGGATTATCACGCACCAGCTGAACCAACGTCTGTTTTTGCCATACGTATGACTATTGGCGAAAGAACTTATCTGCTTGCTGGTAATTTGGGAGTAATGAGATGCTATTTGCTTGAAGGCTATTCTATGGAGTTGATAAAAAGCTTTGAAGGGGCATTTTTGACCAGTGCGCAACATGCGGGATGGTTAATTGAGATCTCAGCAGATGAAGCAATTAATATGCGCTTACTGGCCGATTTTGAAGTTTCAACACTTGGTGCCATATACGCTATATAAACTACAGGAGAGTTTATGAACTTAAAAAGAATAGTATTAGCTACAATCTGCTTGTTCACATTAGTATTGCAGGCAGATTCACAGAAATGCGCCGGGCAAGATTGTATAAGAATTGTCGCTGTTGCCAATAATTCTGCAGCAAAGGCTCTCTTGTCAACGTCAGTTCAAGAGATTGAAATTAAGCCACAGGTGAGCAAAAAGATGATTGTAAAAGTTCCCTATAGTGAATTGAAGAAAAATCTCTTGGATATCGCCCAGGATCGTCCCTATTTCCCGTCCGATGCTCTGAAGCTGGTTACGCAAGAGGGTACTTTCTATATCTGGTCAGACGAGAGGGGCGTTATAGGCGCCAAGCCATTTGAACGTGGGGTAGTGAGCCGCGAAGAGGCGAAGGCGAAAGTACTTGTTTCTATCTCTCCCGAAGAACGAGTCAAAGTTATTGGGTGCCTTGTAACTATTGATATGGCAGGCATTCTGTCTGTTAAAAGGGCATAAAACTCTATCTTTTCTCTCGATAACTTTGTTATCATGGTCTTATAATCAATAATAAGTTTATTATTAAGAGGCCAGTATATGAAGTTTATCTATCTCTCTTTTGTCGCATTATTTGGCAGTCTACAGGCAATGACGCTTGATACGGCCACGCAAAATCTAAAAACTTTTATCACAGATAGCATATCGATTTTAATGCCGCAGGATACTTTTCAGGCAAGCCAGACAAAAGATAAGTTATTGTATCTGCTTGCGAAAAATAAGAGCGCGAGAGATGAGTCAAATAATTTTGTTGAGAACACACTATCCCCTTTATTTGGTCGATTTTTTGTAAATAATTATCACGATCAAGCTAACATTACTTATTTAAACTTTTTATTCGTAATGAGCGAAAAACTTCAAGAAAATATCAAAAACTTAGTTGATTTTTATGCTGATGGTAATCGGCTAGAAATACCGTTGTCAGATAACCAAGCATTGGCGCGCTTAGAGGGTTTTAGCAAGCGAAGCTTAGAGACAGTTGCCTGGTACCCGAAAGCATATAAAGCAGTTGCCTCTTGCGAGACACTTCCCGAGTTTTTAAATAAGCTCATGCAGTTACGCGTCGATTTGTTGCAACGATTTTCAATAAAGCAGTTGCAGCAGGCCGCTCAAGACATTAATCTATTACAAAATTCACAAAATAAAGTTATTAAAGAGATCTATTACCCTATCTTCAAGCTTGAATATGAGATGATCGCAGAAGATATTTTCTGTTGGTTTGATGCACTTATTGCGTTAACCACAGCTTTTATAAAAGAGAAAGATAAAAGCCGCTCAACGAATGATATTAGGCGAGAGCTTGCCCGGTCGATAGATAAAGGTTCCTTTATGGTATCTCCCTATATTGATCAATCTCTTGTTGATAACGATATGACTAAAGTAACACTCCATACAGGTTTATTTATGATAGTGAGCTTAAGCAATCAGTACGAGAAGCTTGCGAAATTTCCTCGAGCGGCACAAGCGGCTTAACTATTTATGCAAGAGCTATTTCGTTTTCTGATGTCTCAGCGGTGCGTGTTGTCAGATGCTTAGGTTTACCATGTTTTTCAAAGCCTAATTCAATAATTTTATGTAAAAAATCGCCGGGGCTCATGCCAACTTCAGCCGCTTGATGGAAAATAACTGTAGCGGGTGTTAGACCTGGTAATGAGTTTACTTCCAGAAGCACCACGCATTCTTTGCCGGTAGGGCTTATTTTTTCTGATTGATAAAAGCAATCCAGACGCGCATAACCAGAACAGCCGATAGCTTTATAGATATTTTCAATTTCTCGTTGCACCAACTCAAGCGAAGCGGCAGAAAGCGGCGCTGGCGTTTGATTCTCTCCGGCCCCCGGAAGAAATTTCTCTTCAATTGATAAGATACTTTGTGTAGCAATAGTAGCGCTTGGCGGCAACGCTTGTACATTACTGTTACCAAGAACGCCTACGGTCAGTTCCATGCCTTGAATAAATTCCTCGATAAGCGCATATTCAAACCCATTGTTTTTCAACAACGTGATCGCTGCTTGTAATTGCGCATCATTTTCAACTTTATGCACGCCCACACTGCAGCCGTCGTTATGCGGTTTTATTATAAGTGGAAATGGTGGTACCGAAAAATCGGAATGTTGTTCTTGTAGGGGAACAAGCACATTGCGGGGTGTATTGAATCCGCATGATTTTAAAAACTGTGTAGTTTTGTATTTGTCCATGCATAGTGCACTTGCAAGCACTCCAGAACCATTATAAGGGATTTGCAGCATTTCGAGTGCGCCTTGCAACGAGCCATCTTCCCCGTGGCCACCATGCAAAGCGATAAAGACAAAATCGACATTGTTTTGCAAATCTTCAAGCGTCCATCGCTGCGATTTTTCTAGGCATGCTTGAATCTCTTGCGTAGAGTTAAGAACAAGCTGCTCATGGGTGACCATATGCAAAGTAAGTTGCTCAGAAAGAAAAATAGGCAGCACTTGATAGGTATCTAAAGGGAGCTTATATATAACATTTCTTCCTGATTCAAGGGATATTTCTCGTTCGTGAGAAGCGCCGCCAAAAATAACTGCAACAATTGTTTTATGCGGTTCGCGTGTTACTTTGTGGTTCATGTGTTCGAGCAATGGTTCGGTATCTTTGTTGATAGATTGATTTTTTTTCATCTCAGTTTCAAGTAATTGTTGTATAAATTTGGCATGGTTTAATTTCTTCTGAGCAGCCTGCACAAATGCAAAGCTTGATGGTGCCAGCCCAGAAAGCGAATTGGGGTCGATAATAATGATATCCCCATTTGGGGTTAAAAAACCATCAATTCTTCCCAAGGTACAAAAATCGAGAGCCTTCATGACATCTTGGCAAACATGTTCAATTTTTATTAAAAGTTCTTCGCTGCAGCGTGCCGGTGTCCATTTGGTGGCGCGGCCAGGCATATATTTTTGTTCGTAATCGAAGATAGTGTCTTTATCTNNGTAACGATGCAAGAAAATTCCATGCCTTCAATTTTTTCTTCGATTATTATCGATTGTGTTTTGCCTTCAAAGATATGCGCAGCTTTGTGGGCGGCCTCTTTAAGTTCTAAAATATCATGTACAATTTTTACGCCAAAACTTGATCCTTCATGTACCGGTTTTACGATAAGAGGATAGTTAAGACGATATTCTTGAAGAAATATATCTGATAATTTTGAAATATGCTCTGGATGCACTAAAATTCCCTGGGCAGTTTTAATCCCATGGAGTGCTAAAAAAGTTTTTTGCAAAAATTTATCCATCCCTAATGCGCTACCAAAAATTTTGGAGCCGGTGTAGGGGATTTTTAAAAACTCGAGCATCCCTTGCAAGCATCCATCTTCGCCAAAGCGGCCATGTTGGGCGATAAAGATAATGTCTACATATTTTTTTAAATCATGCCAAAAAATACGCTGAGCTTCCGTAGATAATCTATGCTCAAAATCACTTATTTTTCCGCGACAGAGAAATTTTGCCGGAATAATATACAATTGCCCTGAGTTATTTTGAAAAAGGGGCACAACGTTATATTTTTGCGTATCGAGGTGATCGCAGACAGTTCTGCCTGAATTGAATGAGACTTCTTTTTCGAGCGACATGCCGCCCATTAACACGCCGACTGAAATTTTTGTCATAGGTAATAACAATATGTTATGTAATTTCTTATACTAAATCTTATCAAAAAGTGTACTATAATTATTCTTTTAAAAGAAGTAAAAAAAGGTTTTTTTATGCTTACTATTCAACCAAAAATTTTAGAATCAAAAGAATCACGTCTCTGTTGGCTTGATCTTGAGATGACCGGGCTGAACGCCAACGTCGATACCATACTGGAAATTGCTGCATTAGTTTCAGATTTTAATAACAATATACTCTTTGAAGGGATCGTGGCAACAGTGCATCATGACATGCGTGACTTGCCAGAAATGGACCCGTGGGTTAAAGGGCAACACACTAAATCCGGGCTCATGCAAGCAGTTGCAGAATCGACAACAAACTTGAGCATGGTGGAAGATATGGTGTACTCTGCGCTCAAGCCCTATTGCCACTCTAAAAACACCTATCTTGCTGGAAACAGTGTTTATCAAGATAAGATTTTTTTAAAAAAATATATGCCAAAAGTTGATGCGCTTTTTAATTATCGAATTATCGATGTATCTACGATCAAAGTTTTAGTAAATAATTGGTACCCTGCAGATGTGCATAAAGATTTTGCAAAAAGCAAAGAGCATAGAGCGCTTAAAGACATTCACGAGTCCATGGCAGAGCTTGCCCATTTCCGTAAATATTTTTTTATGAAAGTGGATTAGGGGTAAAATAGTGTTTGCTTTTAATGTTCATGCGTGAAAGCTGCTGATAAGCAAAAATAATATCTTTTATCGATTCACTTTTTAGATATATTTTCTGAATAAAAATATTCTGTATTTTATGCACCATGGGCTGCGCGGGCCCTAAAACAGTCAGCTCTTTTTTCTGCTCAAGCGCAAGCTGCTCAATAAATTCAGCGCACGCCAGCGCCTCACGCGCGACAAGATGCTCGTCTTCATGGCGCAGTTCTATTTCTGCAAAGCGGACAAAAGGTGGATAGCGTAACTCTTGCCGAAAGGCACGCTCATAGGCATAAAAATCGATGTAATTTTTTTCATTAATAAACGAAAATATAGGATGCGGGGCCATAGTCTGCACTACAACTAACCCATTATCTGTCTCTCTGCCCGCCCGTCCTGCAACTTGAATTAGTTGCGATAATGTCGTCTCAGCTGCTGCATAGAAAGGGAAATGGATATTGCTATCTGCCCACAATATACCCACCAACGTAACACGGGGAAAGTGATACCCTTTAGTGATAGTTTGTGTGCCCACTAAAATATCGAGATTACCCCCATACATATCTTCTACTATCTGTTGCCACTTTTTTTTATTGACCGTGCTATCAAGGTCTGCCCGAGCAATACGTGCTTGGGGAAAAAATTTTTGCAACAGTGAGACCACCTGTTGAGTGCCGATCCCTTTTTTGAAAAACTGTTTTTCTGGCTCTTTGCAGCTGGGGCATGCTGCGGGTAAACTTTTTTTAATACCGCAGTAATGGCATTGAATAATATTAGGTTCGTGGAAGGTTAGACTGACTGAGCAGTTGGTGCAGGTGAAGATATAATCGCAGCCGAAGCATTGCACAAAAAAGCTGTAGCCACGTCTATTTAAAAAAATAATTGCCTGCTCTTTGGCCGCCAATTTTTCTGTAATGGCTTGTTGCAACTCTTTGCTTATCCAAAAATTGGTTTTATTCTTTTTATCAAGTTGCACTACGCGAACTTCAGGGAATGTCCCTTTATACCGTTGCGTAAGCTGTAGCAGCTTCCAGCCCTTATGTTCAACATTATAGAGCGAACTTACTGACGGTGTAGCAGAGCCTAAAATAACAGGGATATTCATAAGGCGTGCCCGCATAAGCGCAGCCTCTTTGGTATGAATCCGTGGAATCTTTTTTTCTTGGTACCCCACATCATGTTCTTCGTCGATGATAATGCACCCAAGCCGTGGTATAGGCAATAGAAGCGGCAAATGCACGCCTATAATAATGGCAGGCCTGTCGGTATACATATGTTGCCAAAGCTTGCGCTTTTCAGCTTTGCTGCTTGCTGAATGGAACCCAAAGACAGGAGCGGTATCTGTAAAATAATTTTTAAAAATATGGGTAAAGCGGACAGCGAGTGATACTTCCGGAAGGAGCAATAAGATATTTTTACCCTGCGCGATATACTGCTGCGCAACATGCTTATATATTTCAGTCTTTCCTGATCCGGTTACCCCGTGCAGTAAAATGGGCTGAAAGTTCCCCGCGCCTGATATGTCACAAAGCGTATCAATTTCTTGAGCAACAGCTTGTTGTGCTTGAGTCAGAGTTAACTTTGCTGTTGAATGGGTCTCTTGAGCGACTTCTATAGTTTCGTGAGATTCGTCAAGGTACTGCGCGAAGCGCTTATAGAATGTCAATTCGCTCACGCAATAGTAGCGCGCCAGTTGTTGAATAAAGGCTGGGTAGGTTTTATCATCCGGTAGCGGCTGCTGGCCGATGGCCTCTTTTATTTTAAAATTTTCTTTATTCGGGTCAAAGTCTTTTAAAATATGCGTAACATACGCAAGCTCTGTCCGTTTTTGCAAGGGCACGCTTATAATGTCGCTTACTTGTGGGATTGTCTGCCACGTTGCGGGAACCTTGTAGGTCAGGGGCTGTTGAAAGCCATTGAGTAAACGGACAGTTATATGCATTTTGTTAATTGCTTAAATAAAGCCCTAGTTTTAATAAAGCTTTCTGAGCTGGTGAAAGATATTTTTTGCAAAACTCTACTTCTCTAGCATGATAATCGATTTTTTCTTCATTGAGAATAGCCTGGCAAAAATCTATAAGAGGAGATAGCTCTTGCTCTTTTGCTTTTTGCAGGCTGCTTTTTATTTCTTTTATTTTTTGGAGATCGAGAAAGTCGCCATGGCTGTTAATTTCTTTTCTGAGCTGTTGATACATGCCCGCTCTAAAAAGAAGATCTTTATGTTGTAGCAATTCTTTTTGGTGTTTACTCATCGCATCGAAAGCGGAATTTCCAGTAATATCTTCATTTGGCTCTTCCCAATCGCGAGCACCTGGAGTAATTATAACTTTGTGCGTATTTAATCGGCATTGAATATCAAGGCCAAAAAGTTTGATAACAGGAGAGGTGTTGGGCGTATGAGGCTCTGTAGCAAATTTGCATGATACATCGGGAGAATCCTGCTCATTTAACTCAGATTGAAAACTTAATGATAGTTGACTTAAGGTAAGACTTTTTTGTTTTAAAAATGCGCTTATCTCAGACTCCTCTGAGCACTGGCTGCTCAAAAAGGCGAGCGAGAAAAATAATATAAGAAAATATTTCATGAAAAACCCTTTAATTTAAACATATTTTCAATAAGTATAACATGCCTTTTTTTATATAAAAAGAGTACCTATGGCCAAAAATCTTTTATTCTTCTATTTCTTCTATCAAATCAGTCTCCAACCCGGGAAAGGCAAGCAGAGATGATCTCTTTGTTGCATCTTTCGGCATGCTTTTTGATAAAGGGGATATATATTTATTACGTAATGTGCCTTCTATGGCAAGTAATTCATCTTCATTTTTATATATTTTTGGCAATTCTTCACAAATAGCGGCCAAGTGCTCCAGGTCATGGAGCGTCGCATACGCTTGAAGCTTTTGAAAAGTGGTTTGTACTGTCAATTCGCCCGCATCTCTTGGCAAGTCTATTATCGATTCACTTATTAATTCTGCCAATAAACCCTTGTAAAATTCATTTTGAGGTATCTTAAATTCTTTGATGGACCGCTCGTTTTTGAATTCACTCGATATTTTGTGTTTATTTAACAGTTCTTCAGATTTTGATTTTTGATCTAGCTTGTCTTCAAATGAGCCTGTTGTATTTTGAGTAGATTCTAAAATTTCAACAGGATGTTCTCTGTCGCGATGGTTAAGTAGCCAGACATATCCCCCAAAAATAATTCTATTTTGGGCTTCGATAGTGCTGCTCGCGGGACTAACCTGGGCAAGTTTCTCCAATTTTTTTTGTTTAGCGAGCGGATTAGTGAAAAAACATGCCAGACTTTTTGAGCGATTCTTTTTTTGTGATATTGCTGCTTCAGTAGCATGCGCCATGTGCGCAGCAAATAGCCCGCATAAGATATATGTTATTTTTTTCATTAAAACCCTTCTTTGATAAGAACTCTCTTTAAATAAAATTATAACATTGGCCTATGAATTAAAAAGAGTTGCCTTATTCTTCTTTACCTGGCGGGAAAGAGAAATGAGTATACTCCGCTGGAGACGCAAAGACGGATTGATTTCTTTTGTGTTTTGAGTTACTGTTTGCTCGCGCGTGCTTCGGTTCTATATTTTTTAATTCATCGGTATCTTCCGCAATTGCATTCAGAGGGTCATTGAGATCTTGTCTATTATTTTTAATCAGCTCGTTCAAAAGTGTTATATCTTTGCGTAAAAACAATTCTATCGTGTTTAATTCAATTTCATCTTGATAGATAGCTGGTAACTTCTGGCACACTTCTTGTAAATCTTTTATTTCATGATTCTTGGCATGCTGAGCGATCTTTTCTAAGTCAACAGCGCTCGCGGGCAATTCTGCTACTTTTGATTGTATTATTTCCGATAAGAGGCATTTGTAGACATTTCTACTCAATAAACTTGTCTCTTCTGATTTTTTATCAAGAAGGTCGCGAAGTTTGTTTCTTTTATTTTTTCGCATTTCGCCAAGGTCTTCAAAAGTATTAAGGCTTTGCTCAAAAGAAGAGTTAATATCGTTATTGTCCTTAAGTATCACTGCTGGATGCGTAAGATCATAATGATCGATTCCCCACTCAAAGCCATGCGCAGAAATCTGCTCAAAGCCTTCCTGTACATCTTTTAAAGAGTGTACAGCTATCGGTCTTGGCACCGGGCTCACTTGGGGCGTAGGCGCCACTTCAGAAAGTGCGCGTAAGTTCGCCGCGCGGATTTGCCGCTTTAAATTTCCCAAGTTAGGCTTGCCGGTAGGCAATGCTTTTCCCGCGCTCAGGAGTGCCGCAGTCAATTTTTGTGCATCAAGTTGATTTTCAAGCATTCCCCATACAACTTGATAATATAAAAACGGTATAAAAATAAAATAAAATAACTTTTTCATCATATGTCCCTTTAAATACGATGTACTTTAAAACCCTAACAAGGTAATATAACCACAAAATTATATAATTTTTCAAGAGTTACTCTTAAAATTGATTGTTTTTTAATATTTGAATATGGTAAATAGCAGAAATATAAATTTGAAAGGTACTTTTTTGAAAAAGACAGTTTACTTGCTCGACGGCTCATCCTTTTTATATAGGGCATTCTATGCTCTGAAGCCCATGACCACCGCCACAGGCACTCAGGTGGGCGCCGTATATGGCTTTTGCCGTATGATGAAAAAAATTATCGACACCTTCACTCCAGAATATCTGGCACTGGTCTGGGACAGTAAGGGAAAGACTATGCGTCATGAGCTTTACCCTGATTATAAGGTAACTCGGGATGCCGCGCCTATGCATCTTTTTGATCAAAAGTTTATTATACAAGATTTTGCGCGCGAAATTCATCTGCCGCAGGTAGAAAAACCCGGTTTTGAGGCGGATGATCTTTTATACAGTTTAGCCAAAGATTTCTCGCAAAAGGGGTATAAGGTAGTGATTATCACTACAGATAAAGATCTTGGCCAAGTGGTTGCCGACGATATTGTGCTTTATGATGCCTTCAAGTTAGAATTTGCTGATAGAAGCGCTATAGAGTTGCGCTATGGCTTTCCGGTAGAAAAATTGCCCTTCTATTTCGCGCTCGTGGGTGATAGCTCAGATAATATCCCCGGCGTACGGGGCGTAGGTCCCAAAGGTGCTACTGAGCTTGTGCAGCAATTTGATTCATTAGTAGATTTATATGAAAACCTTGATAAAGTGCCTAAAGAAAGAACGCGTGAGCTTCTAAAAGCATCACAAGAAAACGCCTTTTTAAGCGAGAAGCTCTTCTTGCTTGCCTACGTGGATATGCACCTGCAAGCAGAAAACGTCGCCTTTAATCCACAAGATTGGCAGTTAGCCCGTGGCTTTTTTGATAAGTACGATTTCAAATCGTTGCTTAAAGAGTTACCCGGCGGCGAATCTATTGCAAAAGAGGCTCTTGTCTATAAACCGGCAGGTGACTATATCACCGTAACCGATAGTACCCTCTTAAAGCAGGTTATCGCTGAAATCAAAAAAGAGGGGGCGGTAGCGCTGGATACTGAAACTGATGGCGCCACGGTAACACGCTGTAAACTGGTGGGCATTTCAGCCTGTGTTCAGCCAGGAATAGCCTATTATATACCCTTTGATCATGTTCATAAAGGCGAATTATCTCAACACGAAGTGCTTGAGCATTTTAAGCCTATTTTACAAGACGGTACTATTAAAAAATATTTCCATCATGCAAAATATGATCTGCATGCTCTTGCAACGGTTGGGCTGCATCTCCAGGGGCTTGAGTTTGATACATTGGTTGCTGCAGGGCTTTTGAGGCAAGACAATGAGCGGATCGGGTTGAAGATACTTTCTGAAACCTATTTTAATGAGCCGATGCTCTCATTTGCCGACGTAGTGACAAAAAATAAGTATAAAGATTTTTCATACGTGCCCTTACCGCTGGCGACAGAATATGCGGCGGCCGATGCGCACCAGACATTTAAATTGGTCGATGTACTTAAAAAAGAGCTTGAAGATGAAAAGCTTTCTTCGCTTTTTTATGATATTGAGATGCCCATAGTATCAATTCTTTTTGCAATGGAGGCTCGTGGTATTATCTGTGACACTGCCGTGCTTGATGCGCTCAATATCAAAGTGACCAAGGAGCTTGAAGATATCACCGCGCACATTATTGCTATGGTCGGTCCACAATATTTTGCGATCAATCTCAATTCACCCGCGCAACTGAAAGAGCTTCTTTTTGAGCATTTAAAATTGCCTACACTCAAAAAGACTACTTCCAAAGCAAGCTATTCAACAGACCAGGAGGTTCTTGAGGAGCTTGCAAAAATACACCCTGTGCCTGCGCTGATTATCAAATATCGTGAGCTTGCGAAATTGAAAAGCACCTATATTGAGGGCCTGCGCCAGTGGATTGACCCTAAAACAGGTAAAATTCATACCACGTTTAATCAAACGCAAGTTGCTACCGGCAGACTTTCAAGCACTGAGCCGAATTTACAAAATATACCGGCGCTTACTGAAGACACGGGTGTCCATATCCGCTCTGCGTTTAAAGCTGAGCCGGGCAACATTTTTATCTCTGCTGACTATTCGCAAATCGAATTACGCGTGGTCGCTTACCTTTCGCAGGATCCCGTTTTAATGCAGGCCTTTGCTGAGAATGCAGATATTCATACTTTTACCGCTGCGCGTATTTTTGATGTGCCACTTGCAGAAGTCACCAGAACACAACGGCAGCTGGGTAAACGTATTAACTTTAGTATTCTTTACGGCCTGACGCCGTTCGGGTTATCTAAAGATCTAGATATCTCGTATGCTGACGCAAAATTATACATTGATAAGTATTTTGAGCAGTATGCGGGCGTTGCGGCATGGATGGAGACAGTTGTCGAAAAAACTAAAGAAACAGGCTATGTGCAAACGCTTTGGGGGCGTAGACGCTATATCCCGGCTATTTACGAACGCAATAGAACTTTATTTGAAGGCGCGCGCCGTGTGGCTATCAATACTCAAGCGCAGGGAACTACTGCTGAACTTATGAAGCTGGCGATGATCAAATTAACCCAGCGATTAAAACAAGAAAATCTTAATGCTGAGATAATTTTGCAGATTCATGATGAATTGCTTATAACTGTGCAGGAAGATCAAAAAGAGCGGGTCGGCGCACTTATGCTTGAAGTTATGCAACAGGTTGTTGACTGGAACGTGCCCCTTTTGGTTACACTATCTGAAGGGTATACCTGGGCTGAGGCAAGTAAATGAGGAGCGTTTGTGAAAAAGTATCTACTGTTTTTGAGCTTTATAAATTTTTTACATGCTGAAGCTAATGCATCATTAACTAAGATACAAATTTTGTTTTCGCGATTGGATGAATTTTGCCAAGAGATAAGCGAAGAACTTAGTAGAGTAAATAAGCAGTCTGGACTTAAAAAAACGGGCAAAGACATTACTGGTACTATTCAAACAGAAAAGAAACCTGAAGGGCCAAAAGGCATCGCGGGTAGTCTATCATCTATAATTAAAAAAGAGTCTTCTAGAGAAGAAGAAAGTAGCGAATTTGATGAAGAAGACCCGCTTCAGGATATTCGCAATGAAGTTACAGCTTATACTAATTTAATGAAAAGTTCTGTTATCACTGCGGAGCAAACAATATCCACTCTTAATAGCTTGTTGGTATTAAAAGATAAAGCCTGGAAGATTAATAAAAAAGATAAAGAGATAGATCTCTTGAGATTGCAAATTCAACAACTCATTGATGTGTTTACTTTTTTAAATACACTTATTCAGCGCACAAAAAAACTGGATACGGATATGAAAGCGCAAGACACTATAGCCTCTTTATTGCAAGTCGCGCAGAATTTTGATCAAGCAAAAAAATCGGGGCTTTCTAAAATTCCCGATTCGATCAAAAATAATCTGCAAATCAAGCTAGATGCACTTCAACCAACCGTGACAGATAAATCGGTCTTAACAAATATCGACACGATAAGAACGTCATTGGGCCTTTCTAAATTTAAACCCGCGGTTCCAGAAAAACCAAAAAAACCTGCGTCAAAAAAACCAGAATTACCGGCCAAGCCAAAATCACCAAAAAAACCCGAAGAAGCGAAGAAGACCGGGTCTTTGTTGCAGCCTGGAACATTAACACCTATGCCAGTTGGAGATATCTTTGGCGCCATTAAAAAGAATGTGGAATTAAAGCCGGCTAAAGACAATACGCGTGGGGCGATAGATTTTGCATCACTTTCTGCACGAGTAGCGGCGGAGACTCTCAATAAATTTAGGGATACTGATTTTGAAGCTTTAAGTGCTACGCAATTAGTTGCTATTGCAAAAAAGAAAGATGAGTTTGAAAATGGTCTGCTAGACCCTGAGGTGTTTGAGTCTATTGCTGAAGCCATCAGCAATAAATTAAAAGAGCCGAATATCGATCCAAACGACAGAATTCAATTAAGGCGGTGGGCTTTCGAGTAAAAATATTTTTTAAGGGTAAGTAACTTGAGTTCCTGTTACCTGTGCCCATGGCGTCAACTTATGAGGTTTACTATTCGTAGCGCTAAAGATATCAATAACCTCAAATTTTCGCGCAACCAGCGCATCGCCTATAAGTGACCGGTGGCACCGCCAGGGAACAGCCTCAGCGCACATTAAAACAATGTTATATTTCTTTGCCAGTTCTGACAAAATAGTAATGGCATGCTTAAAATCTTTGGTCTGCATATAATCGGCGTAGCCACGAAACGAAGCATTGTGCCAAGACATGTTTTGAGAATCTGTCTTTGCATGTCTAAAGCCACCCAATTCTTTAAAGTGATAATACAGAATATCCTCTTTCTTTAACGCTTTCTCTAATGTATCGCTATTAAATTGCGGGTTATGCAGCGAGCGTGGAATAGTTCGGATATCGACAACATAGTTTATCGAATACGCCTTCAGAATTTGTATAAACTCCGGCAGGGTGTGCGTTGAATGGCCTATAGTATAGACTGCTTTTTTTTCGTGTGACATGATTTTATTATGATAGGGTGTATAGTTACTCGAGTATTTTATAATAATTTGTGAGATAAAGACAATACTGAATCTGCCTGCCCGCCGCCGCTTGACGAGTCCCGCGCCCGGCGAAGCCTTGTGCCAAGCCTGGGTCGGCATGAGATTTTCCTCGATTTTTTATTTTATAGTACCATCTAACGGCAAAGATTGCTTCCGGCTGTCGTTCTCTAAGGGCTAGGTGGCACAACAGGCGTGGTGAGTGTTCTTCGAAGCTCGGAGAGCGAAGTAGAATGTATCGAACCATGAAAGACAGCAAAAAAGGGAGCGGTTAAGCTCCCTGAAAGTTTTTTTTGATGAGAAATAGCATTAATAGCTATTGAGTGTGGGCGATGTCTTGAGGCCTGCGCGGATAATAAGTCCGAGCCCAATGGCTCCGGTTGCAATTCCGACGCGTTTATAAAAATTGCTCCACGCATATTTTGCATTCACTTCTTTCATCGCTTCATTGAGGGTCATTAAACGTCCCGTTTTTATATTTTTTAGCATAAATGCTTCCTGTTGGTAGCTTTCAGTATTTAAAGGGTCTGTGCCCGTGTTGTGCCCTTGGAAACCGGCTAGAAAGACATAATCACCTACCTGAGTGGCATTGTTTTGTGCGAACGAGATAAATTTATCGCTATTGCGTGCATAATATTCGGAATTCTCTTGATACTTTTTGAAAGCATCGCTTATATTTTTTTGAATAAAGCTTCCAGAATTCATATTTCTAAGAGCCATCAAGGTTCCCAAATAGAAAAGGGTGTAGCCCAAGGGTGCTTCAGTAGGTGTAGGCACTTCAAAGCTATAGTTTTTTGTGATTGCGCAGAGCGCAAGCATCAATACAAGTGATTTTTTCATATTATTTCCTCTAAATATAATAATCTCTAGTATTAATAATTGACTAAATATAATAATCTCTAGTATTAATAGTAGTATAAAATTATCAATCTGTCAATCTTATGTGTGTTGATATGAAAAAGGGAGCGGTTAAGCTCATTTCCTAAATTGAGATTTATTTGAATCACCCATTTGTT
>PLTG01000085.1 GCA_003165355.1 Candidatus Babelota bacterium | reverse complement strand
CAGTTTTATGGGTTCATTATACTCTTTGCCCCAAAGGGCGGCGGCGGGGTAGCTCGAGGCTGCCATATGGAATGTGAATTTAGAGGCGGTGATCGCCCTCTGGCCAATTGCACTGAATTGAGTTGCGAATACAGTGATTCTGGCCAGCGTGAATCAAATTCGAATGGCGGTAACTATGGTGGTTCATCAGGTAATGGCGGTGGTGGCGGTTCTCGCAGCGGAGTTGCAATTGCCGGGCTAAGCGGTGCTGCTTATACGATCGCATCGCAAGAAGTTGAAGCGCAGGTATTATCAGAGTGCTATATTGCCCCTAATGGCAGCGCTTGCACTAAGGCAGAAGTCATCGCTGCGGCGGGGACCCTATCTGAGATATTCGTGGGCGCTTTACAAGATGAAATGCCTGAGCAATTCATTTTAACAGGAATAGCGAAGCATTTTTTTAAAGAGGCGCCTCTCAACTTGCATTGTGCATTTGCTAAAAAGGCTGCCGTTGAAAAATGCCAGCAGGCTGCGCAAGTAATACAGCAAGAAATCACTTCAAGAAAACAGGCCGTGGCAGCACCTAAGCAATTGAGTACGGTTTTGTTATCATCGGCGACGACTATACATGGCGGCATCTATGATCTGCCTCAAGCTGAACGGGAAGGTCTTGTCCGTCAATTTGGCGGGGAGCGCTGGTTGGTGCGTGCTATCGAATTAGCTTCAAAAAGATGCGCTTCGAATGGTAGGATGCACGCCTTTTGCTACGCGCACAGTCATGATAGGCCAGATCAGATTGCGAAATTTGATGCGATGTCGCAAGCAGAACTCAATGCTTGGGAAAATGGGGTACTTGATTTAATTGGGCTTGAACGTGCAAGAGGCACCTTTGGATGATGAAAAATAAAGAGATTATTATTTGGGACAACGAGGTGCTTGATCTCATTCGGCGTGAGCGTGCACGCGGTGTCATATAATAAGAAGAAATCATAATTTCTTGAGTAGTCAATTGACTATCTTCCCACTTTCCAGGTATCTTCTTTAAAATATCTTTCATAACTAAAAGGTGTATCAGTATGTTGGCGCATAGAATTTTAATAACTCTTTTTATAGTTTTACAAATATCTGCTACCGAAATTCGCTATCTTATTCCACCGCAATTAGAGCGAGAGAATGTATTACAAGAAGTATTGTGCCACAGGCCACGTCGTGAAGGACAACCGCGGATTGAACGTGAGGCCCAACCAGATAAAAAAGGTACATGGATCCATGATTATGGCCATGGTAGTGGCGGATGGACCATGGCATGGGGAGCCGCACAAGAGGCAGTAAATTTGCTGCAACCAGAAGATGCCGTAGAAAATATCGCCGTGCTTGGTGGCGGCGTCAGCGGGTTAGTCGCAGCCTATATGCTGGTTAAATCGGGACGTGCCCCAAAAGTAATTATTGCACGAGAATTTGATAATCTGACGTCACATAAAGCAGGTGGTCTTTTTTCACATGAATCGAGTAATCCTGATAAAGCTATTCGGGACCGTGTAAATGGGTGGATCGCTGAATCATTCAAAGTATATCAACAGATCGCAAACGGAAAACATCCCGATTTTAAGGGGGGTGCGCGTACACTGCCTGCCTATTTTGCAGATCGCGCAACGTCTGATGTAGAGGCATGCGTTAGAGCGGGGGTTATGCAACCTGCAAAGGATGTTACCGTAGATTTTAAAAATGGCATTCAGCGCGCTATGGTTGTTTATGATGATAATGTCTTTATTGACACTCCTGGCATGATGCAAAAATTACGGGATTTTTTAGAAGTACATAACGTGAAATTTATTCAACAAGAAGTAAAAAACTTAGATGACCTGCCATACCCGGTGGTCTTTAATTGCACAGGCCTTGGCGCGCGTGAGTTAGTGCCTGATGATGCAAGCTCCTTAATGCCGGTGCAGGGACACTTGTTGCTTTTAAAAGGGCAAAATCCTGAAGATCTTGAATACACACTTGAACTGGAGTTGGGTAATGAAACTACCGATAGTGGATTTCCTGCTTGTAATTTGTGTTATATATTCCCTAAAAAATTACCGGGCAGTGCGCAAGGCGAGGTTGGTGTATTAGGTGGCACCTTTATTAAGGGCGCACATACAGGCACGCCGCATACTGAAGAATTTGACCGCGTGCTGCAACGTGCACGAGCATTTTTTGGCGTNNCAACAACAGAATTAATTACGAGAATCAAGCAAGCGCGTCCAGAGCGATTCGTGAGCAAAAAGTGTGTTTCTATACGATGAATCTATGATATTCAAGGGCAGATAAATAGCAAATCCATGCGCAAGGCCTTGAGTTGTAGCCCCACCGCAGCGAGCGATAACAAATTCATCTGTTACTGCGTAAAGCGGTTGTAATGCATCTTTAAGTTCACATACTTCAGGAGTCTGTTCAAGTAACGAAAGTTCCAGCTCAATATTTTTGCAGAAAGCGATCAAGTCTGTATACATCGGAAACAGGCAAAAACGGGGGCTTGCTTGTCGTGCTTGTAAAACTGCAGTGCTATAGTCTGGGTTATCTAATAAGAGTTTTATAACGGCATCGAGTGCATTTTTTACCCCATGAACATGAGATAAATCGAGCGCTCCGTGAGTATAGATGCCTGAATCGTCATGCTCGCGATAATAACCGTCAAACGCACGCACCATGCCGCGTGCTATTTCATGCGGAGCATGTTGTTGGTTAAGTNNGATAATTAAAGCCATCGCGCAATGAGCAGCTTTGGTTGCCAACAAGATAACGTGCATAGGGTGTAATTTGGTAGGCTACTTCAAGCATCGCGCCCATGCAGGTATCAAATGCTACAATATCTATCTTTTTATCGTGCAAAAGATTTTCTTTAACAAATTTTAAACTCTCAATGAGATCTTGGTTGGTAAGATAGCTATGGGCATTATCATTAAAGATAAAACCTTTATGATTTTTTTTATGATTATGTGNNGAGGCTTCCGCCATCAACTTCCCATTCGCGCGTCTCTGGGTTCCATTCAGGATCTAATATCCCCCACCCGTGCCCCCAGCCAATAAATAGAGTATGATCTGCTTGTGTATTGCTAAAACCCCAGGTGCATCCATCGATAAGATCTTGCTTACTATTGCCCGTTAATGCAACCTCTTCTATAAAAATAAGTTTATTATTTTTGAGCTGATATCTGAGCGCAGTAAAATCATAGGCATGGAGCTGAATTGCAAAATCAATTGTATCATTCGGTTGGGCATGGAGCATATCAGTGATATTTTTGATGGCCATATCACTTAATCCCTCACCGGAATCCATGTAGATGAACACTTTCCAGCTGCCTGCTGAGACGGAGACAGAAAAGCAGCTTAAAGATATTAATAGTGCAATAATGCGTATTTTTTTTATCATGTCTGTCTTTCAAAATTAGCTACCCGCAAATCCCGCTCGCCCTGAGTGAAGCGTAGCGTAATCGAACGGGTACGAGCCATTGTGGAATTCTTAATCTTCTCTATCTTCTACCATGCTGGAGAAAGCAAGATCAAGAGTATAATAGCGGTACACATCCGAATGGGGAATATCATAGAAGTTTTTTCTATCAGCACTACCGGGAGAGCCGGTAAAGCCAAGTTTTTCGTAAAATTGATGCGTGCCAGCATTGCCGGCGAGTAAAGTGTATAAAAAACACTGCTTGATATCGGCAAACGTCCCTATCGCTCGCGCGAGTAGTTTCTTTCCAACGCCTAAGCGACGATATGGCTTATCGACACACATTAAATCAACCTCAACCGCGTCTGCATCTTTATGAAAAAATATGAAAGCAGCTAGGGCATTTTTTTCTGAATCTGTAGCGATATATAACTTTTCATCATTTTGTGCAGTAATGCATTGAGTGAATGCCTGGCGGTCAGCCTCCACTTCCCTTTTAAGAGATTCGTCAGCACATTTTCCAAAAGGGTATTCTGCATAATGTTCTTGATATATCGGCTTGAAGTATTCGAGCGCAACGCGAGTATCGATACCCATTATTTCCGAGATATCTTCAAGTTCTGCAGGCCGCACCTCAAAGCCACCCATGAGCGGAATTTGCAACGTAGCCATCAAAAGCGAATAGATCAATCTTTTCATACATACTTTCTCGTTTATAAGACGGGTCTTTCTTTTAGATTATTATAATAAAAGTGATCAAACCGGCGCCAGAGAATGGGGGAGGAATGGCTGTTTAAAAGCGCTCAAATCCTGTATAATTAACAATCGATAAATCACTACAATCAATTTCTCAAGAGAAAACAATAGAGTTGTTCGCATTAATAAAAAGCTCAGGGTGTTGTATGAAAAAATATACTATTCATAGAACTATTGAGGATTGAAAATAGACTTACGCAAGCAAGGAGAAATTACTGTGGCTAAAATGGTCGTTAAAAGTATGAGTGTGTTCGCGTCTATTTTTTTTGAAATAAACGCTCTTGATGTTCCTCCAAAAATTGAGGCCGCATTACGCGTATTTTATGAAAATCACTATATGCCAACAGAAGGCGTTATTTTTAGGCAAGATGAAAGCTATTTTAATTCTAACCCATCTGTGGCAGCCACCACACGGGGATCCAAGATCACGCTCTGCCCAGCAATTCTAAAGAGAATTTCAAAATCAATTAAAGAAAAAAGCCCTCTAGCTCCATGGGTCCATCTTGTACTTTTGCATGAATATGGCCATGTTTGTCAAACTTTTTCAAATGAATTGCTCGATGAACATATGCAAGAAATCCCGTTTTCTATAGATGGGGCCCATAAGCGAGAAGCTGCGGCAGAATTTTTTGCACTTTCAGCCTTGCATCCGAAAATCTTTGAAGAATTAGAAGATGACTATTCACACAGAAGCGAAAACGAACAGCTTTTGAATGGAATAATCACCGATTCAGAGTTTTTACATCGCGTGGTAAATACATATGAAAAGTGTTATGCCAAAGAGAACCCGGGTCAACCATTTGCTGGTGGAATACAAGGTCCTTTGAAGTCGAGCATTATAAAATTTGCTTACATATGGCTATTGAAAACACGAATTGCTCGATTCGACAGAACAGCCGAATTTGATAATGGGTCCCACCCGAATAAAAAACAACTGCACGAAATGAAAAAAATCGCTCAAAAAATACGTGATAGAGAGATACAGGAAGCTCTCTTGCGCGGATTCACCTATGAAGAAATTATGCATGGGTGGCCATATAAGCCCGTAATCAGACGGATAGCATATTCCTCGCCTGATGTTAATGGAGAAACTCACTTATCGCGACTGCGCAATTTCATGGCACATTGGCTTGGTAAACTAGGAGGGAAAAACGTGTCTAAAAAACACTAAACATGGTATGTCTGTAACAGCGGCTATTGAAAAGCCGCTTCTATTTGTTTTTAACGTTAAAGAGGGTTAATTTATGAAAAGATATCTAGTTTTAGTCTCATTGGTTGCTGTTCAAATGATATATGGTTCAGAGGTGTTGTTGCAGGAAACTTATGATGCCATGGCCGAAGATTTTCTGAGGAGTGTTGATGTAAGTGATCGAGATGTTGTGATTGAACTGAAAGCATATCTTGCGGCGCAACAATCAAATCTGGAACGTCTGGGTCAAGTAACTTTCGACTATAACGCCGCATTAGCCAAGTCAATGGAAGGTTTCACGGTTAGAATATCATCGATGGAAGATATGCGTAAGTTCGTGACGTCGGTTCCAGCGCAGTTTACAAAGCGGGCGCACACACTCGTAACATATCGTTACGGCCAGCGTTTAGGGATCTATTGTGACGGCGTATCTTTTAAAAAATATGATAACTTGCAGAAAGTTTCTCGGCAAGAATTTAAAGATCGTACGGTTATGGAAACAATGGAGGCAGGAAAGATAGCCGATAAAATACTTTTCATAGATACACTTTTTCAAGAAAAAGCTTACCTAGCT
>PLTG01000082.1 GCA_003165355.1 Candidatus Babelota bacterium | reverse complement strand
CCATAAAAAGCGTCTTGCTTTCCTCTTTGCGCGATGAGGAATTTTCCATCCTTTTTAATGACAGCGGCTATAACTTGTTTGGTTGCTAAATTGCGCATTTTTCATAATCCAGTTTTATAATAGAGTAACTTCAAAAGAAATATCCACCCATAAGCAAAAAATGTTTAAGAATTATTTTATAGCTTTGTTCTCAAATCTTCTTTGAGATAGTTAATGAAATCGAATAATTTTTTCCAGCCATTACTGCCGAGCTCTCTCAATCCGAACTCTTTCCCATCTAATTTTCTAGCATCTAGAACTAAGCCGATTTCTTTAACTTCAAATCGTTTTTTATATTCTCTAGATTTAACGTTCCATTGAATTTTCATTTGAGCCGCATGCAGATCAGAATTTACTTCCGGATCAACAGTGAGGCCTGCTGACAAATCAAAATAACCTTCGGAACATTTAATAATCTCGAAACCAAAAACTGCCATAGGCAGGCCTTCAGCTTGCTCAAAAAACGCTTCCGAGTACTGTCCCAATTTATTTTTCTAAAAAATTCAGGGAGTTCACCTTTTCGAAAATCGCCACTTTTTATATGTTTATTCTTTATTAAGGAGCTTAATGTTAAGGAATATAATATCGCATCCTCCGCCATGCTAAAGGCATTGATAATTGTCTGCACGTTACCTCGATTTTCAGGCAAAATGCCACTATGCTTTTGTTTCGTGTTTTTAGAAAAGCGCCCAAACCACTTTCTTATTATCATAAACAATGGAGAAATCATATTTTTTTATAGCTCATCTCAAACCCAAAAATTCATCTTATATGTACAAAAGTTTTTTTCATCCGCACTTACTTACCGAGCTTTACAATTCGCTCTTTAAATCTTTCGATCCTGCTTGCTGCAGGCGGGTGATGTGGATCTCTCATGAATTGAAATATTTTTACGTGAGCTTCCGTAACCGGGCTCATAGCATGTTTCGTATGAATGTCATTAAGCAACTGACGCACTGGTACATCATGCTCTATATGAAAATCAATGCCTCCCTGTAGTGTCGCTGGATCGTCAATTACTCCATCGTCTGCTCGTTGCTCAACATAAACTTCATAGGCAGTCATGCTCATTTTATTTACCAGGCCTTTACAAAATCCTGCCAATAATTCCTTAAACCCTTGGCTCAATGGAGCGGCAACAAGAGTCTTTTTGCTTGAAACTAATGCTTTAAGAACTTTGGCGCCTGCAAAGGTAGATAAAGGTATCAAAAAAGGATTTATATAAAGTTGTTGTAGCAAATCATTATTTTTAACATGCACCGCCTCATGCTGAACAATATTTCTATATTTGTTAAGATGCTTATCCATTTCTTTTAATCTCTCATCAGAAAAAGTTCTGGCACGAGATAATTCACGATCTTTAAGAAGATTTACTAAATTGTTGGGCGACAGTTCATTTTCCTCAATGATAATTGCCCGAGTAAATCCACGAGCATTTGCTTGAGAATCTTCATCAGGAATCAACTTTCCTGTCGATTTATCGACACAATAAGCCTCCCAAGTAGACATTTTTACGCAAGGCTTCAAATGAGCTAATCCCATTAAATGCAATTCGTTATAAACAAATTCTTGTACAGATTCAGGAGCATCGTCAGTGTCCTTCACTGACCCATCAAACTCTTTTTTATTGGAAATATTTTGAATACCCTTTACCCAAGGGTAAAAAGTAATCCCTACATTCACCGCTTTGCATAATTTATGAAATCCAGTTTTGAATGTACCCATACAATAAGCATTCGATGACATGAATGACAAGACTATGCCAGGTATAACCAAAATCATAAATTTTAGAGATTTTATATTCATATTAATTACCTTCTTTAAAATTATATACATATTTATATTTGCAAATATAACTTAAAGCGTCAAGTGGCCCGGCATATTGCACTCTGGATGGGGATATTCAAAAATAAGGAGGAAAATCGAAACAAAGACTACCTGTCTTTTTGCTTATTAAGACGGCCTGATAGGCTTATAAAGAGATTTTATGCGTATAACATCGATTGTTTGATTACTTATTCAACGAAAGAGATTCGGCTATCAGGGCACCCGGTTGAGGTGGTTAAAGCAGATTTAGTTGCTAAATTGTGCATTTTTTTGACATCGCTATTCGTATATCACGCTCACGAAGCTTTGCAGCATCCTTGTTCGGACGATCGGGGGCATTTTTAAGTAACTCTACGAGTTTTTTTAATGCCTCTGCCTCTTGAGTAGTGACAAGGTCGCTTGCTCGACTCAACTTTTCAAACAAACCTGCGATAAGCATCCCATTAGATACCCGGTTGCACAGGTGAGTTTCGGCCTCGCGCTCAGCGATCTGCAATGCAGCACATTCGCAACGCCCTGCGGTTAATTGTTCTTTCAAAACCTCCTGGCGTTTGTTAACACCCTCTAGATAGATCAATTTGGCCAATTCAAAATCTCGTTCCGTAAACTTACGTTGCGAAAAATTGTCATTATATGTCGCCCAGTAGGGTTCGGCACAGGCAAAGGCCTTGATATCTGGGTCTTGAAAAAAGCTTTCTGGTAAGTCAGGCAAACCCTCTAGCACTCCTAGAGTCATGATCAAAGTGAGCGTCAGGAATATTCTTACAAAACACATATTTGAATTCTTTCGATTGTATTAAAATTGGCCTACGGAAAGTTTAATTTCGGTAGGCCAATTTTGAAATTTTAATAACGTAGGGGAACGATTAAGCAAGTCGTTTTAAATAATCCACTCGCTCACCAACTGTTGAAGCGCGTATCGGATAAAAAACAGTATTATAAATAGATTTGAGTCTGAGCATTTCAGCGATTCTGCTGACAATGTTTTCTTTGCGATACTTCTCTTGAAGATTTTGCAAAGATTCAAGCCCGTCGATAACAGATGTAACTTCGGTAATATGCGCCGCCTCAATATCTATTTTTTTCTGAAAATTGTTAGACGCTAATTTAGTCACAATAGCAGCCGGAGTTGCAAGAACAAATAATATCGCCTGAACCACATCTAATGCGTCATCTGATGTATAAGTCGATCTTACCCCTTTCCAGGCAATTGTTCCTAACTTAAGATCATAACATTTATTTAAGCAATAAACTGCCGCAAGGGTTGCACCAAAAGTTCCTACCGCTATTGACGCTAATTTAATTGCGCTTTTTGTCGATTTTTCTGCTACAGCGATCGCAACGATACCCCTAATCTCTTCATACGACAAATCGGTCAAAATCTCTTTGCAGATATATAAATCGCCAATTGCATCGATATAGGCTAAAATATCGAGCACTTCTGCGCGGACAACTCCTGAACGAGGAGCAACTACCGCGGTTTCTGCTGAGTAGGTAGTGATATACTTGGGCATAGTAGTGCCAGCCTTCGCGACAAGCTCTTGTACCATTTCATAAATAACCGGATGAGTATCCTTGGTCAAATTTGGATTATTATGGGCTGAGACTTCGCTGCGTATTGCTGGCGTTTTATCAATATGGTCAGAAGCATGCGCAGAAAGCGTGAGTATCCCAATGATTGTCATGAATCTTTTAATCATAGAATTTCCTTTATTGAGGTGTTTTTAAAATCTTGTCTAATCTTAGCAGGAAACTTGTGTTAATTAAAGCCCAATATTCCTATCTTTTGGCATCGATAATATCGATAATGCCGCCCCACTTGGCCAGCACCCCATTTTCAAATTTAATAAATACTGTCTTTGAGTCCCACGATATACCTTCTTTTTCGCTGGAAATCAGAAAGAAGGGCCATAATACCAGGCTGACAGGGAAAAGGATCAGAAATAAGAGAGCCTTAGTCCCCCCATGAAAATTATTTTCTCGCACCACAAGATTATACGCCCATACATCGACCATACTTTTCTTATAATCAAGAGCAGATGGCGACATCACATCAGGGCTACCCATAATAGTGTGCACTTCTTCTCGTGTCATTCCATGGCGAAGATATGTTGTTTTATTGCTCCACCAAAATCCATAAACTGGACTTACAGAGGACATTAAGACGAGACCAAAAATGATTGATTTAAAAAAATTGCGACTTATTATGTTCATGTATAAATTTTTCATAAAGCAACGATATCGCTTGGTATATTTTTTTACTCAAGACTATTATTTATTTGTCCTCATTGCTCGCTGCAAAATGATGCCTTATTTTCCCCACAATAGTCTCTATGCTACCTTTGAGTGCTGGGCTGCTATAATAACTTCCAGCGAAAGCGCCTACTAGAAATCCAACAGAACGTACTGCGTATCTATCTTCTTGAGGAAAGGGAGACGCCTCTTGATCATAATGAGTAATCCCAACTACTTCTCCAGCTTTATCCAAGGTTATAAATACTCCTCGCCCTGTCACTAAAGCTACTGGAAGGGCCGCTGGTGTACCAAAAGCAAGCACGAATGCGGCGTGTGGGTAAATAAAATGTGCTTCTTTGAGTATTTTGGCTCCTACGACAGCGGTTGCAGCTCCAGATGCGAATCCTGTTCCAAAATCAAAAGCTCCTTTTGCCCATACTTGCGCGAGCGAGGGTTTTATCTGTTCCTCAGAGGCGTGTGTTGCTGCCATGGAGCAGAAGGCAAGTGCGCAGAGTGTTTTTTTAGTAGGAAGAAACATGATACCTCATTGTATTAAATATTCTAGTAGACCCCAAACCTGGAATAATTTTAGGGGTAGTTTTATATGCAATAACGACTATCGATTGCGATCATCCAGCTGCCTTTCAGTATATATTGGGCGACTATTGGAGTCAAAGGATTTTTTTGCTCAATTGTTACATGTCGACTACAGAAAATATTAGGCAAACGCTCAACAATCTCATGATTATTTTTTTATTATCGTTCATTATTTAAAGAAGGCTTGCTCTACTATATTCTCACTTTGAAAAAAATGATTTAACCACATCAACATTATGTCTCTCAACAGCCCAATGCAATGCAGATTTCCCCTCAAAATCTTGTTTATTTAAATCGGCTTTCGCATTAATTAACAATTTTGCAATCTCTATTTTTGTTGGCATTAGTTTTATAATTTTATCAAAATCATCATATTCTGATTCTATAAGTTTATTATCACACAGGTCCTGTAGCAGCTGCAATGTTTGTAGCTTCATAGCTGGACCAAAAGTAGCTTCCATAGCCACAAATGCCCATTATGCCTCCAGCGCATGCGAGTTCTCTATTTCGCGCAGAACAGCATCTTTCTCTGCCGATTATTCAAGTACTTTCTCTATCTCTTTTTTGCACGAAAAGATAATCTCTTTTAAGGTCGGAAGCAGATTAGAAGCCTCACTGTCCCGCAGTGGAACCCAACGAAAAGTTGTATATTGAGTTGAAGTAATCTTTATTGCTGGATTATCAAGCAGGGCACAGTAAAGGTACTCAGAAGGGCGACCTGCCATTGTCCATTCATACACAGGCACTAAATCCTCAGCTGAAATGTGTACGCCTATTTGCTTTTCAAGAGCTCGTTGTATAATCGTCACAGGCGCTTCTTTCTTTTCGTTATCAAATACTCCACCAGGCAGATCTCCCTCTGACGGGTAGATTGTATTCGGCGAACGCGTTAGCTCAAGAAATAACGGTTCGTTGTTTTCATTGCGAATAAGAATGGCTTTAATTGCGATGAGTTGCAAGGACATGAGGATCTCCTGTTTTTATAAAGCGATATGGTTTACTGTAGTAACTTAATTAATAGCTCAATGAGCTTATAAAATGCAGACAAGTCGCGACCTCTCCACTTAATTATTGATTTAGATAGCTACTTTGTTGATTTATACCCAATTACCGTATCTAAATAATATACACCTGTCATGTCTGCGCCTTTTGTGTTTGCATTTGTCATATTTACATTGCACATGTGTGCGCCACGCATATCTGCATTAGTTAAGTCTGCACCAGATAAATCTGCCTTATTCATGGTTGTATAAGATAAGTTTGCGCCTGTCATGGTTGCATTGGCTAAGTCTGCACCTGTCATGATTGTATTAGCTAAGTTTGTATTGGTCATATTTGCACCAGTTAAGTTTGCATTGCGCATGCTTGTATTGCGCAAATCTGTACCAGATAAATTTGCACCCTCTAAATTTGCATCATCTAAATCAACACGCAAACAAACGTCACGAGTCCTCAGGTTGATAGCAGCTATTGCGGCACGTAAATCTTGGTTGCTCAAATCGCAATCTGCGCCTTTGCCAGTTCTAATAAGATAATCAACGGCTTGCTGGCCTGAAAATCTATATTGCGGTGTAGATGTATCTGAGCCTATTAAAGATCCTGATAGAACAAGTAAACTGATTACTGATAGTATCTTTTTCATAATGAATTCCTTTCATATTATTTTCAACATTTCTTACTGATAATTGTATCACGTTAAAAAACTTGAGCAAAGGTGTGTCATATTTCATGACCCATGGGATCGATTGGCTTCTTTTTCGGATTCGTTTACTCTTTCCGATTAAAAGGCGGCGTTTTTGCAAAAAAAATCCCCTGGATTCCTCCAGAGGATCTAATTTTTCTATTATTGCCGACTCATGTAAAGAGAACCCTACTTCGCTCTTACGCGCTACGAAGGGCAAGCTGGCCTGCCGCCGCTCGTGGTGAGTGTAGTCGAATCCATGGCGTAGGCTGGGAATCTATGCGGCCAATTAAGTTTTTTACGAATGGTATTTTATCCCGCAAATGGCACTAAAATATAGGTGAGGCATGAAAAAAAAAGACCCAAAAATACTAATAATAAAACTTGTTTCTGCCCTTAATCAAATCATGAACATTTGAAAGTATCTTTAGAATGTTTAATTACGGCTCGCATAAATACGCTGTGCTTGTGCCTGTATGCTATTATCATCAAAACGTGGGGCTATTGATTTGTTAAAAAAGCCAATTAATGCAATTTCAAGCTTATTTTGTATCTTTATAGGTGCATATGAAGTATCAACCTCGTTTATTTTCATATGCTGCGATACCTGATCGCGCGCTACCCATTGAGGATTATAATCTAACGTTCCAATAAGTTTGCCATGTGGACTAAAAGAAGCTTTTCCATCCTTCATGTATACATCAATACTTGCAGTCGGTAAAAATCCTATAATCCCACGCAATTTTGCAAGTTCCGCAAGATCTGGGATACTGCCAATGAAAATATCACTATCGGAACAACCTGCAATCTTTACCACATCTCTTGCAAATTGAGCCTTCTCTTCCTCAACAGATTTCTTAACTGCCGCCTCAAGCTCAGTGATTATTTTCCCAATGTTTTCAAGATGATTTTCAAATCCAAAAAGATTATAGGCAGCGCATCCAAAAATTATTAAGACCAAATTTTTTTTACTAAAAACCATAAAAA
>PLTG01000034.1 GCA_003165355.1 Candidatus Babelota bacterium | reverse complement strand
TATGCCATGAGCCTTTGCAAATAGTTGCCCCCAATAGAGCGAGAGGGATGAAAACGATACATCTTTTAACTGATCAAGATTCAATGGCTTGCGCAAGGTTTCAAGTTTTTCTTGAGGAATAAATAGATAAAAATCGTCGATCTCTTTTATAACTTTCTTTAGAATTGCCCGCTGGGCTTCTGAACCTTCTTTAAGATAATCCTTACGTAAAGCATTTATGACTACCGACTGAGAAACGAGTAGAGGCACTTCTGCCTGCAAGGCATTACTAAAGTTTAAGGTTATTGCAACAGAATCTTTATTATCAGATCTCAATTCTGAATCATTTCTATCAAGTATAATGATAAGACCTTCTTGCTGAAGACTACCTAGAAAGGGTGGCTCGCAATTAATCGATAGAAAACTTACTAAGCTTATGAGAAATACAATGCGCTTCATTATTTATCCTTATTATCAATATTATCAATTATCTATTACTATAAGCTTAGTAAAATATAAGGACAAATTTCAAGAAAAAGTTAAAAAATAGACAAAAATAGGTGTCTATTGCGCCAATGCCAGGTTACTTTTTATTTCCATAATTTTATGGATCATATTAAGTAGCGTATCATACTCCTGTCTGGAAATTTTCAACTCATTAGCCGAACCTACAAGATATGCGTCATAATTCTGTTGTGCGTAAGGGCTGCCAAAATGAGTCATAAGTTCGCGAAAACACATCTTATAATCATCTGTTATTCCCTCATGAAGAGTCACTTTTTCCATCAAACCAGCTAAATCGCTACCCGAATTATTCTTATGATTCACTTTTTCGTGATCTTTAAAATTTTTACTTTCAAGATCACTTATCCAATTGTAAAACCTCATTTCAGGGTTCGCCTCTTTGCCATATTCGCCAAAAACAGGCTTACCTTTGAGGTTATACGAATATACGTATATGTCTTTCAATGTCTGATTCAAGCTCTTTCCTTCAGACGGGAATCGCTGAATAAGCCCCTCAATATCTGTTAGCAAAAATTGTGCGCTTTTTTCAAATTTTTTTTGCGAATCTGCTCTCTTTTTCTGCTCGGCAGCCGTAACGCAAACTATATTATAATCGATTAAATCGTCAGCTTCTGTTTTCAAATCTTCTAATCTTTTTTCACAGTCTTTGATACCCTGCTGCGAGTCGGCGACAACCGATGGCGACATGCCGCTGCAAGAGATAAAGCATAAAAAATTAATAGCTAAAACACATCTCAATTTCATAATAAAATCCCACATTTTATAATTATATACTTTAAGTATACCACAATTGTACCCCGTTTAAAAAATCTTTAACTATTTTATAGCACAAAAATAGATTCACCCCTATACTAAAAAACATGGGAATTATACACAAACTGTCCTCCTGCGAGGCACAAAAAATTGCAGCTGGCGAAGTGGTCGAAAGACCCTACAATATCGTCAAAGAACTTCTAGAAAACGCTCTTGATGCACAGGCAACACAAATCACCCTGTATATTCAAGATGGCGGCAAGCAACTTATACGCTGCATAGACAATGGTGTAGGCATGTCGCAAGAAGATGCGCTTATGTCCTTGGAGCATCACGCAACAAGCAAGCTTTCTACCATAGAAGACCTTGAAACATTACAAACATTCGGTTTCCGCGGAGAAGCGCTTTCAAGCATGTGCGCTATCAGCAAAATGGCCCTTGCAACCCAAACACACGATTCAGACCATGGCATAAAACTTACTCTTGAAGGCGCGATTCTTATAAAGCAGGAGATTATCTCCCAAGCCCCAGGGACTGATATCGGTATTGCCGATATCTTTTTTAATATACCGGCGCGTAAAAAATTCCTTAAAACCCGTGAAACGGAATGGCGTTCTATCTATACTCTCGTGCAAGCGGTCGCCCTAGCGCATCACCAGGTAGCATTTGCACTGCACCATGATAACCAACTGGTGCTTAATACGTACGCAACAGAATCATTAAGCGAGCGGGTATCGCAAATATTTGACCGTAGTTTCGCACAAAATTTTCTTACCTGCCAGAATAATGACGCGAAAAACAATATCACCATCTCAGGCGGGGTCGCCCATTACCAATACCAACGGTACGATCGCAACCAACAATTCTTTTTTGTAAATAAACGGTGGGTTAAAAATTATAAGCTGGGCCATGCATTTACCAAAGGCTTTCAAAACGTGATGCCCCCGGGCAAGCACCCGGCAGGGATTATTTTTATCACCGTGCCGCAGCATGAGGTCGATATCAACGTACACCCGCGCAAAGAAGAGGTTGTCTTTCTTCATCCACGACTGGTTGAACTTTCACTAGAAACTATGGTTCAAAAAAGGCTGGAAGAATCGACTGCACAACGCGTTAAGGCTCCAGAATATAGCCAAGCAAACTATACAGCCCCAAAGCCAATCGAGCAACTTTTTACTCAAGCAAAGACCTCGCGCCCTAAGCCATTTTTTAATCAAGATTTTAAGATGCCCGAAAGGGCCTTAATAGAGATTCCCTCAAGCATGCCACAGCCCCATGTTACACAGCAGACAATTCACACCCAAGCACCTAAAATCGACCGAGAAGTGCCAAGCTACACTATTATTGGGCAACTTCTTAAAACATATTTACTTCTGGAAACGGCCGAGGGGTTATTGGTCGTTGACCAACACGCCGCGCATGAGTCTGTACTCTATGAACAATTTAGTTCAAAAACAAACGAGGTTGCCCGCGTACAACTCTTGTTCCCGGAAATCGTACATGTCGAGGGCGAGCAGCAGAAAATTCTTTTAAAATTGATTCCTGAGTTAAATTCGATAGGGATACATATCGAGGCGATGGGTGAAACGGCAGTGGCAGTAACCGAGACGCCGCTTTATATAAAAAATTATAACCTTAAAGACCTGGTGCATGATCTGCTTTCATGGCTTTCAGAAAGTACTACTATCGATGCTGATGTTTGGAATACAAAAATAAGCAAAAAGCTGTATGCGATGATGGCCTGCAAGGCAGCAGTTAAAGCGGGCGATGAGCTTTCTTCACTCCAAATTGAAGAGCTTTTAAAATCGCTGTATAAAACTGAACACCGCCTCACCTGTCCCCACGGCCGCCCGACCACGTGGCTGATTTCACAGTATGAACTTGAAAAAACGTTCAAAAGAAAACTATAAATTTAAAATACCATGAACATTACATACTTATTTTTTCTCTGCGTGCCGTTAGCGCTTTATTCGGTAGAAGACGTAATCAGACCCTATAAATCCCCCTTTAAAACCGAACCTGTCACTGCGCAAAAAATAGTGAATGGGTGGCAAAAATATACCACTTTGGCTAACTATAAATATTCAGTCAGATCAATCGCATTCGCAGACCATGATCCCAATATACTTATCGCTTCCCTTGGCAATACCGTTTACCTGTACGATATTACTCAACAGGAAAAGACCCCTGCCACCCTTCAAAACGATGGCTTCATAATATCGTTAGCAAAAAGCCCTTCAATAATAGCTTGCGGAACCAGTGGAAATAGGATTCACTTGTGGAACATCGCTGAACGATCTCTCAAATTGACATTACGGTGTGGTGGCAATTGGGTTCAAGCGCTGGATTTTAATCCTAGTGATTATAGCGTTCTTGCTTCCTGCTCAGACAACATTATTAGTGTATGGGACATCATTGAAAAATCAGGTTTTTGCGCTCGACCTGACTTTGTTATAAACCGAAATGAAAAAAGCGCTCGAAATCTCAAGTTTCACCCAAAAGATAAAAATATTCTCGCTGTCAGTTTTCAAGACAGCGCTATTGAGATATGGGACATTTCAAAAAAACAAAAATTGCGTGATTTAAAAGGGCATACTAATTCGGTTGAATCGCTTTCTTTTAGCCAGTGTTTCCCCGATATACTTGCTTCCGGCTCGCGCGACGGCACTATTCGATTATGGGATATCAAAAACGACGAGGAAAAATGTATTCTTTCTAAAGGCACCAGTATATCATCAGTTTTTTTTGATCCACACACACCCCATATGCTTGCAGCTGCGGGAGCAAATAACTCTATTTTCGTGTGTGATATCTCTAAACCGTACCAAGCCCCCTTTTTTTTACAAGCACACCCTGCGGATCATAGCGATAATCTCTTTCGCTCTATGTCTTCAGTATGCTTCAACCCAAAGACCCCTCACCTTCTCGCGAGCGGATCATCCCATGGAATGGCCTGCTTATCTGATATTTCCGATTTATCAAATAGCACTGAAGAGAATTTTATCCTTAAGAAATACTTTAAAAGCGCCAAA
>PLTG01000081.1:2256-7061 GCA_003165355.1 Candidatus Babelota bacterium | reverse complement strand
TATAATGAACCCTATAATTCAGACCAGTAGTTAAAGTCCTTTTTTGTCTATAAAATGATAAATGAGGGACAAATATGGCAAGAAAAATATTTAGCGCCGATTTTAAGGCGAAAGTGGCATTAGAAGCCATGAAAGACCAATTGACATTGGCTGAGCTGGCGAAGAAGTATGATGTGCACCCAAGTCAAATTAAGGACTGGAAATGTACGTTGGCATCGCAAGCGGAAGGCCTGTTCTCAAAAAAGGATAATGGTACTTCACAGGTTAAAAACGAAAAATATATAGAAGCATTGGAGCGAAAAGCGGGTCAGCAGGTACTAGAAATTGATTTCTTAAAAAAAAATTTGAATTCATACCCAAAGCCGAACGTATAAAAATGATTGATGTAAAGCATAATAATTTGAGCATTAGAAGACAATGCGATTTAATGAGTATATCGCGATCTAATCTATATTATAAGCCCGTTGTGCCAGCGGCAGATGAATCAATATTGGCTAATGAAATTCATGATTTATGGATGGAAATGTCATTTTATGGGTATAGAAAGATAACAGCTGAATTGAAGCGGCGTGGACACAAAATTAATCATAAAAAAGTATTGGGTATGATGCAGGATATGAAGATTCAAGCAATATATCCAAGACCTAAAACGACTATTAATAACCTTGATTACAAAAAATATCCATATTTGTTGCATGGCATGAAAATAGAAAGACCAAACCAGGTTTGGGCAACTGATATAACGTACATTAAGATGCCAGGCGGATTCATGTATCTGATCGGCATTATAGATGTGTTTAGTCGCTTTTTAATATCATGGTCATTTTCAAATACAATGGAGGCTGGATTTTGTCTGGATGCGCTTAATAAAGCATTGGCGACCGGCAAGAAGCCAGAGATCTTAAATACCGATCAAGGTTGCCAATTTACGAGTAAAGCATGGATAGATCAGGTCGAAGTAAATGGAATTAAAGTGAGTATGGATGGAAAAGGTCGATGGGCTGACAATATTTACATAGAACGCTTTTGGCGCACAATAAAGTACGAGCACATCTTATTGTTTGGATTTACTGTCGTCAAAGAAGCGCGCGAATCAATCGGTCAATTCATTAAAATCTACAATTACAAACGGTTGCATCAAAGCTTAAATTATCAAACACCATCGGAGGTCTATATTTAAGAAAATATTATCTGCCTCCGGCGGCTCTGCCAGAGGGGCTTCATCCTACTCCAACTTGGGGTGTTTGTGGTTAAAATGTTGGAATTGAAATACTTGATGAAATCGGACTTTAATTTTAATTAAAAATGGTCTTGACAAAGGGGTGCACTATAATGATTAAGGCTCTTGAAGAATCTGCTTCAAAATTAGGTCTTGAAGACGAGCTTAAAGCGTCTTATGGTAAATTATTTTCCGGATTTTATGGCGATTATCTTGGTCATGGCCATAAAGTTGAAAAAACGGTGATAATTGATTCAATACAAGAATTGTTTCCTAGGTATGCAACACTTGATAGAACCCAAGCTATTAAATCTCTCACTTATTTTCTTGACCATGATATGAGAGATTCCTGGAAAATAGATAAAGATTTTTTAAGATTATTAAGACTTTTATCAAATCAAGAGTTAGAAAAATATATAGCGGATTCATTAAAGCCCAATCAGCTAGCATATTTTGTGGAAGCATTGTGTAAAAATAGTGATGTGGCTAATAGCTTTCAAGGGACATCGCTTGCACCTGATGCAGTAGCACAAAAATTATTACACTCAGATTTAGATGAACATTCCGTAAAAGCCCTAAAATGCCTTTTTAAAGATGGTGGCACTGGGTTCTTTAAAGAATATGAAGATGATATTATTGCTAAATTACCTCATTTCTTACAAAACGCATCTCATGAATATAAAGTCTTAATTCCGATGATAGCTCAGCGAGATTGTGGACGATTACAAGAGCATGCCCGAAGAACTTTAATTGAGTATACTGCAAGTAGTAATGATTCATTTTGGCAAACCCATATACTCGAAGATCTATTTAAAAATTCCGATTTTGATGACATTGAAAGAGAATTTCTCTATCAAACCATGAATTCTATATATCAAGAAAAGAAATGCATAACGGGACTGCAACTTTTATGGATGCATCTTAAAGATATCCCCGAGCATAAAGAATTTCTGCAAAGTTCTGTATTACAATATTTTGGCGTGGATGCTGATGCCCAACTTACTCCCACAGACTCATTTTCTATGTTCTTTAATGAAGTTCTTATTGATAGTTATAATAAAGCTATTTCACGTGAACAGTTTTTAGAAACATTAAAGATTGCGCATGAAACCAAGCTGGCAACACTTATCGAACCAAAATTTTTAGCCTTGCAAAAAGATTGGGTCATTTTTGATGAACAAACACCCTTTCAACAACGAGCAACGTTGTTAGATCAGCGCCTTTTGAATATACAATCTGGATCTGAAATAGCTGAGTTTTATCAAACATTAGAAACAAGTATAGCCGATGAAGATCTTCGAATTTACGCACGTGATATTCTCATAACTTTGAAGAAAGATAGTACCTCTTTTGACATTTTTAAAGCGAAAAAAAGTTTACAACAAATGCATAAGAAATATAAATTAAAAGGATCAGTTCCTGAAATTGTTTGGAACATTTCTCGAGATCTTCCTAATTTTTCTTATCATAAATATCGTAAGGCAGAAGAAACACCTACAAATCGAATCTCATTAGCGCATGAATTTGGAGGACCCCATATAAGTCATAATGGATTGATATATGGGTATGACACGAGAAGTATGAATTGTTCGTTATGGGCAATTGACGAAAAAACACTCGATGCAGTCTGGCAGGTCCCAGTAAAAAACTATGAACACGTTCAAGGGAGAGAGCCTAAATTTGTAGTTCATAATGAAGTAATTTATCTTGTTGATGGCAAAGCCATTCGCTCTTTTAATAGAAAAACTGGTATTGAATTAGATTCATATCCTCTACAAAATCAATTACGTGTTACTACTTTAAAGGTTGATGCAGCCGGACTTTTGTATGTTGTTCATAGTGATGATCCTTGTCATGAAGCCAGTGTCGCTATCATAGATCCTCGCACGGGAACTAATACTCTGCTTGAAGGGGCCATTGACCGTGGTGGCAAAGATTATTTTACCGCTGGAGAAACATTTGGTTTCTATTACGTGCCAGATAAAACCATTACATTATATACAAAAGATCTATCTAAAAAAGTTATAGCGGTGTGTGCAAATAAAGAAGAAGGACGGTTTTTTAATCCTCACGTAGCTACAAAAGATTCTCAAATCATATTTGCAAAATGTTTAGGGAAAGATGATTATCAATTGGTCTCCTATGATACAATCACTCATTCTGAAGCATGGAGCTTACCTCTATCTGAAGGAATACGTGCAGAACCTTGCATCTCAAAAGATGGTCAAAAAATCTTTATTATTAATAAAGACAATAATAAGATCATTGCTATTGAAAATAATAACCATACCGCCCAACAACTCTGGAGCTTTGAAGTCCCCAAAGGTGAAGGCTATTCGTTTAGTGAAGTTAATGAATTAGCTATCTCTCCTGATGGGAAAACTCTTTTTGCTTTGAATGTTCATGGTGGTGGTATGTATACGATAAATGCCGAAGATGGAAAACTTATCTCAACAAGCAAATGCGAAGAAGGCAGATCGCGCTATTTAGCTGGTGTATCACAAGATGGTCTTCCCTATATACACCCTGTGTATTATTAATAAAAACAAAAAGTCTCCGGCAGCTTCATCCTACTCTGCCTGAGGCTTTTTATTCCAAATTACAGTGATATTAAAAGATCTAAAAAACCGTTTGAATATGTTGTAGTCTTAAGCTAAACCAATTTCATTGTTACGAAAGTAAGGCGCTTCGGCACCCTCCGGCAAGCTACAATGAACTGCCCTTCGTTCCCGTGCAACTGTGACTACATACCCCCATTGGAAATTAATTTATCAACTTTTTATATGAAACATCCATATCTAAATTTTACATTTTCTAAACCTCGTAAGAAACTAAAAACAGTTTCAGTAAGGCTAGCATTTCTTTTTGCTGAGAATAGTTCGTCATCAATTTTACAGAGCCATGAACTGGAACTAGCCGGAATTATTGATATGGCCAAAGGGCTGGAATATCATTATAAAAATTTTAAAAAAATAGAAAAAAAGTACCTTGCTTCCTATGAAAAAATCTTTAAGGAAATGATTTTGAGTCAGATTCCCGGTAAAGAAAATATGATTCATGAAGCTGTTGCCTATCTCAATAGATTAGGTCAAATTGAAACGTTGATTACCGCTCCGTGGTTTAAAACTTATATAACAGAGGAAACGCTTGTAAATTTTTGCCCTAAAATTTTTGCGCTGATGCCCCTTAGGAATAAATTTACTGCCCATAGAAGCATTGACGATCCGCGGAACGAAACTGAAAGTCAAAAGGCGAGTCAAGCGAGTATTCCTTTTGGCATCCAATCAAGGGGGCCAATAGGCGGTCTTCCAAAGGTAAGCTACTCTATAAAAATTGCAAAAGAAGAAAGACGCGATTCGCGCAAGACTTTGCTGGCAACATATCATAAATTGCCAGTTCAAGAAATAGAACATTTTAGTGAAACTGAAGTTTGGATAACATTTACTCCAACAAAACATCATGAAGAAATATGCTCAGAAATAGTCACTGTATTGAGATATTTTTTCGAAAAGGCAACACGCTAGCTTAGGTATCCAGTTCTATTTTAAAAGATCTAAAAACTGTTTGAATATGTTGTAATCTTAAG
>PLTG01000081.1:0-2229 GCA_003165355.1 Candidatus Babelota bacterium | reverse complement strand
AAGATCATATGTATCCGCAGTTTGACAAATTTAATACGTATACGTATTATGATTAATATAAAGTTATTTTAACCTTGATAGAAAAGGAATTATTATGATACCAAGCCTAACGTTCGTTTTGCTTTTTGTAGAGAATCCACACAAAAGTAGTATTTTCTATCAAGATATTTTAGGGATTAAGCCATTAGAAGAATCGCCCACATTTGTTATGTTTAGATTACAAAATGGTGTAATGTTGGGTTTGTGGTCACGCTATACAGCAGAGCCACGTGTTGAAGCCCAGGCTGGCGCTCAAGAAATTTGTTTTGAAACAGATGATGTTGATGCTCTTTATGAATCATGGTGCAAAAAGCATATAGCCATGCCACAAGAGCCAACTGATATGAGCTTTGGTCGTACTTTTGTTGCACTCGATCCAGATGGTCATAGAATTAGAATGTATAAACCTGCCAAAAGAAATTAATGGCGCGCTTTTGGATTGCAACCGCAAGCCGCGAACATGTCATGAAGGGTGTCGCTGGCGGATTTGCTCAAGTATGCCANNTGAGTAAAGATTTTGTTCCCTGGCGCCGTGATGTTAAATTTTTATCAGCGCACGAAATAGCTATTGAGCCTTTATTAGATCAACTTTCTTTTATACATGATAAGCGTCATTGGGGATTTCCTTTTCGTCGCGGTTGCTTTGAGATTCCTGAAAAGGATTTTCTCCTAATTGCTAGAACTATGGAAGTTGCTGTAGATGAATAACAAGAGAGATTTTAAGCATCTAACTGTTTTTGATGTACCGGAGCAAAGCCCTGGTTTCTTATTGTGGCAAGTAAGCACATCGTGGCGCACTGCCATTGAAGCAGTATTAAAACCTCTCTCCTTAACGCAACCTCAATTCGTTGTGCTTACTACCTTGTGGTGGTTAACCAAAGACGGTGAGCGAGTAACCCAAGCACTTATTGGAAAACTTGCGGGGCTTGATCCAAATACTATATCTCAAATACTACGTGGTCTAGAAGTAAAGAAACTTATTAAACGTGTGCGATCAGTTGATGTGAGAGCAAAAAATCCATTGCTAACAGCGCAGGGTTCTGAAATTTTAGCTCTTGCGCTACCAGCCGTCGAAGCAGCTGATGCGCAATTTTTTAAATCACTTACTGTTCAAGAAGCAAAAGATATGCTCAACATCTTTCAAAAATTAACAATCAGATCATAAAGGTTAGCAATTNNAACTGGCTGACACGCGCGTTTTACGCGCTAACGCGCCACCACAAAACCCATTATTCAAGATGCAGCATTACGTAACATGAATGCTTGTTTTTGCTGGAACATTATTTTACGCTTACGAGCAGATAGTTTAATTATTTTTTTTCTATTTTCTTTAGGAGTCCGTATGTTCAAAAAACATTTTTTAATCACCTTGCTGTTTGCAGGAGCATGCTTACGCGCTGCGGACATTGTAGGCGAAGATGCCGAATTTAAAAGCAGTGGCTGTAAAAAATTTAAAAACCTCAATGTCTGCAACGCGCTCAATGTGGGCGGCAATGAAACAGTAACTGGTTCAGTTACTGCCGCTAGCTTTGCAACCCCACTGGGTACGCTGGTCAGCGGGTTCAGGAATTATGCAGTTTTAACTAATCAAGCAGCTATTGCTGAATCAGTTTCTGGTGAAACCGTTTTATGGGGTGCAACAGCTGCGGGAGATCTATCGGCAGATATCAGTGTTGATACATCAACAGGTGCTATAACACTTCCTACATCCGGAACATTTTTTATTGAGTATTCAGTGAGATTAGATAGATACCCACCTAATGGTGATCCAGGTACAAGTCTTGCAATTGCACAGCTACAACAAACTATTGCTGGCACTTCCACAGATATTTCCCAACCAGCTATTACCAACAACTTGGATGTTGATGAAATCACGAGTGGTCAAACAGTTCCCGCATCAGAACGTCAAATAACTGGTTACGCACTTATACAAGTAACTTCTGCTGCAAATAATGTTTTAGACTTGGTTGTTACGGTAACCAACAACGCATCCGTTCCAGCAACATCAGGAACTGATGCAAACGCACAAATGCTCATACTTCAAATCAACTAAAACTTACTGTTTAAATGGCAAAGGACTATTATGTTAAAAAAACTTTTAATCATTCTAGCATGTACAAACACTTTTTTGCGCGCTGACCGGGAAACGAAATTTAAAAGCAATAAATAGACTTTATGCGTAATTAAATT
>PLTG01000039.1 GCA_003165355.1 Candidatus Babelota bacterium | reverse complement strand
TGATGCGAAAAATAAGTTAGCTAACTTCTTTGATGCAAGTCAAGTTGGCGGCAAGCTCTTAACAGAGATAGGTGCTAATCCACAACAAGCTGATGCGGTGAAAAATGCAATTAGCGCGATCAAGCCAGCGGCGTAAAGTAATACAGACATTGTAACCCCAAGGGCCAGAGGATATATCTTCTGGCCCTTGTCTTTGGTGCACAACTCACTATTTTTAAAAAAACTAAATGCGCACTGGACTTTACATATAGTTCCGATACATGCTAAGTGTACTTTACATTTAGTACCTCTTTAACCTGAAAGTATATCATGCTCTTACTGCGGCCCTTTTGGAAAAAACTCATCGACCAAGCTTGGAAACAAAGAAATATCATCTGGCTTATGGGGGTAAGGCGTATAGGAAAAACAAGTCTCTGTAATAGCATTAAAGATATAGAATATTTTGACTGTGAACGGCCCCGTGTCAGGCAACTTTTTGAGGACCCCGATAAACGCACCACTCCTCGCTGACCGGATGGATAATTAATAATAAGGATAAATAATGAAGCGCATAGTATTCCTAATAAATTTAGTAAGTCTCCTATCGATTAATTGCGAGCCATCTTTATCGGGTAATCTTCAACAAGAAGGTCTCATTATCTTGCTTGATAGAAGCGATACTGAGGTGGCATCCAAAGTGAAAGCGGCGATGACTTTGGATTTTCATAATGCCTCACAAGCCGATGTGGTTATTCTCGTTTCTCAATCAATAGTCATAAGTTCTCTACGTAAGGGCTATATTAAAAAAGACTCGAAAGCTCATAAGGCGATTCTGCAAAAAGTCATGAAAGAGATCGGTGATTTTTATCTTTTTATTCCTCAAAAAAAACTTGAAACATTGCGTAGGCAATTAAATCTTGATAAGTTAAAAAATGTATCGTTTTCATCACTAGATCAAAATATATCAGCGCATGATTTAGGTAAGGTGGCCCGCGAGCCGCTTGTCTCTATTTTAAAGCGATTTATTCCTGTTTCTTCGGAGATTGCTTGGACTATATATATTGTCGGCCACGGCTCGATAATATCTGAAAAAATTGCTGATCTCACGATACAACAATTTAAAGATCTTCTCGATTTTTGTCAGCAACATATAAAGACCAAATTATTTATATACAACTCATGTTACGCTGGCGGAGATAATCTAACTAAGGCATATCAGGACTCTGAAAAAGGAGTGATAGAAACGTATACTTTTCCTATTATTGTGACGGCAATAACGGAATCTAAAACAAAAGGATCTAGGGATGATGATTATAAGAAGTTATATGAGACTCTCTTTAAAGAGACCGATATTTTACCTGATTATTATACTATTTTAAAAGATGCAGGATTTATAAAATATCAACAAAATATGCCCCAAATCCGTATGCCTGGAAGCGGTTGGTTCACCGTTGAAGGGCTTAATGTCGAGCAAAACAATAAAGATTATATGGTAATTTCAAAAACCCAAGCACTCACGCGCCAAAAACCACTAGAAATCAAAGCAGAATCTAGACCCAGTGGAGGGCCGAGGCGCATTATTTTTGTGTATACGCCCGTTATTCCATTTTCAATTAAAATCGATACTATGTCTTTAAGTGACACACCGTATTTTAGTTTTATGTTGCCGGGTGTGGCTCAATATCACTTTAAACATATAAATGCTGGTAAAGCTACGCTTGATTCTGTAGTAGCAATGCTTAGCGGTATAGCCCAGTTAACGCCGCGAAGTTACCAGATTTATATCGATGAACTCACTTGCTTGTTTAATAAAGCTATATTTGAAGCGGGTCAAGCAACTACTTTTAAAAACTGCATTCTGGAGCTTTCACGAAGATCAAAACATGAGTATGAAGCTCATTTTAATGGGACTTTAAATGGCCAGAATAAAGCGCTTATATTACCATTCTCTATCGATAAAGAGGGATTTGCGTACAGACGATACCGGGAACAAAAAATTACATCAGATATCATCTATATTAAAAAATTCCCACCACCTCCATCTTTAGAGGAATTTCTTAAGGGTTCTGAATCATTGAAAGCCGCTGTATTGCAAAAACAAAAAGCGGCAAAAAATAGGACATCTTTTATCTATCTTCAAGAAACTCAAGATTTTTTGAATAGTCTCCGTTTGGGATTGTATCTTAACGCCAGTTCGGAAAATGGTACGACACAAAGGATGTTTTCAAGTATCAAAAAGTAGATTGCCGTCTATTAAAGAGATCGAAGTCGAGCTTGAAAAAAAACAAGCGCGCGTCTTGTCTTTTTTTTAAACTCATTCTAAACTTCCGCACATGAAGCAAACCATTTTAGTCACCGGTGGCGCAGGGTACATCGGTTCACACACTGTCCTTGAACTTCTTCAACACAACTACCGCGTGGTAGTGATAGACAAACAATGCTCTTTTCAAATTGATCACCCACAGGTTACCTATTTCCAATGTGATATCGCCGATTCAAGCCTGATTAAAACCATTTGCCTGCGCTACGCCATCACCGGCGTCGTCCATTGCGCTGCCTTTATCGAAGTGGGCGCTTCAGTGGCAGACCCAGCACGTTATTACCAGAATAATGTCATAAAAACTCTTCAGCTTCTTGATACTCTTAGAGCATGCAGTATAGATAGGCTGGTCTTTTCTTCAAGCGCCGCAGTATACGGCACGCCCGAAAAAGTACCTATCCCCGAAACGCATCCATGCAACCCGATAAGCCCTTACGGCAAAACCAAACAGATGGTTGAACAGATTTTAGCAGATTATTACACCGCTTACGGCATGCGTTCAATGTCGCTACGGTATTTTAATGCCGCCGGCGCCTACCCAGAATATCACTTAGGTGAACGGCATGAGCCAGAAACACATCTTATCCCGCGGGTGCTTGAGGCGGCGCTTAATGGGCAGCGGTGCACTATCTTTGGTAACGACTACCCCACACCAGATGGTACCTGTATTCGTGATTATGTGCATGTGCGTGATATCGCCCGGGCACATAGGCTTGCGCTCGAATACTTACACGACAACGCTGTCTGCAATGCGCTTAATTTGGGTAGCACGACAGGACTTTCAGTGCTAGAGATTATTGATCAGGTGCAAGAGGTTACACAGAGAACTATTGCTTTGGACTTCCGCCCACGGCGCGCAGGGGACCCAGCGTATCTTATTGCAGATACACGACAAGCGAAAACTGTATTGCAGTGGGAGCCCGAATATAGTGATAAAAAAGCTATTGTTTCAAGTGCTTATGCCTTTAAGCGAGAGCCTATCTTTCAGAATAATTACCAAAATCATTTCCTTAGAGATAAAAATTGGATACCCTAAAAGAGGTTGAATAAGTTTAGAAGGGTGAAAATATGGTTTTCTTAGATCCTAAAAGTGACATAGTTTTTAAAAAATTATTTGGAAATATTAATCATAAAAAAATATTAATGAGCTTTCTTAATAGCGTGCTTGAACGCACTGATGGGATGCTTATAGTTGATGTTATAATAAATGATCCGAGCAATGTGCCGGAAACGCCCTTATCCAAGACAAGCATCGTTGACGTCAGATGCACTGACCAAAAAAACAATCAATATATTATTGAGATGCAGGTAACTAATCAAAAAGATTATGCCGCTCGTGCTCAATATTATAGTTCACTTGCATTAAGTAGACAGCTTGCTACCGGAGAAGGGTATTCAAACCTTGTGCCCGTTATTTTTGTGGGCATTCTAGATTTTTCACTCTTTAAAACTCAACACTACATCAGCCATCATTTTATTCTAGATAATGAGACGCATGCCCATGAACTCAAGCATCTTGAATTTCATTTTGTTGAACTTGAAAAATTTGATAAAGAGCCCGATGAGCTTACACATATTCTTGATAAATGGATTTATTTCTTAAAACATGCAGTCTCTTTGCAAAAAATTCCTACATCACTCAATGAACCTGTGCTTGAAGAGGCATTCAATGTACTCGCTCAGGGTAACTGGTCAAAAAAAGAACTAGAGGCATATGACCGGTATTTAGATGCGATTCGCTCCGCGGCAAGTCAACTTGAAACTGCAGAAGAAATAGGCATGGCTAAGGGCATGGCTAAGGNNAGGGCATGGCTAAGGGCATGGCTCAGGGCATGGCTAAGGGCATGGCTCAGGGTGAGGCTCAGGGTGAGGCTCAGGGTATGGCTAAGGGGGAGCGGAAAAAGACACTTGAAATTGCTCAAGAATTATTAGATATCCTTGATGCTCCTACTATCGCAAAAAAAACTGGATTAACTTTACAAGAAATTGAAGAGCTTAAAAAACTCAAATAAATTAACGTCAGTTCGATGAAAAACATTATAGTTAAGGCGATTTTAGGCGCCCGCCATTGCTACCCTGAACTCGCCTCAGGGTTCACACTACTGATCCAATAGACTTTTTACTCATTCGTTGGATGCTGAAGCTAGTTCAGGATGACACATGAAGAACAACCAACTTTTTTCATAAGAATTCTATTGACTTGGCTCACTGTTCTTTATTAAAACTTGTAACATAAGATTTTATTATTGTTACCAGGGAGTCGTATGAACAGAAGATTTTTCACACTCGCATTATTAAGCGCAGCATCGCTCTATGCAGATGACTTTGCCAGCCACAGTTTTTTTACGGCACGTCCACAATTCCGACTTGTCTCACCAGAAAAAGAGGCGCTCTTTAGAAATGACCGTATGGAACTACGTGAAGGCGGCATAGAGGGAACCGTCCAAGCAGTTGTCTACGGCGGCCAATCAACTAACGATTTGGCGCTCAACCAATATTTCTTAACCTCCAATAAGACATCATTAAATGTTCAAGAATTTAAAGCTCCCCTCTTTGTTCAAGATGGCCTTTTCACCAAAGATTTAGAAGCGCGCAATTTTAACATTGAAACAGTAGCAGCAGACCAAACATTCAAAAGTAATATCTTCTTCCGCCCGAAACAGACCAGCTTTGGTATCGGGTTTAGCTGGATACAAAACTTGTGGCATGACTGCAACGACGTTCCACGCATCTGGGGTGAAATATCATTCCCCGTGCAATATATCAAAAATGAGATGAACTTGCATGAGACCATTATCAATGACGGCGGTGGCGTCAGTGACACCATAGGTCTTGATGGCGCTTTTCATGTGGCCAATATGGAGGAAGCTTTTAAACAATCAAACTGGCTCTATGGTAAAGTTGATAACTGCGCAAAGCTTGAGCAATGGGGTGTTTCTGACATAGAGATAACTTTCGGTTACAACGCAGTCTGTTCAGAATCATGTGACTTTGCCTCATATATCGGTTTTGTAGCGCCTACAGGAACAAAAATTAACCAACGCAATGCGGCTTATATCTTCAGACCAGTCGTGGGGAACAACCACCACTGGGGAGTATTGTTTGGTGCACATGCTTGCTTTAGATTTTATGAGCACGGACTACACTCAGTGCGCTTAGAGTTTGATGCAGAAGGCCAATATCTCTTTAAAAATACTCAATGGCGTTCATTTGATTTAGTTCAGCAGGGCCAATGGAGCAGATATTTAGAAGTGTATCAAAACGTTGCGCAAGCGGACGCTGCAGTACTTGCCACGCCACCATTAAACGTCAACTCTGGAACATCGGGTATCAACGTATTTACTACCTGTGCACAAGTAAGCCCAAAATTTACTATCAACACAAACAGTGCTTTTATTTATAACTGGAAAGGTCTGCAGGCTGAAGTTGGCTTTAACTTCTATGCGCGTCAGGCTGAACAGATTAAAAAATGTTCTTGGGATACTGATGTTGCCGTTAAAGATATTGATGGCAATGGGTTGACTAATATCGCACGCACGATAAAAAACAATTTCGCCGGATCTGATATAGCATTTGTTGACTACACTGCACTTACCCTGGCTGATCTTGATTTAAACTCTGCAGCACACCCGACTATGTTATCACACACTCTTTATGCTGCTCTTGGTTATTCATGGGATGATATTTGCATACCTACCTTTATTGGTGGTGGTGCTTCTTATGAATTTACTACCGTTAATACAGCGCTTGATCGTTGGTTGATTTTTGGTAAAGTCGGCATCTCATTTTAAGTAATTGTTGAATCACACAAAAAAGACCTCGTTTAATCGCGGGGTCTTGTATCAAGAAAGATCTTTTCTATGAAAAAATTATCCATAACACTTCTTACCTGCATGGCTGGGTTTATGCATGCGCAAGATGTTAAAACTGCAACTGGCAAAATGGTCAAAGCGCTGCACGCGGAGCAAACGCGGCCCTACGTGCCCTTGAGACATTGAAAAGGGTAGCAAAATAATAATAGTATCTTTCTTTAAGTTCATAGAGCCCCGCAAAACATGCGGGGCTTTTTTTCAGCAAGAGGCTTTTTATCATGAAAAAAATATTCTTTTATATACTTATGTTCAACTATTCAGCGTGCGCGCTACAGCCTGTAAAAGATGCTACACGCATATTCATTTCAGCATTAAACAGCTATAAAAACAACCCCAGTGATTTGAATGCGCAAGCACTGGTAACTGAATACGACAGCGCAAAAAATAGTGATAAATTTCGTCGCATCTTTGATGAACGCTTAAAGCGAGACAATCTCACGATTTCTAACCTACGTATGCAAGCATCTGTGCTTCCCGCAGGACAAGAGAGTCCAACAGCAAAAACAGCAGACAGGCTCGCCGCGCCAACTATCAAAAAAGGCGATAGCGTAACGAGTGCGCCAGCACGAGCGCCATTACTTGTACCTGAGCCGCTGCCCGTATCCATGCCATCCCCAGCGACTGCAGCGCCTCAGCAAATTGCTCAACAAACTTTGCCGACTGAATCAATACCAGCAGCACCAATACCAGTAGCATTGACGGTACCGACACAAGCGCCCATGCCACAGATAACCGTTGCTACACGCCCAACGCCAATAAAAACTCCACCCACCCCCAGTGGACCATCAACAACTATATCTATGCCACCGGCGATCATAACGCCTATGCCATTTATTGCTTCAGTGACGGAAAATAAACCAAACAGCTCTCCCAAGCAAACCACGCAAGCCGAGCCACAAGAAGCTGCACCTACAGAGCCAGCGGCTCAAGAAAAAAATCCCCAAGAATTTTCCAAGCAGCAATCGCTGCTTTTTGAACCTACCGATGAACTTATTCAGGCGTATAAGGCAAGCGACTTAGAGAAACTTAAAAAAGATCCTGAGCTGGGAAAGCTTGCGAATCTTATCGCGCAAAACGCGGACGATATTCAAGAGCTCGTGAGGAAACAATTACAAGCAGAACAGGAGATGGCTGAAACTATCGACGCGCTGGAAGAAGATGAAGAGGCTATCGAGGAAATTATCAACCCTTCGGCTGCCAACCCTTCTGGCAATTTGAAAGCTTCTATCAGTAACCAGCAGGAGATAACCACATTATTAAGAACGCTCACCAGCAGACGTGCATTAAAAAACCAAAAAATATTATGGATTGCAAAATTAGAAAAAGATATGGCCGCCTTTGAAATAAAAAAGACGCAGAAACTTATAGATCTGAAAAATGCAGAACTTGAGCTAACGGGAAATTTGATGAAAAAGCTGACCGATCCGCTTGCAAAAGTTACGGTAACCGCTACCAAGTTCGACCCGAGCGAAATGCTTAAAAAACTTACTGATACTGTCAGCCAATTTGAAAAACAGGGAAACATGGGCGAACTTGCGCGAGCAAAAAGCAGATTAGAAAGTTTTAAGTATATGCTTGAAAATTTTAATACGATTCAACAAGAGATCCCTGCCGCGCAGGCTCACGAAGCAGCTATTAAACAAGCCAGTAATAAAATAGCAGCACTGCAAACTGATTTACAAAAACTCCAAGCGCAGGCTGAAAAGAGTACACTACAGCAAAAGAGTGCATCGCAGATCATCAAGAATGTAATTGAGCAGGAACGTTCTTCGTTTTCTAATCTATACAAAAAATCGCTTGCCAACGAATTGAATAAATTTGCCGAGCACCTTACCATAGAACCGGGTGAATTTCTTGAAGGGGCCTTTACCATGGAGATGCCAAAAAATTATACAAATGGCGTTCTTGAAAATATGCGGCAAGCTGAGGCGGCTCAACAAACAGCGGGGACTAAATTCAAAGCGCAGCCTATTGCAAAATTTACCGTTCCGCGCGCTGTTACGCAAGGCGCCAAGATAACTCCTGTTACTGCTGATGCTCTCAATTCTTTAAATAGAGCATTGGGTTACGTAAAACGGGTGGTAAAGTAATTGTATTTTGAGTTTATAGGTGTCATCCCAGATTCGAGTCTTGGGATGACACTTTTTTGAAATTAAAGTTATTTTTTTAGAAAACGCGCACTAACAATTTATTTGCCGTGGCACTTCTTGAATTTCTTGCCAGAGCCACAGGTACAATCTTCGTTTCTGCCAACAACATTTTCAGAACGGGCCTGAGCGACTGTTTTAGTGATCTCAGCCTCAGAGCCACCAGACATTTTAACATCTTTCAACTCGCGTTCACGGTCATGCTCAAATGCAGCACGGTCAAAGCGGTTCATATTAAGATGGAAAATGTGGTGCACAATCTCAAAGCGGATCGAACGCATCATCTCTTGAAAAAGACCATACGCCTCTTTTTTGTATTCAATTAACGGATTTTTCTGCCCCATGCCACGCAAGCCAATCCCCTCTTTCAAATGATCAAGGTTGAGCATATGCTGTTTCCATGCCTGGTCAATCGCATTCAACATGAGCCATTTTTGGGCTTCCTGAAGAGTCGCACGGTCACGCCCTTCGCTGTAATGGTCATATTCTTGTAACAGAAAATCGATCAATTCTTGGGTCAATTTTTCTGTGTTATTAGCTGTGAAGTTTTTCTCTTGCAGCGCATCAACTTTCATATTTACCATGATAGAGAGTGCTTGTAGCAGCTGCTGGAGCCCTTCTGCATCGAGTGTTCTGCGGGGAGCGTAAAAAGTTACTAAATCCTGCACCGCATCCACCATTAAATCGCGCACCAGTTCAAAGATCTGCGATTCGCCTTCAAGAACCATGCGGCGGTAGGTATAGATCACGGTACGTTGTTGATTGAGCACGTCATCGTACTCTAATAGATTTTTACGCACTTCAAAGTTGTCACGCTCAACACGCTCCTGCATACGTTCAATATTTTTAGTAAAGAATTTCGATTCAATCGATTCGTCTTCGGTCATGCCGGCAAATTGCAATCGCTTTTTAAAGGTCTCGCCGCCAAAGATACGGATGAGATTATCATCAGGGCTGAGATAGAAACGTGATTCACCCGGGTCACCCTGCCTACCAGAGCGGCCACGCAATTGATTATCGATACGTCGACTTTCATGTCGCTCCGTACCCAAAATATAGAGTCCCCCTGCAGCCAAAGATTCTGAGGTCAATTTAATATCGGTACCACGGCCGGCCATATTAGTAGCGATGGTGACTCTGCCTTTCTCACCAGCATGCGCAACAATTTCAGCTTCGCGTGCGTGGTTTTTAGCATTAAGCACCTCATGGGGAAGAGCGCGCGCTTTAAGGACAATGCTTAACCGTTCAGAGCTTTCCACAGAAACGGTACCGATCAGAACCGGTTGCCCTTTTGCATGGCGCTGGATAATATCGTCGGCAATGGCGCGTTCTTTCGATTCACGAGACAAGAAGAGTAAATCGGGTTTATCATCCCGGATCATCGGGCGATGGGTTGGAATAGTCACCACGGCAAGATTATAAATCTTATGAAACTCTTCTGCTTCAGTATTTGCCGTACCGGTCATGCCGGCTAATTTTTTATATAATCTAAAATAATTTTGCAAAGTAATCGATGCAACCGTTTGGCTTTCACGTTGCACAGGGACAGCCTCTTTGGCTTCAATAGCCTGATGCAAACCGTCACTGTAACGGCGCCCAGACAAGATACGGCCGGTGAACTCGTCAACGATCATCACCTGGTTATCGCGCACAACGTAATCGACATCACGTTTGAAGAGCTTATGCGCTCGTAGCGCCTGGCCGATATGATGCAGTAATTTAATATTGGCAAGGTCATAGAGATTCTGCACCTGTAACGCAGATTCGACTTTGTCGTTACCGCTTTCGGTTAATTGCACCGTTCTATTTTTTTCATCAACTTCGTAATCAACAGTATCCACTAAAAGGGGAATAACGGAATTAACGCGCGCGTATAACTGAGTTGCATCGTCTGCTGACCCTGAGATAATAAGGGGCGTACGCGCCTCATCGATCAAAATGGAATCGACCTCATCCACAATAGCGTAATGTAAATCACGCTGCACATAATCTTCCAAACGGAATTTCATATTATCGCGCAGGTAATCAAAACCGAGTTCATTATTTGTCGCGTAGATGATATCGCATGCATAAACTTTTTTGCGCTCTTCATCGCTTAAATCATGCTGCAAGACGCCTACGGTAAGCCCCAAGTGGCTAAATACCGGGGTCATCCACTGAGCATCACGGCGAGCAAGATAGTCATTCACGGTAACAAGATGTGCGCCTTTGCCTTCAAGAGCATTCAGATATAACGCAAGGGTCGCGGTAAGAGTTTTCCCCTCACCTGTCTTCATCTCTGAAATTTTGCCTTCATGCAATGCGATACCGCCTAAAAGCTGCACATCGTAATGGCGCTGGCCGAGAAACCGGCGCGATGTCTCACGCACAACTGCAAAGGCTTCTGGCAAAATATCGTCTAATGTTTTGCCATTTAAAATTTGTTGTCTAAATTCATTGGTTTTTGCTGAAAGCTCTTCATCACTTAATGCTTGAATCTGCGCTTCCAGGTAGTTGATACGGATTACCAATGCCTGCATTTTTTTCAAGACACGGCTATTATTCGTGCCGAACAGTTTTCCAATAATATCTAAAATCATGCGAACATGCCTTTCTATTTTCTTGCCATTTTCACCGCCGCTCATCCTGAGTTTTTTGCGCCAGCAAAAAGTATCGAAGGGTCGAGTTAGGTGAAAGCTTAGTCCAGGATTAAAACCCTTATAAATTTTCTATGTCTTTTAGTGTAAAGCTATATTCATTTGAGTGCAACGATTGTAAATTGTCTCAAGTTTTGCTGCCGCTGCCTTCTATATGAACAATACCACTCAGAACATATGGTGCAGACGGCATTTTCTAGAAAAAAGTTCTTCGGGGCTATGCCTGCATTCACCAGAGAATGCTGTATATAGTCTGCGATATCAAAATATATTTTACCTGATCGTTCTTGAAAGGCGCCCTTGTCCCGTACCATCTTCTTAAAATCAGAGCCGACTTCATAACAGCAACCACGCGCTGTTGGCCCAATAATAACCTCAATGTTCTGCAGGTCACTTTTCTGCTGCTTAAACTCACTGAGCACCTCACCCAGTATATTACCCAAAGTACCACGCCAACCGGCATGCGCGATAGCAATGCAGGCCTTTACGCGGTCAATAAAGATCACTGGCGCACAGTCTGCGGTCTCTATCACTAACGCTACTCGCTTTTGAGTCGTAAAAATATAATCACCGTCATAGGTAAACGGAAGCACGTCCGCTTGGCTCGGGGTGTCAATACGGTACCCACGGGGACTGTGTACTTGATTTAAAACAACTATATTATTTACTCCTCTAAATTCTTCAAACTGGGGCAATGCAGAGAGCTCCTGCTGAGATCTGCCTATAAGAGAATTTTTAACATGGCAAGTGCTCATGTCCCCAAAGCTTATCTTTATACTATCGGTGATTCTGGCCATTTAACGCCCTTCTAGCACTATCTATTATAATTTTATATACTTATTATTATACCATTTACCCTGAAAGAATTGATGAAATTACGCATTATCATAACCCTAGGTATTATATTTCTCACCATAATACCCACTTTAAATGCACAAAACCCGCCGGATCTTTCTGAAATTTCTCACATCATTGCAAACAAAGATAAAGAAAGCTTTGAACATGATTGCAATTCCCTCTTGCAAAAAACGTACCCTGACTACTTTAAAGATGTTACCGCAGATATGCTTGAATTGCGACTTACGCAAGCGGCTTGCCATCTTGCTTATGATATAAATATGGCCGCTATAAGAGAGGGGATGCAGACTTACACCTCTTTAGCCGATCTTGCAGAGGCTAAAAGGGATATAACCCTGATAAAAGCAGAGCTTACAAAGTTTAATCCGGGGGCTATCCAATACGGCGACGCTCATAAAATCTCCCTCTTTTTTAAAATTAAAAAGGCACAATTATCAAGAGAATTTCCGGAAGAGGTCCTGCAAACTCATGCTAAAAAGGGCAGAAGCTTGCCCCATGATTTACATCCGCAGAACAAAAAGAAATAGCATTCCAAAAAAATATACGCGGTACGCCCTTATTTCACTTTTTCGATATTTACTGAAATAAGAGTAGAAATTTTGTGTTCTTATTTCAATAAAATGGCAAAAACTGAAATAACGCAATCGGCAAATTTAGATAAAATAATGGCAAAAAGCCCATAAGTATATAAATACATCATAAAAACATAATCAAACCATTGAATTTAACTACCCATCCTGCCATACTTAAATTATAGAAATATAATACAATTGAAAATTTTGGAGAATTTTGTGGATATCAAAAAGACAGCTTTGCCACTTCTAGCAGCTCTTTGTGCTCTTGCCAGCTTACCCTCACTTTACGCCATGTGCGTGCAAACAGGGATGCCAAAGCCAATTGAATATTTTAATAAAAACCTACGTTATAAAGACCCGGTACTACGGATATTGGACTTAACCAAAAACTTGCCCCCAGAAATATTACAANNCTTGAAAACATCGATACAGAAAATGAAGATAAATATGCTGATCTTATAGAACAAGTTATCGATAGTAAAACCCAAAAGCCATTCAAAAGATTTAAAGGTGATAACCTGATGGCAAACCTCCAGGGAATCGCGGTAAAAAAGGTTGGCAAAATACTTAACTGCACCTCAGAAGAACTAGAAAATGGTACCTGCCAGCCATTAAAGAATAGTACAAACCCTGTTATACCTGTCAAAGAAAAAGAAGCAATGCCTTTTAGAAAAGAACTTAATGATAAATGGACACGTAATTGGCTGGGGCTGTTGCTCATATTGCCAGACTTTACAAAAGAACTATGGTTTAAAGCGCCGGATTGGAAAGAGGTATTCACTGAAAAAATGCATGCGGTACACAGCAGACTCAATTCGAATAATGATAATAATCCTATCCGTCTATTTCCTCATAAAGGAGAGCTTGCAATACTTATTAGCCCTTTTAGCTCTGATGCAATTGAGCGTTTGTATGTTGACTTATTTCCACCTGCAATACAAGAGGCTCTTATTGAGATGCTTTTGACAGAGATCAGATATGACAAAAATAGGGAAATAAGAATAGAAGTACCAGGAAACTTGACGGCCAATGCAATGATTAAAGAGATATTTTTGAAAAAATTGCAAAGAATACCAGAAATTAAAGATTTTTTTGACATATCAGTGAAATATGCCACCCCGGTTACATGGGACTCTTGGATGTACTACCAGAAAGATTCTAAGATAATTCTTGTCCCGCGAGCCGACATCGATTTAAAAGAATCGATTGACGAGTTGGAGAATCATGATGTGGATTGACAAAAAAAGTATAAAGAAAATAATTATGAGGAAGGCTTTCATTTGTCTTTTGGCAGCTTTTTGCGCTTTTGCCAGCTTATCCTCAGTATACGCCATGGGCGCGACGGCAGACCCGGTAGTACGCATGTTAAACTTAACCAGAAACTTGCCCCCAGAAATANNGCTTAAAGATATCAAAAGGGTAGTTTCGGTCTTTGCAAATTCAATCGAAGGCCTCAACAACATAAGATATGAATCGATAAAGGCTTTTATTTGAGCCTGTTTCCTCCAATAATCCAACACGCACTAATCAAAGAGATTATTCGAGTGCAAAAGCTATTCAAGCCACGCAAAATAGAAATTACTTTACCCGTAAATTCACTTGCTTTACTAGAAATGCATAAAAAAATATTCCTGGAAAATCTAAAAACCATACCGGAAATTAGAGACTATTTTGATATATCTGTTCAAGACTATGGGAAAATCAAAAAGCAAAAATGGTATAAAGCCGACCCTTCCGGACCAGAGATAACTCTTACCAAAAAGTAAGTTCTGTAAGGGCGCAATTAAGCGCCCTTTATTTTAATTCCGAAGTAGGTATTTATTTAAATTGTGATTGCTTTTCGCGCACCATTTTACGAAGTAATGTGGGAATCTCCATATCTTCTTCTTGCGCAGGAGACATATGCGCAGTTTTCTCATGCTGCGTTAATGAATAGTTTGGCATGTGCTGTTGCGGTGCAACGGGCGCTGCTTGCGCATGAACCTGTTCAGGCTGCACAGCCATGGCAGCAGGTGAAACTTCGCGCACCGGCTCTTTTTCATACGCAATAGGGCATGAAAATCCTGTGGCAATAACGGTGACATAGAGGTCGTCGCCTAATGTGTCATCAATTACTGAGCCGAGAATAATGCTCGCATCTTTATGTGCTTGCATTTGGATAATAGAGGCGGCAATATGCACTTCATGTAATCCAAGTTGTGAGTTTGCGGTAATATTTAATAATATAGAAGAGGCGCCCTCAATACTCACATTTTCAAGTAATGGTGATGATATCGCATCAAGCGCTGCAAGCTCTGCACGGTCCTTGCCAGATGCTTTGCCTGTTCCCATAACTGCGATGCCCATGTTCTGCATTATCGCTTTAACATCGGCAAAATCGACATTAATATAGCCCGGTTTTAAAATGATAGAGGCGATGCTGCGCACAAATTGATACACAACTTCATTTACCATGCCGAACGCGTTCACGAGCGAAATGGCACGGTCGCTAAATTCTAATAATTTTTGGTTCGGTACTACGATCAGAGTATCGACCTCTTTACTTAATAGTTCAAGGGCCTTTTCTGCAATAACGCTGCGGCGCTTGCCTTCAAACTCAAACGGTTTTGTGACCACGGCAATGGTAAGAATATTTCTGTCTTTCAGCGCACGCGCTATAACAGGCAATGCACCTGAGCCGGTGCCACCACCAAGACCACCGGTGAGAAAAACGACATCAGCATTTTCACTCGCTTCAAGCACTTTAGCAAGATCCTCTTCGGCAGATTTTTTGCCTACTTCAGGGTTTGCACCTGAGCCGAGCCCTTTAGTAGTTTTAGTGCCCAATTGAATTTTGGTGTTTGCAAATGAAAGGGATAACGCCTGCGCGTCTGTGTTGGTAACGATAAAATCGACTTCATGCAATGCATGTCCATCGATCATATAATTTACCGTATTGCCTCCGGCTCCGCCCACACCGATCACTTTGATGCGTGCTTGGCTAGACTCATGTATTGAATGGCGATCGAAATCTATCATGGCTATTCTCCTTAATTAATATACTGGTATAACACAGCTCTTGTTAAAAACTGTAGCATACCGGATTAAAAAAAATCAAAAACCCATGACTTCATACGTGAAAGAACTTTCTGAGAGAGTGACCCATTAAAGGAAGTTCGTGCATCGCCGTGCAACTTTTTCATGCCATAGACTAAAAGGCCATACCCGGTTGCGTGCATCGGATTTTCTAAAAATTCCTTAAAATGTATCACCTTTGGCCTGCCGATTCTTACTGGCAATCGCAACAGCCGCTGCGCGTGCTCTTGAAGACCATGTAACAAAGATCCGCCACCGGTGATCACCAGCCCACCATGCGGGGCGCCGCCAGAAACAGAGACATAGTAATGCTCTATCTCTTGTTCCACGAGCAATAAAAGTTCGGTGATTCTGCATTCTAATATTTCATATACCTGCGATTCCTGCACCATCATCTTCTGGTCGCCGTGAGCGCACTCAACTTCAATCTCATGACCGGGGACTACGTAATCACCGTAAACGCATCCGTATTCTTTTTTTATACGCTCGGCATCTGCCAGTGTTGTACGGAGCACCACGGCGATATCGTTAGTAAAGAGTGTACCGGCATACGGAAACACTTTAGTGTGTCGCATCGCCCCGTGCTGATAGATAGCAAAATCTGACGTGCCACCGCCGATATCTAAAAGCGCCACGCCCATTTCACGCTCATCTGCACTGAGCACGGCGTGTGCTGAGGCAAGTGGCTCAAGAACAATATCTTGCACCTTAACGCCGGCAAGTTCGCAGCAGCGAATTAAATTTTGCACCGAGCCGATAGCGCCGGTAATCATATGCACTTGCACTTCAAGGCGCATACCAAACATGCCTAATGGGTCCTGTACTTTTTGGTTGCCGTCTATGGTATAAAATTGAGGCAATGCATGCAAAATCTGTTGGCCTTCTGCTAATGGTACTGCTTGAGCTACTGCAAGCACCTGGTTCATATCATGCTCACGAATATCTTTATGCTTTAAGCTGATCATGCCCTGGGAAGTAAATGAATTGATATGGCTTCCTGAAATGCCGATAAGTGCTGATTCAACCTTACACCCTGCCATCAATTCCGCCTCTTTGATAGCAGTTTTAATACTATGAGCTGCAGAAAGTATATCTACCACTACCCCGCGTGCAAGTCCTTTTGATGGCGCGGTGCCTATGCCAATAATTTCAAATGAGTTATCAATAGTTTGTTGAGCAATTAATACACAAATTTTTGTTGTTCCGATATCTATCGCGACTAATTTCATGATCTTCTCCCCCTTTTTGTACCCCGTTGCCCCCTTGCCTGTGTACCAATAAATATATTTTTAAAACGAGCATCTACCATGATAAGATCATCCTGCGCTACAAGTTTTTCTAAGGCGTTCATACGCGGTGGCGAGAGGTCCGTTTTGGTGGTTACTAACACAGGAGTTTGGGGATATTTACTAAAAAAAAGCTGAATCTCAGTAGGATTTTTCCAGACTATTGTCATCGATTCTTGCAAGCTACGCGGTAAGATGCTCACCCAGGCGATTAACTCACTTACATCATCCATCGATAATGCATCAGCCACCTGTATATGGGGCAACCGTTCAATAATATCAGGTCGATAAAAATGTGCGCCGGTCACCGTGCCCTCTTGCGTAACCACTTGCGTAGTGTTGATGGCAGCCAGCGGCATATAAGCTTGGAATTTTAAGGCGCTCTGGGTGCGATTTTTTCGAATGGAAGTTATTTTTTTGATGCAGTCACTTGGGGGATTACTTTTTAAATATTCGCGTGTTTCTCTGCTCAAGCAGGAGTCTGTCACGACCATCACGATTGAAACATTATGATCTGCTAGACCATAATGCCATACTGCAAAAATCGCGCACGCGCTGATGCAGGCATAGAGGCTATAGCGCATAGCACTTCTATACCATGGCGTACTCTTACGCCAAGTTATCCACTTCACGTGTCCCTACCCCTAACCCTGTCTTTACAGAATTAAAACATTGTCCCTATACAAGTCATAGCGTTTTTTAAAAACTAAAGTCAATACATTTAAATAAATAGACCTATTTGTGAGCTTTTCAATTACTTCTTCTTGCATTGATCTATCGCTCCGATGTATAATTAAAATAGAAATTATTTTTAAAATTAAAAGGGGTTGGGGATTATGAACTTGCATAAAATAGTTATTGGCGTTTGTCTCTGTTTTACTATGCTGCATAGCCTTGAACAAGAATGGTCTATCGAAGCCCCATTGCAAGAGAATACAGCTCAAGAAGCCTTTTTAAAAAGCTTAGAAGAGAAATTAAACCAGCAAGAAGCATCTTTGAAAAAAATAAAAACCATTCAAAAAAATCAAGATCTTTTTAAAAAAAAATTAGGGAACAAAAATTTTTTAACAGCATTACCTACCGAAATGTTCCATGCAATAACTGGATATTTAGGTCCACGAAACATCGTCGACCTTTCTGCAGCCAGCAAAAAGCTTCGCCTTTTAACTCAAGGTACCATTACCAAATTGAACTTTGACGATAAACCAATAGAAATCATTAATCAAGCTCTGGAGCGTTATGCCGGGCCTCAAGTAAAATCTTTGTTGATCGAAAATACCGACTTGAGCGATTTAAACTGGCAACTAGTACAAAGATGTAACAATTTAGAAAAATTAACCCTTCTTGAAGCGGAGCTTACCCAATTACCTCAAATTTTACCATCCTTAACTCACTTAAAATATCTCTTGGTAGAAGTTACTCCAGAAGAAGAAGAGCCTATAAATTGGAACTTGCTCCCCAACACACTGGAAGGTTTATCATTGCCTGATTGCCACCTTACAGAATTACCGCAAAGATTACAAAACTTACCTCAGTTAAAATATCTATTTCTCCATAGAAATAATCTATCAGCAGCGCAGAATTGGGATGCATTACCCGTTACCTTAAACGAATTGTCCCTCGGCACCTGCTCTTTAGAAGAATTACCCCCAAGATTGAGCGCTTTAACTCATTTAACAGAGTTAGACTTGAATTATAATCAGATAGATGATGAGGCACAGTGGGATAGATTGCCGATATCATTAGAAAAATTATATTTAGGGAAAAATGGTTTTCTCGATATACCCGCTCAATTTAACAGATTAGTTAATTTGACCGTTTTAGATTTACACAATAATGATCTAGATGATGATAGTAATTGGACCATACTCAGCCAGCTGCCTAAACTTACCGAGGTCGATCTGACAAATAATTATAACCTTACAGTGGCACCCCCAGCGCTTGTTAATGCGGGTATTACGGTGCGACGTTAGATTAAGCTATGATAGCTTGCCACATTGCTGGGCGGCGATAAATAATAAGATCCCGGCAGCGACAGAGGCGTTATANNACTTCATTAACAGACTTGCCGCCTAAAGCTGCCAAGTAGATGTTATAGCCAGCCTGTTTAAGTTCATTAATCGCCATAGCAGCGGTAGGTGTTTCATAGATAACAGCATGCTCGGCAAGACCTGCTGATGCTTTAATAGCAGCACCATTGAGTGGCCCACTATTTTTTTGGGTAATGATAATGCCATCAACACCGGTACAATAGGCAGAACGGATGATAGCGCCGATATTGCGCGCATCATGCACACCATCAAGCATTACCAATAACGGATGTGTTTCTGGAGAAAAAGGTTTTTTACGTATCTCTAACGGCGCAGTCGCATAGCCAACCAGACTTTGATGATCATCACTGCCCGCGCGGCGGGTTAACTCTTCTTTAGTAACATGATGTACAATGCATGAAGGGTGTAACAAGGGTTGAACTTTGGTAAAGAGTTTTGGCTCTTCACGCGTGGTATAAAGGCAATATAATTTTCTTTTTTTTGCTTTTAAAAGTTCGATTAATGGATGCGCTCCATAAACCACATAGAGATCTTTTTTGGTCGACATGATAGGCTACGTTAAAAATTTTAATGGTGTATACTCTTTTAAGTATATTCATTTTTTAAAAAAAATCTCATACAGCCTTTTTTTATGCCACAGCCACGCCTTCGCGCCCTTCTTGAATCACTCACTTTTGTGCTCATGTTCTGCTGTGCACTTGGGGCCGCCACAAGCATTATTCAACATTTAGAAGCCTCTCGCGCTCCTCAGGCGTTTTTGAAAAAATTACATTTTTTTACCACCCCGCCTCCGGCAAACCAGAGCTCTTGCACCCCTCAGGCGCTGTTTCATGGCCCAACTATCAAAAAGACACTTCTTGGGCTTATCGATTCTGTTGGCACCACCGGAGCCATATCCCTCACCACCTTTGTCATGACCGACGATGCCATCTGTGATGCCCTTATTAAGGCATATCAGCGTGGCGTGCAGGTTACTCTTGTTGCCGACCATGAATATGCCCATAAACCATGGAGTAAAATACCCCATCTTATGAAAAGGGGCATCCCCGTACATCTCTATAAGGGCTTACAAGTTGACGCTCAGGACCGACCGGGAATCATGCATAATAAGTTTATAATCTTTGAGTCCCCTGCCCGCACTATTGCGGTGACTGGATCGTATAACCTGACTCACAGTGCGGCAAACAAGAACCAAGAGAATATGGTCTTGATCGACCACCCAGAGACTATCCAAGAATTCAAAAGGCAATTTTCTGCCCTTAAAGACAGATCCGTTTAAGCCATCCCCAACTTATCTTTTAGCTCAGCAATTTCTTGGCGCAATTGCGCTATCTCTTGAACATGCAAGGCATACATGCCCTGAATCGCGGCCAATGCAACACCATCTATATCTGAGCTGTTAATGTAACGTTCATTATCGCCAAGACCAAAAGCAGCGTAAAAGTCTTGCGCATAAGGGCCCATGTGTTTAATAGCAGGTGATTCTGATTTGAGATTCCATCTTTCAACAGGTAACCCAACCACTTTTTTTAAAATCTCAATTTTATCAAGTGATTGATAATTTTCTTTGACCGTTCTATCTGAAAGATTATTCCATGCTCCGCCACCGGCATTTAAAATAACACCAGATGTTTGTACTGAATTAGTAACAAAGCGCGCGCCATTTGTGGCCAGCACGCTAAAAGTATTAGCTGCTGTTGTGGTAAAGACAGTAGCAGTGCTTCCATCTGACCATACAAATGAATTATTATGGCCGCCTGCCACTTGAGCAGATTGTCCAGCAGCAAATGATGCATCTGCGCCCCCATCAATAGTATTACTTAAGCCCCCAGGAATAACTGAATAACTGCTGTTTATTTGGTTATTAGCACCACCGCCAATAAGATTACACGATTCGTCTGTACCATTCATAACATTGCTCGAGCCACTTACAATCGCGGAGAATGCATTATTAAAAATGTGATTACTATATCCATTAAGAATGGTAGAATAATTAGAACCAACACCATTATTTTGAACAGAATTATTGATACCTGAACCGATAAAATTATATGCGGAAGCTATACCGATAAAATTTGTTGACCCGCTTACGATGGTATTATAGGGACTAAACTCACCAATTGTATTATTTAACCCAGCACCAATAAAGCATGCAGCATTTCCGCCCGTGCTATTACCAGCATAAATAGGATCCCCTATAGCATCTACACTATATCCACCACCAACGATTACAGAACCAGCGCCCGTAGCATTATTTTCAAACCCATTGCCTACAAAACAAAAGCCGCCGGCCGCCGTGTTTGCTGAACCGCTTACAACAGCATCATAGGTATTAACGGCCTGGTTACCAATACCACTGCCAATAAAAGATGCTCCGCCGGATGCAGTGTTACCCGCAGAGAAGACTCCATCCGTTCCACCGCCAACTACAACTGATCCACTACCAGAAGCCGTATTTGCCAACCCACCACCAGCAAAACTCGAATTCCCCGAAGCAATGTTGGCCTCGCCCCCTCCTACCATAGAAAGATATCCAGAAGCATTATTATTAGCGCCGCACACTACCGCAGTAAAACCTTCTGAAGCATTGTTGGTGAGGCCACTGCCCACAAAGCTATTGCCGCCTGATGCGATATTGGCTTGCCCGGCACCGACAAAACTACTGCCACCGAAAGCACCATTTTGAAGGCCAGCCCCAACGAAACTATAATTATTTCCCGCTGCATTAGCTTCACCGCCACATACTACTGCATATGCACTTCCAGCGGCATTACCGGCACCGCCTCCAACAAAACAAAATGGCTGTGAGGAAGTATTACCACTGCCACCGCTAATAACTGAAGCAAAGCCCGAGGCAACTTGCGTACTACCGTTTCCAGACGTTTGTAAATCGACAGCGCCTGCTCCGCGGACATTACCATTAGACGAAGCTTGTAATGCGCGACCGCCCTGAGGAGCGAGAATAACTGCCGTAGTATTGGCACACAATGTCCCTGCAATATCAAGATTCTCATCATCAAGCACTAAGCACCCAGTAAGCGTTATGGTTGTCGCAGCAAAATTGCCGCCATCACGCAACACGAGCGTATCGGGGATATCGGCACTTGTGGCGGTCAATAGAAGGCCAAGCGCATCAACGAGAGTACACACAGGCACCCCGCACAAGTCGTACGAACCGTCAAAAGCCCCATTAATAGTCACGTTATTAAATGTGGCGTCGTTGCAGACTTTTAAATTATTGGCGAGCAAATTCTTTCTGACAACGAGACAGCCATATTCTTTATTTTTTAATTTTTTGTGAATAGCGATTTCGTATTCTGAAATTTTTTGTTCTAAAAGCTCGTGCTCTTCTAGCGTTAGAGTAAGATCGCTTTGGCTAAATATCTTTAACTCTTGCACCATTTCAGTTAAATCGGCAACCAGTTCATCTAAAGAATCGCGCTCCAAAAGAACAGTCTCTAACTGCTCCAACAGGGCCAATGCCTCATCCTGAGTAGTAACAGCTCCATTCATATTCATGATAAGCGAGATGCAAGACAAAAAAGTGACAATACGTTTCATAGATTTCCTCAGTAAGATTATTGGCAAGATATATTACCAATTACCACAGAGAGAAAAGTGGCGTCAATAATTCTGTGGCGCTGAAACAATATTTCTATAAAATAAAAAATCGAGGAAAAACTCCTGCCGAGACCCGCCGCAGGCATGTCGAGAGCAGTATTTTTTCCAGCCCCACGCAGTGGTCGCCCCGAGTTAAGAGGCTTGGCGAAATAAGCCTTTTATGTCTGGCCCGCACAGGGCCCATTATGACTCTTTGAACAAGTTTTTTTATTTTAGTAGATGGGTCCCAGATCGAGTCTGGGATGACACTTTAAATACAATGACACTTTTTGATACCAAGTATTTATGATGAGGGGCGAAGCGCTTCAAGTGCATGCGCCATATCATCAGGCAATGGCGCGGAAAAGTGGTAATGCTTGCCACTAAAATCAAACTCAAGCTCGGCCGCATGCAACGCCTGCCGCGCAATAACCTTAGACTTAGAGCCGTAAACAATATCCCCAATAATCGGGTGGCCCCAGGCCGCACAATGTACCCGTATCTGATGGGTACGCCCTGTTTGAGGCAAAGCTCTTACCGATGTTGTATCTTTGAGATACTCAATAATCTGAAACTGCGTATACGCCTGCCGCCCCTGGGATTTGCTATGAGCCATCTTGGTACGCTCTGTCGGGTGGCGCATGATGCGGTAATCTATCGCTGCATCGTGCTGAGGGTGCCCTTCAACAAGTGCAAGATAGGTCTTTTTAATGAGCCTATCTTTAAACATCTGGGTAAACAGTGCATGCGCTGCTGCCGTGCGGGGAATAATCATAAGGCCAGAGGTCTGCATATCGAGCCTATGCACAATGCCGGGACGCTCCGCATCACCGATTGTCTGTAAGGTTGGATACATAGCCAAGAGCCAATCTACCAAAGTAATCTGGCGACTGGTATGCGCGGGCTTATGCACCACAAGGCCTGCAGGCTTGTTGATAATCAAAAAATCTGGCTCCTGTGCTACCAGGGATACCTGAATGCCTTCGAGCAGCCTTTTATCGATAGCCGCGGCTGAAACATCAAAATCAATGCGTGCGATGGAACAGGTAACGCTATCACCCGTTTTTACCTTATGGCTCGGCTTTAAGATAACACGGTCATTACAGGTGACAAAACCATCTTGAACGAGCTTCTGAAAATATGAGCGAGAGTAGGCGGGCAGCACCTCATGCAAAAATTGATCAAGCCGCTGCAGATGCTTGTCTTGCGATACGGTAAAGTGATAACTGTCGCTGTGAGAGCCTGGTATTAAATTTTTCATATAAAATATGCTCGAAAGCTTTGCAAGTTCAACAAAATTCCTTTAAAATCAAGATATGTATACAGTTTATTCCTAGAACATAGTATCATCAAGTACCTTAAGATTTAAAGTAGTGTGTCAATAAAAAACGGAAAAACGAAGGATAGTGCCGATGGACCCAAAAAAAACGTTTGACACCATCAAGGAACATCTGGATAAACTCGATCAAATTGAGTACCCGGAGATACTTAAAGCATGGCAGGATTTCCTCGAGTACCACCCTGCAGATATCGCACACTTTTTGGGCCATTGCGATTCTGAGACCGTAAAAAAAATCTTCTTACGCCTTCCTGAAGATCTCGAGGTCAAAGTCTTTCACGAACTCTCTACAAAATTAAAAATCTTCTGTTTATCCCTACTTGATGACACCGAACGCAGTGCGCTTCTGCGTAACCTCTCTATTGACGATCTTACCGATTTCTTTGACGAACTCTCAGAGGACGAGCTAAAAAAATATCTCTATCTTCTTCATAAAAAAGATCGTGAAAAAGTTGTTTCCCTTTTAAGATTCGCTCCCGAATCTGCCGGTAGCATTATGCATACCAACGTCATCACCCTGATGGAAGATTTCACCGTAGAAAAGAGTATCTACATTTTACAAAAGATTCAGCCCAGCAGAGACCTGCATGAAAAAATCTTCGTTACTAATCAGAATGGGGAACTTGTAGGGTATATCTTACTTGCTGACCTTGTTTTAAAAACGCCTAAAACGCGCATCAGCTCATTCTTACGCGAATCTGAAATTGCTATCCCCGTTGACGAAAATCAACGCGATATCGCCCAAGCGATGAAACACTATAGCCTTATGATCGCACCCGTGGTCGACCAAGAGGGCGCATTTTTGGGTATCATCTCCAGCGATACGTTAGTTGAAATTATCGAGCAAGAGGCCAGTGAAGATATCTACCGTATGTCTGCGGTCACGCCAATCAAACGCAACTATTTTGAAACATCATTTGCAAAGCTCTTTTCACAGCGCAGCACTATCTTAATAATTCTCTTTCTCTTGCAATCGGTATCGAGCGTTATCTTGCAGGCTTACGAAGCGACCCTTGCCGGTTTTCTTGGTTTTTTTGTAACCATGCTCATTAGTACGGGGGGCAACGCCAGTTCTCAGACTTCAGCATTAGCTATACAAGGGCTTGCCACAGGTGAAATAGATGCCCAAAATAAATCCTTATTTATTAAGCGCGAACTTATGATGGCCGCCGCACTCGGGCTGGTGCTCGCTTCACTCTCATTTGTACGTACTTATATAGGCAACGAAAATTTACTCGGATCTGCTACGGTGAGTCTTTCGCTGTTAATGATTATATTTTTTTCTGTCTTTTTGGGCTCTACCATGCCTATTCTACTGAAAAAGATTGGGATCGACCCGGCACACGCCGCGGGGCCTATTTTAGCCACGCTTATAGATGTCGTCGGACTGTTCATTTACTGCTTTATAAGTAAAATAGTTTTCGGCTACTAAAAGATTTTAAGTAAAAAGTAGCTCATTTATGAAAAATTATGAGTTATTTTTGCTTTTTTCTTGACAAAAGAGGCTCCAACCTATAATTTTATAGCATATATTGATACGAGCCGCTAGCTCAGTTGGTAGAGCAACAGACTTTTAATCTGTGGGTCGATGGTTCGAATCCATCGCGGCTCACCAGTCTTCGCTCCTATGGAGCTTCTTCTGGCTTCGCCCTTTAAAAGCGAAGACTGTCCGAAGTAGCTTTTGCGGAGACGGACCGGTAAGTCTAAATTTTTAATACGTATCATAATTATCTCTTCTTGAAATATTACTGTCCCTATCGTCTAGTGGCCTAGGACATTGCCCTTTCACGGCAGAAACAGGGGTTCGACTCCCCTTAGGGACGCCAGTCTTCGCTTATCCGG
>PLTG01000063.1 GCA_003165355.1 Candidatus Babelota bacterium | reverse complement strand
TTAAAAACTGTTCACAGTATTGTAAGATAATTTTTCTATGTAATCGTTATTTAACGGCCTATCAGCTGAATATTCAATTAAAAAACGTTTATTATGCCGGGGATCATCAATCACTATTTCTTTATTTTCTGGAGATATACTTACCAATGTCCCCGTATCGTCTCTTTCATATTTTGTTTTAATTTCTTCAAACTTAGTACGATCGTATTGGAAACTGAATGGTTCTTTATCTTGACCTCTATATTCCCTACTTAGTTGAGAAAATTTTGGCATCATCATGGTATAAAGATTATTACTCCATGCTTCAGCCTTCTCGGCTCTCGCAAGTAAAGTAAGGCCTTTGAGTTTATCCTGCCTAATGCCAAGTCCAAACAAGTATAAACATCCCTGCGCTAAATTATTTTGGGGTTCATTAGGGAGACCCAATATTTTTTTAAATAACTGTTCCGCCACTCTATCATTTTGAGCAATTATATTTTGTGAGTTTTTACCAAATTTATAGCATAATCCTAATGTGAGCATGGCTACGGGATGTTCAAGCGCAGACGCGCGTTGAAGTGATTTCTTTGCTTCCGCATGCATATCTGCTTGTTCTAAAAAAAGACTACCTAATGCAAAAAGCGAATAGCTGTTGTTTGAAGCAGCTGATTTTCTTAAAAACTTAAGGGCTTCTTGTTTTCTGTCAATGCCATTTTGAGGAAACAGTTCTCCGCGAGAATACATCTGCCCTAAGCGAGCCTGTGCAAAAGAATCATTCTTCTTTTCTGATGCTTCAAGATATACGCTTTCAACTTTTAATTGAACCTTATGATCATACTTACTATTTTTTTCATCATTATAAGCATCACGAACCTCAGGGGAAGGGTTTTGCCCTTTTGCTCTATCTAATGCGGTAAGCTGAAAAGGCGCATCTGGGTTACATGCAAAAAAACCAGCGATATTAAGAACATCATAAAGAATAAACTGATTATTTTCAGCACAATATGCCCTATGTGAAAACATAGTTACAATAAAAGAAAAGAATATAAATAAATTTTTCATGAAAGCCCCTTAATAATAAGTACCATTTCAGTATAACACGAAATTTAAATTTATCAATTTGAAATTATTTGCGTCGATACAAAGAAGATACATACTGTAATTGCCACGCTGGCCTGTCCGGCTTAGTTACTCTGAGCAGCGGTTGGAAGCTACGAGGCATGCAACACAAGAAGCTGATACGACTTATGGCCGATGTAAAAGACGTCAACCTGCCCCGCGCCTCAAGCCCCTTTAAGCTTATACGCGAACACCTGATAAAATTCGAGCCATTAAAGCTTAACGATATTCTGTAATAAAAAGCTTTTCGGCAGAGTAGGGTGAAGCCGCCGGAGGCATTTTAGTGTTATATTAATACCTATAATAGCTAACGTTAAATTAATATGAGGTGTTTTAATTATGCAAAATTTAGCAGGGTATCTAGCGGCTCGGGTTGAGGTTGAAAAGCTTATTGGAAAACCATTAACCGTAGATTTTATTAAAACACTGAATGCTCTAGTAGTTGGCATAGAGAGTTCTGATTATAGAAATATTGGAGCTGGCATATGGAATCGATCGCGAAAATTGGTTTATCTGGCACCTTTTAATGAAAGGGTACCCGACTTAATGGAAAATCTTTTAGTATGGCTTAATGAAGACAATTATTCGCAGGAAACACTCAAGCGGGCAGCTATATTTCATTGGAGATTTGTGAAGATTCACCCCTTTTGCATTGATCGAGAGAATAACGGTAATGGCCGTACCGCTCGATTATTATCAACGTTTATCTTGAGATCAGCTGGCTGCAATACAATAGATTGCTATGCCCTTGAAGATTTTTTTGAAAAGAATAAAGATGAATATTATGCTGCGCTTGAAGGATCTCTCTCATGGAATCCAGATGAAGATATGGCTTTATGGGTACAATATTTTTGCTCATCATTGAAAAATAGCTCCCCCTTTAACACTTAATTCAATTGATGTATAATTAATATATACAAACTAAAATAGCAGCATTAATGGTTATTATAATGATTCCAAAGCATAAAAAAGCACAATCTTTCTCTAGTGAAGGCTTATTCGCCAATCTTAGCAGTTTCGCTGAGCTAGAGGGTAGAATCTCTAGGCTGCGTGATTCTGATACCATAGGGGCAGCATTTGAGGTATTTGCCGAGGCATATTTTAACACTCAGGCTCTCTATCAAGCTGAAGAGGTATGGCCCGAAAAGAAACTTCCGCAAGACTTGAGAATTAAGCTCGGAATACCGATGGATGCGGGTGTGGATGGGGTTTCTAGAACTAATTCAGGTCTTTATAAGGCCTATCAAGTTAAATTTCGAACTAATAGAACTGCCTTAACATGGGATAAGGATGGGTTAGGCAAATTTTTTGGACAAACTGATCGAGTTGACGAGCGTATACTTTTCACCAATTCAATTGATTTATCCCACATTACAAAAACTCGCATTGATTTTTGCTCCATCAAAGGAAATGATTTAGATAAGCTAGATAAATCAGATTTTGAAGCTATTGAAAATTGGTTAAAAACCGGTCTGGTTATACGCGCAGAACCGAAGGAACCATATCTCTATCAAGAAGAAGCCATAAATGATATTTCACAAGAGCTTAGCGTTAATGATCGCGCTGCAGCAATTATGGCCTGCGCCACAGGAAAAACATTAGTAGCTCTTTGGGTAGCTGAAAAAAAAGATGCGCAAACGATTCTTGTTTTACTGCCCTCTCTTGCTTTAGTAAGGCAAACTCTTCGTGATTGGGCCAAAGAAAACAATTGGAATAACTTTAATTATTTGTGTGTATGTTCAGATATAACAGTAATAAACGATGAAGACAACGATGAAATAATCTTAAATAAGCATGATTTAGATTTTTCAGTTACTACACAAAAAGAAAAAATTGAGCTGTATCTTCAAAGTAAAAATAATTCACGCAAAATCATTTTTTCTACCTATCAATCATGTAAAATTGTCGCAGAAGCCATGCCACAGGGATTTTCTTTTGATTTAGCAATATTTGACGAAGCGCACAAAACAGCTTCTCGCCAGGGGGCTAATTACGCATTTGCATTACAAGATAAAAACTTATTAATTAAAAAAAGATTATTTCTTACAGCAACACCGCGTCATTACAATATTAATAAAAAAGATAAGGAAGGCGATCAGCGTCTTGTTTTTTCGATGGATGACCAAGAAGTATATGGTAAGATCGCACACCAACTATCATTTAGGGACGCGGTAAAAAAGAACATCATTTGTGATTATAAGATAATTATATCAACTGTAACCTCTGAAATGATTAATCGAGAATTACTAAGACAAGGTGAAGTTCTTGTTAAGGGCGAAAAAGTAAAAGCGGAAAGAATCGCCAATATTTTAGCAATACGAAGTGCCGTAGATAAATATGGCATTAAACGAATTTTTTCTTTCCATAATTCGGTACAATCTGCGAAATCATTTACTGCTAACTCAAATGAAGGCATAGGTGCACATCTTAAAGATTTTAAAACCTTACATGTCAATGGTAAAATGTCCACGAGTAAACGTGATGCTCTCTTAGAAGAATTTAAAGAATCAGATAAAGCTATCATTTCTAATGCTCGTTGTCTTACCGAGGGCGTTGATGTTCCTGTTGTAGATATGGTTGCATTTGTATCCCCCAAAAAAAGCAAAGTTGATATCGTGCAGGCAGCGGGGCGCGCTATGCGAAAAGCTCCTGGAAAAGAATTGGGTTACATTCTGATCCCATTATTTGTGCAGCAAACAGAAAATGAAACTATTGAACAAGCTCTGGAAAAAACTAAATTCAATACTGTATGGGATGTCTTGCAAGCAATGCAAGAGCAGGATGAAAGTTTAGTAGAAATTATTGGTCAGATGAAAGAAGAGCTTGGACGAACTCTTGGGTACAATGACAATAGATTGAGAGAAAAGGTTGAAGTTTTAGGGACTGAAGTATGTATTAATGCATTGCGCACATCAATAACAACTAAAATTATTGATAAATTGGCATCAAATTGGGATGAAAGATTTGGAGAGATTTTACGATATAAGTCGCAGTATGGCGATTGTAACGTCGTAGCAAGTGACATAGAATACCCAGGTCTTTGTGGATGGGTACGTAAACAGCGAGTTAAAAAAAATTCAGGTGAATTACTACAGGCTTATATAGATAAGCTCAATAGTATTGATTTCGTATTTGATCCATTTGACGCCGCATTCGAAGAAATGTTTGTTCGCTTACTTGGCTTTAAAAAAGATGAAGGACATTGTAGTATTCCTCGTGATTACGCTGACAAAAAACTTTCATCGTGGGTTACTACACAAAGATATGTTAAAAGACAAGGATTATTGGCTGAGAATCGCTTAAAACGATTGGAAAAAGAAGGGTTTATTTGGGATCCGCGTACACAATATTGGGAAGATATGTTTTTAATATTGCTTGGTTACAGAAATGAACACAATCATTGTGATGTACCGGATAAATATATTTATAACTCACATCAGTTGGGGATATGGGTAGGTAACCAACGCACAAATAAAATGAGAGGCGCATTAGATCATTTTTATATCAAAAGGCTTGATGATATAGGTTTTGATTGGAATCCTTTAGAAACTCAATTTAATACAAGGTTTAATAATTATTTCCCATTATGGCGTCAATTCCAGGAAAAAGGTGATATTTGGAATGATAATGGTGCAACGCGAAAAGATCTTCTTAAGTGGGCTAATAAATTGCGAAGCCAATATAAAAAAGGGAGTCTGAAATTAGAATATCAAAATAAAATGAATAGCATTGAATTTGACTGGGACCCAATGAATAACACTTGGGAAAAAATGTTTACTGAATTATGCGAGTTTAAAAAAATAAATGGCCATTTTCAGATAACTAGAAAGAATGTTCGATATAAAAAACTGGCAACTTGGGTGCAAGAACAACGAACTCAACACAAACAGAATAATTTAGATCAAAAGCGGGTTGATCGACTTAATAATATCGGCTTTGCTTGGGGCCCTAAAAACGATGTATGGCAAAAAAGATTTAGTGAACTTGAGCGATTTAAAGAAATTAATGGCCATTGTAATGTTCCTGCGAATTATTCAGAAAATCGGCCACTTGGCTCATGGGTAAGTAATCAAAGAACCGATTATAAGCAAAATAGATTGAAGCAAGATCGAATTGATAAACTTAATAGTATTGGCTTTGTTTGGAATACTAAGAATGCAAAATAATTAAGGATTATAATGGCTAATGATAAAAAGCATGAGCGCAAAGAAGAGGCTGTAGCGAGAGAGGCAGTTGTGGTAAAGTATCCCGATGGTTTTTTATCTTATAAATATGAGCCAAATGGAAATAGTACACCACCTGATTATTTATTAGATTATGGCACATATGAAATAATGCTAGAGGTGGTTTTAGGAACTGATTTTTATATAAACCAAGAAACTTTAGAGGCGGAATCCAAACAGTTAAAAAACCCTGCTAAAGAATTAGCCAATGAGGTTTCACCGTTAATTCAATTGTTTTTGAAGCCAGAAGAGACGATTGTTTTATTTTTTGATGTGCATGTGGTGAATATAAAAAAAACAGCAAAAATAATTGCGGAGCAACTGAAAAAAGAGTATTTAGCTGGAAATTTAAAAGAATCGAAAACTGAATTAAGTATTCTGGGTCATCCAGAATTAAAAATAGAGGCAATATTAACAAACTACTATTCAAAGCATTGTGAGGTAGCGCCTAAATTATATATTATCCCTACTAACAATCTTAATTCAAAGCACCTAGTTATAGAATCTTCGTTGTCTGCGCAGGCACAATATATATTGCATTCAAATATAGCAAGTAAGCATAAAAAATTATTAGCAACCCCAAAAGAACAGCATGATTTAAAAAAATGGCTTGCCATAATAAATACAAATCCAATTCTTTCATTAGATGCATACATTCAAGTTTTTAATAGTATAGACAAAAGAGAGATAGATTATTTTGACAAAATATTCATTATTTATAATGGAGAAGCAATAGCGCTTAGGCAAACTCAAGTGCTTGAAGAGAAAAACACTTTCAAAAAAACTAGTTATGAATACCAAATGGAAAAAGAAATTGATGCTATTGGCAAAGAGCTAACAGAGCTATATGGTCTTTTATATGCTTTTGATGAATGGGTAAAGCAAGTCAGCGCAGATTTTGATATTCATAAGCAATATTATACCTTTTTTAACTTAATACATTGTGCGCTTTATGATCAGATTATTCATGCCTTTAGCCGAATTTATGATGAAGCGGAAGGCTCATTAAGCATCGTTAAAATACTTAAAAAAAATATTAATTATTATAATGATAATGAATCGTTGCAGGAAAAAATTATTTTAGAAGAAATTGAAAATAGTGTCGTTGGAAATAAAATAAAAAATTTACAAAATAAGCTTGGTAGAGTGCATTTAGACCATTTGATATCGCGTGATATTGAATTGAAAGAGTTTTTTGATTATGCCAATTTCACTAAAAAAGCTTTAGAATGCCTTTATGTGCGATTGTCGCTAGTGGGATATATTCGACCATCAACGAATGCCAGACGAGAAATACAACAATTATTTCACAAACTCAAATCAAATTAGAATACTTCTAGTTCGCGCTTTTACAATTAGACTAACGTGATGTTAAAAGATCTAAAAACTGTTTGAATATGTTGTAACCTTAAGGTAAACTTGATTTCGTTGTTTCGGAACGCGTCAAGTAGTCGACACCAGCCTACGTTCTATCGAACTCCGGCTGGCATGCCAATTTCTTAAATGAATTTTATCGAAGTAGCGAACATTAATAATTAAAAAGTAGGCTGTCCGCCGAAACTTGCCAAGCCGGAAGGCGTGGATAAGTGAAGGCTGGACCAAACGCATCGCAAAAAGTGCCCGCCGGAGCCTTGGCGTAGGAGGGCTGGCATGCCCACTTTCTTAATAACAAATCCCATTTCCCAAAAATCCCCTATGCACTATGTCTATATCATCCGCTCAATCGAATATCCCGACAAAATCTATGTTGGCTGTACAGAAGACCTAAAGAAACGGCTATCGAATCATAATTCTGGCACTACGCCGCATACTGCAAAGTACATGCCATGGGAATTGGTTGTTTACTTTGCATTCACCGATAAAGATAAAGCAGTCTCATTCGAAGGATATTTAAAATCTGGCTCTGGTAGAGAATTTAGAAAAAGACATTTGCCATAATTCAATCTGAAATTATTCATGGGGGCTATTTGGCCCTAATTTAGGGCATTTTTGACAAAAAATTTAATAAGTGTATTATTTTTATATAAGCTGAATCCAATCACATACCAATAACATGGGAGTTTATCGTGATTATAAAACACCGATTAGCCGTCGCATTCATTGTTTTGGGCTCTTTAATTAGCGGAAAAACGCTTAGTAACGATCATTTGATTTCAACATTTATCCATCCAGAACAACGTATCGCTATTGCTTCTTTTATTGACAATGTTTTACGTCAAATACCATCAGATAAAATTTTAAATCTTGTTGATCACATTAAGCAAGATACTAGCCTGCGATCATCCCTTGATGATGCCCAGTTATATGAAAAAATACGCGCCGGCGTTATGCCTTTAAAAGGTCGCTTATCTACTATTAAAATTATCAAATTGATTAATTTCCAAAAACAACTTCTTGAAAAACAGATACGCGCATTGCTCGGACAAGCAGAAATAATAAAAAATTGCTTAGAAATTGGAACTCCTGGAACATATTTATCTACAATACGTGACCATATTAATGGAAAAATTTATGTGCTTACTGAAGAACCAAAAGCAACTGATATACTGCAAGCTCATTCATTAAAGCCTTCAAAAAAGTTTAAAGGTTATGATGAATTTATCGCTTTAAATGATTATGAACCTATTAGTACAAAAATTCCTGATCATAGCATTGATCTTATTATTTGTACCATAGGGCTACATCACGCTCCCGTTGAAAAACTAGATGCTTTTATTGATTCAGTAAAACGTGTTTTACGCCCTGGTGGAATTTTTATATTGCGAGAACATAATGCGCACTCACCTGAGCTCGTATCATTAGCATATGCTGCTCACAGTATTTACAATGCTATTATACCGGAAGAAACGGTTGATTCTGAAATGCGAGAAATTCGCAATTTTCAATCACTTAATTATTGGAAGAATTTACTTGAAACTCATGGTTTTAGCATAGGTTCTGAAGAATATTTGCAAGATGGCGATTCTACACTTAATACCTTCATAAAATTCACAAAAAAATGTATCACTCTTGAAGATCAAAAACTTAATGCCTCTATTCAGGCGCAACAACATGCAGATTATTCGCGCGATCAAGTAAAAACATATCTCAGAATTCCTGAATGGAATAATGTTGACGCAGCACAGCATTATGGGGAATACATCGCCACCATGCCTTTCTATGAATTTCCTTATATGGCCCATGTCAAAACTTTTTGGAAAACCTTTTATAATTCTTGGAATTGCGCTGCTCAAGAAAAAGGTGGAAACTTAAAACTACTCATGTCACCGGATATTCTTTTAAGTTGTACACTCATGAATACCTTTGTTGGATGCTTTATGACTGTTGAATATTCCGCAAAGGCGCTCATTGCATCGCCCATCCGAACCTTACTTTCTGGAGCGGTTGCCACCACACTTCTCGCCCTTGTTCATGACCCACTCGATGAAATTACGCAAGTTGACCCATCAATTGTAATCAAGCAAAAATATGAGGGCAACATAAAACTTGTATCAATTCCTCGCTATTTAAAATTTTTAGCTTCAGTAAAAAAATTGGTGAATAGCTCAGTAGAATTTATCAAAATTGCAAACAATGAAAATATAGTCTGCAAAGTACGCTATAAAAATGATACTGCACCTTCATTCAAACCTTCATGGGAGCAAAAATTCACGTGGCAAATGCCAACTGTACCTGAATACACCTATGCGGCCTACTTAGTTCCCGTACATGAATTAAAAGAATTTATTCAGACGCTACCGCAATCGACGTGCGAACTTCTTTATATTCATGATTTTTAAAAAAATACAGTAAAAGGAATATTATGAAATTCAATTCTTTTATGCTTAGCATAATTCTATTTTTATCTTTGCATGCACAATCTGAAACAACATTAGAAAATACCACTTTTGATCTTAAACAAATTCATGGTGCTATTTTTGATTTGTACTTTCCAGAAGATGCTCAGCTCAGTACCACTGAAAAGAAAAAACGTATCGAATGGCGTGAAAATCTATGGTTTTACTTACAAACCAAACCTGATGTTATTGCACTATTAAACTTACTTCAGCCAACATCACCCCTTCTTCCTGACGACCTAAAGGCTGCCTTTTCAGACGTTATAGTACATGGTATTGAAAATGCCAATAAAGAACGCCTTCAACAGCTACAATATAGCTTACGTCGCCACCCGGATAACAATATCCGTAAGTTTGCGGCAACGTTAAGAAAGTTATATAGCTATTTAACCTACGCAAGCCCTCTAACATCAAAAATCTCTGGATACACCAATAACCCAGATTTTAAAGCTACTGACGATGCGTGCATTTTACCTGCAACCAAGCTGCAACTTGCCAATAATACTATCACTCATGCTGATGGAATAATCGATTACCTTATCATTGGTAGTGGTCCTGCAGGAAGTCTTATTGCCCATGAACTGATTCATCAAAAACCTGGATGCCGTGTTGTTCTTATTGATTCAGGTTCATTAATAAAAACTAACTCTACTATAACAGAGTCATCTTCAGAACTCATGGAATCTCAAAATATGCGTACTACTGAGAGTGGTGGCATTATTTTAAGAAACGGACAGGCTTTTGGTGGTGGAACAATGGTTAATTTAGACCTTGCCTTCTCACCTTTATTACCGCAAATAAAACAACAGATTCAAACATGGATCGATAATAACCTTATTGATGCATCACTTATTCATGATTCACAAGCTGATTGGAAGAATCTTCAAGATGCTTATGCTTATGTTGTAAATCGTGTAGGAACACGTAACGTAGACTCCAATGAAGTAAATGAAAACAATAAAATTCTTTTGAGTGCAACACCAACTGGTACAACATACTGTTTAAATGCACGCAAACCAGCTAATGACACTGATAAGAACCTTAAAATCTCTGCATTAGAAGCATTTATTATGCCTTCATTGGCGCAGGGTTTAAGCATTATACCTGATATCAAAGTCAAAAAAATAATCTTTGACACTAAAAATAATAAACCTCATGCATCTGGCGTAGAAATAGAATTTCAGACACCTCTTAATAAAACATATAGCATAACTGACCCAAATAATTTTAATGCGGCTTCAGGACAAACAGCTTGTATCTCAGCAAAAAATATTATTGTGTGCGCAGGAACGCTAGGCTCTGCGGAGGTTTTATTACGTTCTCAGGTAAATAATACCAATATTGGTAAAGGTATCGTTATACACCCATCAATGGGGATGTATGGTAGATTTAATAAAGAAGTTGACGTATTACAAGGATTATCTGCTTCTGTTTATGCACCTGCTGAAAAAATGGAAGATGGCTACTTCTTTGAATCTATGTCTGCCGACCCTACTTTTATAGCCCTTATCAATCCAGGAACGGGTAAGCAAATACTTGATATCATACGCGATGTAAAATACCTTGGTGGATTTGGTATCATGCTTATTGACTCTGCACACTCAGACAATAAAGTCTTTATTGATCAAACTACCAATCAGGTAAAAGTCGATTATACATTGCAAAATAGCGATAAAGAACGTTTTAGAAAAGGAATTGCGCGAGGTCTTGAAATGTTATTTGAACAAGGAGCATACGAAGTGCATATTCCAAGCTGTGAACCATTATTAGCAAATAATGACACCTATATTCCTTTTACCACAAAAACACAAATCAAAGCAGCCATCAATCAATTGCAATTTATAGAAAATGAAAACTTTATCTCTTCTGCGCATATGCAAGGAAGTAATAAAATAGGTAATAACCCGCAAACATCTGTTGTATCTCGTAATTTTAAAGTATGGGATCAGACAAGCAATAAAGAAATTGATAACCTATTTGTATGCGATAGCAGTATTTTCCCAACATCTGTTGGTGCAAACCCTATGCAATCTATTTATACCTTTGCAAAATTATTCATTGATCGCCATATCAAAACAGCTAAGTAATTTCTTCATAATCTATTGAATAAACAAAAAGCTGATTCTCATCTGCATCTAGTAATGCTTATGAGAATCAGCTTTTTTTTTAAGCTACTGTGATATTAAAAGACCTGAAAACTGTTTGAATATGCTTCCAGCCGTCGCCCCGGGTTTACTCCTGAGCATTTAGCCGAAGGGCTATGGCGGACATGGTAATTTTAAGCTAAACTGGATTTCGTTGTTACTAAAACAGTCCGCTAAACGCACCACGCATCAAGACTACAATACGCATGTCATCTTTTAAATGAGCAAAATATGTTTGAATTATCATCAATAGCACTTTTATTTATTTTATCGTTATGGCTCTTTGGAGCACTACAGCGGCTCGTTTTACTCAAACGATATAACAAAGATATCGATTCAGTCGATTATCTTCACACGGGGCTAACCTTCGGTATGCTCATCCTGCCAGCAATCTTTTTTTATCGCACGGGAAGCTTATATCCGTTTTTATTCGGTTTTTGTTTTGCATATATCACATTGACAATTGGCACCATGTTAGGTGGGCTCATATTGTTATCGCATATAAGTCGCCATCCATTGGGCCAGCCGGCAATTGCGATATATTCGATCATTTTTTATGCCCCAATTACTCTCGTTATGATTATGATGGGAATATATCTTAGAAATCCATTTATACTCGGGGCAGCTTTTTCTATTACATCGTCATGGATCGGATATAGCGTACTTTTAGAAAAATAACGAGCTATCCTCGTACCCCATCAAGTACTCGACAGGCGTGATATTAATGCTTGTTTTTGCTGGAACATTATTTTACGCTTACGAGCAGATAGTTTAATTATTTTTTTTCTATTTTCTTTAGGAGTCCCCTCGTAAATCTATTCAAAGAAACTATTGTTGATTTTGCGTTAATTTGCAAAATATTCAAATACTATTCACTTCTAGCGGTATTAAATTGCCTGACTATCGTACGGATTGGGTGAGCTTATAATAGCTCATAGTTCAATGCGCTGGAAAAAGTATTGTGTTTTCGTAACTCGTCGATATATAATTCGAATAGGACAGTGTTTTTAGGGGTATTGGGGGAAAAGTTTATGAAAAGCCTTAAAATGTATTTATGTATGCACATCATGGTTTTTTTGGGAACTATCAATGCTGGAGGCGGCGATCCGCAAAATATGTTACAAGCTGCGATCTTGAATGATTCTAAAGAGGGGGTAGAAAAAGCTGTTAGGATAGGAGCCGATATTAATGAAAATATAGGTTCTCAATCTTCGAATAAACAAACTCCATTACTTATGGCGTATTCAATAAAACATCAAAATGCGGTACAGGCACTCCTTGGCGCCGGAGCTAAACCAGATGAGAATCTTTTAAAAAAAGCTTTTGTGCAGAATGATTTCGATTCAGCATTAGTCTTTATAAAGCAGGTACCTTCTCTTTCTAATCAATGGCTCGAATATTAGACCTTATGCGTAATTAGA
>PLTG01000051.1 GCA_003165355.1 Candidatus Babelota bacterium | reverse complement strand
TGTTTTTTCATTGTTTATAATCCTCTATGCACTGATAAAAAAAATGTATGGGACTTCTGATAACGCCTGAATAGGGCGGAATGGGTACCTTATTCAACTTTATTTTGTGCTGCATTTACTTGAGCATCGTGGTGCATATCAGCTTTTCCGACTTCTATGAGTGGTAAGCCTATGGTAAGCAAGCCAGCAGGTATGTAGATTAATGGCCAAATATAAATGAACGGAGCAATAGCAAGTATTGATCCAACGCCAAGGCTGGTGATGACGCTGCCTGCCACATAGGCGCTTCTGCCCTTTGGTTGCTTTTTGCAGGCTGGTGCCAAAGTAAATAGTAGTATAAGTACCAGTAATAATTGTTTTTTCATGAATTAATGCCCCACGTTTTTCGATAATGTATATCTATCTGTCCCTGTATATAAGCCTATAGAAATAGGCTTTTTTGTCTATAAGGCGTTTCTGATAATGCGCCTTCGGGCAATGCGTATTGGGTTTGGCTTGAGCCTCAGGCTTCTGATAATGCGTAAGAGGAGAAGGGCGTATATTTTTACGGCCGGGCTCGTTGCTCGTTGTTTTAAAACCTTCTCCGTCCTCACTCCGCCATGCGCAGGGGCCGCTGGGGTCTCCCCCTGATGCTCGGGGGTGCAGTTCCTAGGCGCAGGCAACCGCTCGACTCCAATAAAACCACCTTACAATAACGGGTGCTCTTCTGATAATTATCCCTGCAGGCGAATAAAAAACTTTTTTCAGAATTTCCCGCAGAACTATAACCCTTCTGGCCATTTCTGGTCCCGATTGCCAAAAAGACGCCTTTTAAAAGAGTGGGTCTCTGCTATACTGACTCATTGAAAAGGGTAAAACTTTATTTAAAGTTGTTGTCTATGCAACTTTAAAAAAAGGATGACCCATGTTCTTTCTGCATCAAAAAGTCGTTTATCCAGGCCACGGAGTTGCCTACGTAAACCGTATTCTCGAGAAACAGGTAGGGGCTGAAAGTGCAGCCTTCTATGAACTGACTTTTATTAATAAAGATATGACCATCTTGGTTCCAGTCAGTAATATAGAGAGCATCGGCCTGAGGAGCTTAAGCAGCGCTGATGATATCCATAGTATATTTAAAAATTTAAGTAAACCAGAACGAAAATTGTCCCCCTTTGAGTTCAGCGCAAGCAGCTGGAATAAGAGGCATAAGGAGTACCAGTTGAGGTTACGCAGAGGAACTTTGGAAGACCTTTCTGCCATCTATAAGGACTTACGAACTATAGAGACACAGAAAAAACTTTCATTCGGTGAAAAAACTATACTTCAAAAAACAGAAGGCCTCCTGGTCGAAGAAATTACCGTTGTGCAAGAGGCTGAGATAGAAAAAACAGTTCAAAAACTGAGAGAACTTTGCCTCTCTTCTGCTGCAACATCTACGCATGTCTCCTTTTAAGAACTTTAACCGCAAAGCGCTTGCTTTATGAACTGCCCATAAAGAGCGCTTTGCCTTTACAAGCTTTCCCCTTATACTTAAGAGATATGGAAAAAATAATAATTATCGCCGGTCCAACCGGCGTGGGGAAATCAGACTTTGCAGAGGCGTTGGCTCACCATATTAATGGCGAAATTGTCAATGCGGACCAGGGGCAACTCTATGAGCCGCTTACGATAGGAACAGCAAAACCCGATTGGAAAACCCATAAAATCCCCCACCACCTTTTTGATCATGTAACGGAACCGAGAAACTGCAGTAACTCGGAATACCAAAAAGCGGTAAAAGAATGCGTTAACGATATTCACGCTCGGGGTAAAAGGGCGATACTCGTGGGCGGATCCGGCTTTTATTACCAAATGCTTTTATTCGATTTTGCACAATTTCCCCAAAAAACTGCTCCTGATAGACAGTCCATTCCCGAATTTGATGGATCGGCCTGGGAACATCTTCAGAGCATTGACCCTGACCGCGCTCGTGCTCTTCACCCGCATGATCTTTACCGAATACAGCGTGCCCTGGAAATTTTTTATACCTATAATGTATTGCCCAGCGCGCTACAGCTGATGTATAAGCCGTGGGCTCCCTACCATTTAGTTCACATTACTCGCGATACCCAAGAACTTTATGCGCGCATCAATAGGCGCACACATCTTATGTTGGAGCAAGGATGGCTCGAGGAGACAGCCTCATTAACTCCTGCATGGAAAGAGTTTGCAAGGGTTAAAAAAACAATCGGCTATGACGATATACTTGCGTACCAGTTTAATCTACTCAGCTACCCTCAGCTGATAGAGACTATCCAGCAAAAAACCCGCAATTATGCAAAAAGACAAAAGACCTACTTTAGATCACTTTTGAAAAAAATTCCTTCTTGCCAACTGGACAATGTACAAGAGATAAACTTGACATTATCACCGGTTGATTTATATCTAAATCAGCTTATTCAGCGATTGAGCTAAAAATACTTTTTATATACTTTTTTGTATCGGGTCGTAAAAAAAATATGAAAAAAATAGTAGTAGAAATCCCCCATTATCAATTAACGGCGACCATAGCGCTCCTCTTATTGTTATATGTGATCACTTTTTTAACCGGATATTTCTGGGGCAAAAAAAGCGCGCTAGAGGAATTTGCCGACCAAATTAAAAATGAGTCATTCTCCGATAAAGTGTACGCGTCGCTCTGCTCGCTCTATGATCAGCCATCTGAAAATAGCGAAAACAACGAGCTGGCCCGCACCGAAGATGCGAATGAGTCTACTCGGGCCGCCGCACCTCAAGAACAACAGCAAAGTTTTGTGGCCCAGCTTATAGGGTACGGCACAGAAAAGCAGGCACTTGCCTACGTGAAGACACTTGAGCGAAAGGGTATCGCCGCGCGCGTTTTTCCGCGCACAAGCATATCAGCGCACGGTAAAAAAAGAGTTTGGTACCAAGTAGTCACCGCCCCTGCTGATTATCAAACTATTCAAAATTTAGTAAAGCGATTATCCATAGAGGACCGGCTTGCGGGAGTCTCTATAGTAGAAACAGGGTTACTGGAATAACTGAAGGAAAAAAAATGATACTTTTTGTAAGAAAATATTTTCATAAAAATCTGGTAAGGGGCCTCATTTTGGTCACCTCATTGTCACTGGTGGGAATGGGTGTCTTTACTGGAATTATAAGCCTTTTTTCTTCAAATAATAATAGAGTCTTTTCGATTAATGGCATAGGCGTGAGCCAGCAGATTTTTGCCCTGCGTGTGGCAACTGAAAAGAGACTTTTAGAATTTTATCAAAACCAACTAGGGTCCCTCGCCCCCCGATTTCTGACACAGGCGGGCCTGAGTATGTCTCCAGAAAAAAATGCGTACAATAAGCTCTTGCAAGAATATGTTTTAAGCAGCTGCATGGACCGGTCAGGATTACATATTAACCCCCGCGTTATTGCCCAAAAAGCTCAAGACCCTATGCTCGTTATGAATATTTTCGGTTCGACGCTGCCACGCGCTCTGTATGACCGCCAGGGGAGATTGCAGCAAGAGATACTCTTACGCCTTTTAAGCACTCTTGGCTTAACTATTGAGGATTTTGAAAAAATGCTTGAAGGCGTAGCAGAACGTGAGCTCGCACTGAATCTTTTCAACCTTGCTACTCCCGTTACCGAAAAAGAGCTTGAAGTACTGGCACTCAAAAAGTATGGCACACGCACTTTTAAAATGGTCTCATATACCCTCTCTGGATATCTTAAAAATGCTCAGGCTGCCGGAGCATCGCCTGAAGATTTACAGGCTTTTTATGATGCACAAAATGGCCAATCAAACCGCTACTGGGAGCCAGAAAAACGGCAAGGAATAGCTTGGAAAATGTCCGTTCAGGAAAAAAATAGAACTCAACTTGCTCAAGAGCTTCAGGAGCTCCTCCTTAATGGCTCGCCAGAAGATTTTGATGCCTTTCTGACAAAGCACAAAGGGGTTAAGAGCATACTCAAAGAGCAGCCTCTGAAGCAGAATGAGCAACAAAGCGTCATGCTCTTCAAGCTAGAGATCGATAATAAAGGGATGTTCCAAGAAGAGCATTCCATAACTATTGTTATGCCAACGTCTCAAACGCCTACAACTAAAAAGGAATTTTCCGCCGTTTCAAAGCAGGTTGAACAAGATTTCTACCTTGATAAAGCCCAAAAGGCATTCGTAGAGGACCTTGAAGGGGCCGGTATCAGTGATCACCATAAAGCTGGCACTAAAAGCTTCGTTCTTAAGCCAGAAACCTTGAAAAAAGAGCTCGAGAAACTCTCTGAAGAATCGGTCGCCAGCTCACGGGTTGAAAATATGGTCATCGAAGGATCGCACCTGCGCGGCGTTAGTGATAAGGGCGGCTACTTACTTACTCTTGAAAAGTGTGAAAAGCCGCAATCATTAACGCTAGAGCAGCATCTAACCCTGGCAAATGAGCTCTATAAAGAAAACGCACGCTTAGTAACGGCTGCATCAGTTGATTCTTTGCTCAAAAATGCTAAAATTAAAGGTAACAAGGCTGTCGAGTCATCTCAGATTGATCTACATTAATTTATTTCTAACTACAGGTGCATTGTGCAAAAAGAAAAAGATACGGAATTACTCTCGAAAAAAAAAGCTATAGAAGCGGTCTTTGCCCAAATACATAAGCAGTGGGACAAAGGCTCTATTATGTACTTAGGCCAAAACGCCGCCGTACAGATAGATACCATATCAACCGGATCCCTGCTTCTTGATAACGCAATCGGTGTAGGCGGGCTCCCCCGTGGAAGAATTTGCGAGATCTATGGTCCTGAAGCCTCTGGTAAGACTACCATTGCCTTACAAGCCATTGCCCAGGCTCAAAAAAAGGGCGGGATATGCGCCTTTATCGACGCTGAGCATGCATTAGACCCAATTTATGCCGAAAGACTCGGTATTAATATAGCCGATCTCATTATTTCGCAACCCGATTATGGTGAGCAGGCTTTAGATATAGTTGAGATGCTCGTTCGCTCGAATGCTGTTGATATTATTGTCGTTGACTCTGTGGCTGCCCTTGTTCCTAAGGCTGAGCTTGATGGCGATATGGGCGACGTTCACGTGGGGCTTCAAGCACGTTTAATGTCGCAAGCGCTGCGCAAACTGACTCCTGTCGTTCATAAGTCAAAAACTGTTCTTGTCTTTATTAACCAGATAAGGCAAAATATCAATGCTATGGCTTTTGCTAGTAAAGAGGTTACAACGGGTGGAAATGCCCTAAAATTCTATTCTTCATTGCGCTTGGATGTTCGTCGCATTGAAGGGTTGAAGGATAAAGATGGTGTCCATTGGGGTAACCGGTTATCAATTAAAATAGCTAAAAATAAGATGGCACCTCCCTTTAGAAAAGTTGAGGTATCGTTAAGATTCGGTGAAGGTATCAGTAAAGATATTGATCTTGTTGATGCAGCATTGAAAAATAATATTATTACGCAATCCGGCTCCTGGTTTGCCTATGCGGGACAAAAAATCGCACAGGGTAAGGACGCTGTGGTGCAACTCATAAAGACTGATGCGCAATTGTGCTCAGCGATTGAAAAGGAAGTTCGCTTAGCGTTAGCTACCGTCAAAGTAGCTCCGCTGCAACAGCCTGAAGAAGATCAGATTGAAGAATAAGGATATATAGTATGTCGGTTAAGCCAAGAGAAGCTTCCAATCAGCCATTGATGAATGAAAGAATCCGCTTTGACTCACTGCAAGTAATCGGTGATGATGGGGAAAATAAAGGCGTTATGTCTCGCGATGAGGCGCTTCGTCTTGCTCGCGCTACCCACTTAGATTTGGTAATTATTGCAGATCAAGGATCTTTTGGGGTCCCTGTAGCGAAGGTTATGGATTTTGGGAAGGCATTATATGCAAAGAAGAAACAACAGGCCGATGCTAAAAAGAATCAAAAGGTAATTCAAGTTAAAGAGTTGAAATTCCAGCCAAAGATTGCGGACCACGATTTCGTTACTAAGATGAATCAGGGTGTCCAATTTCTTAAAGATGGAAAGCGCTTAAAAATAACTATTGAATTTAAAGGGCGTGAAATCACGTTACGTGAGGAGCGCGGCGCGCAATTGGTTCAAAAGATTGATAAATTTTTAGAGGATGCGGGTCTTGCTAAGAGACTTGTTCAAGAAAAGGACCTCAAGACGGTAAAAGTTTGGTCCCGCATTTATTATTTAAAATAGCACTATAGGATTTACTATGTATAAAATGAAAACGCACTCCGGGGCGAAAAAACGCTTTAAAAAACTAAAAAGTGGCCTTATTAAGTGTTCACGTCCATTTAGACGTAAGCTGCTTATTAAAAAATCACAGAAAAGAAAGCGTAATTTGCGCACTGCACTCTATGTAAGCCCATCAGATATGGGGCGCATTGGAAGATTATTTCCTTATGCTGCATAAGTGATAGCGTATTTAATTGGTAATTATTGAAAAACAAAAACTAGGATATTATTATGACACGCGTTAAACGTGGAACCGTAACAAAGAAAAGACATAAACGTTTATTTAAAGAAACCAAGGGTTTCTGGGGGCAACGTAAAAATATTTTTAAACGTGCCAAAGAGACTTTACTTCGCGCCATGGCATTTGCTTTCAAGGGCCGTAAGCTCTTAAAGCGTGACATGCGATCACTTTTTATTGCTCGTATTAAAGCTGCTGCAAATGAACATGACTTGAGCTACAGTGTTTTCATTCATGGGCTTAAAAAGTCGCACGTTGAACTTAATAGAAAAATGTTAAGTCAATTGGCTGTTTATGACGCTCCCGTATTTGCACAATTAGCTTCTATGGCTCGTTCATAAAAAAGATACAGTACAAGACTGTACTCTTTTTTGCAACTCTTGACAACGGTTGAACGATGATATTAATATCAGTTCAAGTTAGTTGTGTTGTTTACACGAGTAAAGGAGATGCTCTATGGAAGTTCTCAATGTTTTAGAAAAAAAAATAGCAGGCTTAATCGAGTTGATTAAAGAGCTACGTTTAGAAAATGCGGCATTAGCTCAGGGCAACTTAGCTCTTGAGCAAAATAATGAATTCTTAAAGGATCAAATAGAAAAGCTTCAAGCGTCACTGCTGGAGCGACCTCAGGAGTTTGCACTTACTAAAAATGCAGTTGATGATCTCATTAAGAATATTGATTTTTTAATCGAACATGAGCAAGAGCAATGATATCATCCTTGCAAAAATATAAAGTGACGCTTTTTGGAGAGATACACGCGCTTGTGAGCGATGATTCGGAAAAAAATGTGCTTTCTTCGGTGCATCTTGTCGATACATTGATGAAAGACATCGCTCAACAAACTCGTTGCACTGACACAAAGCAATTAGCACTACTTGCGGCTTTGCATTTAGCGCAGCAACAGTTATGTGATCAATCCAAATTGATGAGCCTTATCGATAATGAATTGAAAACGGTCGCTCAGTAGACGACTCTTTTTTTCTTATTATCCACCGTTATTGTTTTGCTTTGGTGTGCGCCTAGAGTATCCTTTTACTCACACGTGTAGTAAATACTACACACTTTTGATTAAAGGATAGGTATGTTAGAACTCATAATTTCTGCGCTTCTTTGCGCAACGGGTGTGGCGCTCCTTGCTTGGGCATGGAAAAAAATTGCTACAGCTCGAGGCGTATTGTATGAAGCACAACAAGTAAAAGAACAGATAAAAAAAGATTTAGAGACTGAACGCCGCGAATCGCTCATTAAACTCAAAGACGAGCTCTACAAGCGCCGCACAGAAGCTGAAGCTGAGATTAAGAAAGAACGGAACGATTTAGAGCGCTTTCAGCAAAAACTCACGTCTCGCCTTGAAACGTTAGAAAAAAAAGAGAGTCAGCTCGACGAAATGCAGCGTGACTTGCAACAAAAAGAACGCAATATGCTGCGCTCTTCCGATCAACTGCGTGCGCATGAGCAACGCGTTAAACATCTACATGACGAACTTATTAGTAAATTAGAAGCCGTAGCTTCTATGTCCCGCGAAGAAGCGCGCCAAGTTCTCGTAAATGCGTTAGAGTCTGATGTCCGCATGACTCATGAAAAATGGATCCAAAAGGTTGAAGACGATACTCGTCAACAAGCTAAAGAGCGCTCAATTCAGATCGTTGTTAACGCAATGCAGCGTTACGCAGCAGAGCAGGTTGCCCCTAACTCTTCCGGAGTCGTTCATCTGCCAAATGATGAGATGAAGGGCCGTATCATCGGAAAAGAGGGGCGCAATATAAAGTCTCTTGAGATGGCGACAGGCATGGAGTTTGTGATTGGTGAAACGCCAGAAATTATCACCATCTCAGGCTTCAACCCTATCAGGAGAGAAGTTGCGCGTCGATCACTCGAAAAATTGATCTCAGACGGAAGAATCAACCCGACTCGTATTGAAGAGACGGTGCTTCAGTGTGAACGTGAAATAGATGAAATGATCGAAGAATACGGTAAAAATGCTATCATGAAGTTTAATCTTCAGGGCGTAAAACCTGAAATAACATCGATGTTAGGCAAATTGCATTTTAGAACGAGCTTCTCGCAGAATGTTTTATTACACAGCTTTGAAGTGGCACTCTTTGCGCGAGTGATCGCGGAAGAGCTCGGGCTGCCCCATCCGCAGATTGCTCTTCGTGGCGGACTCTTACACGATATCGGCAAGGCGCTTTCTGCTGAATGCGAAGGGCCCCATGCAATGTTAGGCGCTGAAGTGGCACGTCGTTGCGGCGAAGACCCGTTGGTTATCAATGCTATTGCAGCACACCATGAAGAGGTTCCGTTTGCTTCTATTTATGCGCCTATTGTTATGATTGCTGATAGTATTTCCGCATCGCGTCCCGGAGCTCGTCGCGAAACTCTTTCTACGTATATTAAGCGTTTAGAAAAACTTGAAACTATCGCCCATATGTTTGAAGGAGTAAAAAAAGCCTATGCATTACAAGCGGGCAGAGAGGTTCGCATAATTGTTGAAGAGGATAATGTGAACGATGAAAAGGCTATTATCTTAGCACGTGATATTGCAACTACTATTGAAAAAGAGATGGCGTTCCCAGGACAGATAAAGGTGAACGTTATTCGCGAAAAACGGGCAATTGAATATGCGCGATAATATAAAAATACTCTGTATCGGCGACCTTATGGGCTTTCCCGGTCGAGCACTTTTTAAAAAGCATAGCGCATCGCTCAAAGAAAAATATGCTATCGATGCTATTATTGTAAATGGCGAAAATACAGCAAGTGATGGCCGAGGAATAACCCCGGCCATCGTTGAATTTTTAAAAAAATATGGCGCCGACGTTATAACCAGCGGAAACCATATTTTTGCTAAGCGGGATATTTATGGGTATCTCTCTGCGCACAAAGATCTTTTGCGTCCGGCCAACTTTCCCGCCGCTACTCCCGGGACAGGGGTGACCACCTTTTCTGTTGCGGGTACAACAGTCGGGGTTATCAATGTTCAGGGCCGCGTTTTTATGCGTGAACTTTTAAGCTGCCCTTTTAGAGCAGCCGAGTCTGCATTACTCTTTTTACGTCATCAGACAAAATGCATCATTATCGATATGCATGCAGAAACGACATCAGAAAAAATGGCCATGGGCTATTTTTTGGATGGACAAGTATCTGCGATATTTGGGACCCATACTCATGTGCAGACAGCTGATGAACGGATACTCCCCTTGGGGACCGCCTTTATTTCAGATCTTGGCATGGGTGGAGCGGTTAATTCTATGATTGGGATGAAACGGCATGCCGTGCTCCACAATATTCTCACTCAGATGCCGGTTAAATTTGAGGTCGAGCTTGAAGGCCCTTACCATATGCATGGGATTGTTCTTACTATAGATACTCAATCGGGCAAGGCGCTTTCTATAGAACGCGTTAAGGTTCTGGATGATCATCTTGATCTATCGGATCCTGAGTTACGCGATAAATAAAAAATTATTTTTTTGTTTATACGTCCCCTGACGTATTGCTTCACTGCGAGCAAAACGTTTGTCTCCGTTGAAATTTGAAGGCCCCTTCGCATTCGCTGATTAGATCGACATTTTCGCGATACTTAATATTTTTATAGACTTTCGATAAAAATATACGCTAATATAAATTAGTGCACGCATGAGAAAAGTGCGCGAGGGACAGGAGCTTTTTAAAAAAGGGGGATTTGATGGAAACGTTTCTTCATAAAAAATTGGCGTTGCCGATAATTTTATTTGTATTACTTTTTTGCGATCGCTGCCGCGGTGATGCGCGTATAGGTTTGAACCATAAAGATGACACGAATTGGCTTTTAGATGCTGCAGCTCAGCAACTGAAACTGTCAAAGTCAGCTCTGGATGTTCGCGATATTTCAACGGGAAGAAATAACGAATCGCATCAAGTTGTCTTGATGAAGAATAATCCATCAGAGATTATCTGTACTGCGGTTCTTTCTACAAAAGCAGACGCTAAAAATACGCTTTTTATCGATACTATCCAGGTAAACCAATACTATTCCGAGAAGGATCTTTCAAACCTCATAGTTCAATATGCTATTGAACGAATTGCTCCGCGTCTTGGGTATACCTATGTAGTTGCGCGTTCCACAGATGATGATGCTAAAAGTCTTTTGACTAATTACGGTTTTCAAACTGAAGCCACCATGGTTAAAGATGTTACAAGCCTGGAGGATTGCTATTATTTAAGTTCACGTATGGCGGAGATAGTTGAATGCTCAAAAAATGAGATTAAGATAAGTGGCTTACCGTTAGGCACGCGTGGCGAATTTCACCGCATAAAAGTTTCAACGTGCGATTCTATGCCGCTCTGTTCCATTGATTTTTATAATCGTCCTGAAACACCGGAAATGCTTGTAATAGAAAATATCTTTATACATTCTCCGGCATACAAGAAAGAATTTTCAAATATTCTTATTGATTATGTACTCAAAAAAGTTGCTTCTCGCCTGGGCTATAAATCTATACAGATGACTGTTTCGGATGAGGAATCTATCGGTCTTCTTAAAAAGCATGGATTTGCAGTTCGCGATATCGTTAAATCTGCTGAAGACGTACAAAGTTACAATAGAAAACAGAGACAAGCTCAAAAAATGTCATCAACTGTTCGCATGTTCAAAGATATGACAGCTGNNTTTACTATTTGTTTTATTCTTGCCACAAAATCGAGCGCCTGATGTGGCAGTGAATAGGTTAATTCAGCTGAAGCGGGCGTCACCGCCGCGTACCAAGAGCTGTAATATTCCATATACTCTATAAGATGTCGCATATCTTGTTGGCGCAAAGACAAGTTTTGCAACTCACTGTTAGCATCTTGCCAGGCTTTCCAATAGCGTTCACTATAATTTTGATCACACAGAATTGTAACGCATATAAGTAAAAAAAATACTCTCTTCATAAGCCATCCTTTTTTTAGAGTATAGATCACTCGAGCAGCCGGCTCATACAATAAATATAAAAATCTCTCATAATCTCATAACGATGCTATTTTTGGACGCGATGCGCATTGATAAAAAATGCAAATGGTTAAAATACAAGCGCTTTTCTTTACTTTATATTTGCAAGTATGTGACTATTGGTAATAATAGGGTTTGAGGAGAAGGCATGCTTAGGGGGAAAAAGAGAATAGTAGGGTTGTGCATTATTTTCGGTCATCTGCTTCCTGTGTATGGTGAATTACTTATTGTTAAGAAGGGCGCGCGGGGTTACACTACACTTTCTGATAGAGATATTCAGAAAGATGGTATAGCAATTTCTGAGATTGTTCAGAAATATTCTTGGCCAACCAGTAACGCTTCAAATCACATGATGCATGAAGAACGCGAATTGCTTTCCCCCGGTGTTCCTCGCCAAGAGGAGAATTTTATCCAAAAAATTCTTGATAAGCGCTTTGGTAGTGATATCTATCAGGTCGTCTTTATCCCAACAACCCTCTATGAACTTTTCTGTATTATGCAGTATTATAAAACTACATCCAACAAAACCTTCGATAGCATTGAATTTAAGAGCTATTTCTTGATTAAAGTTTCATCGAACTCACGTTATCCTAACGTCTTTTGAGGGATGCTTTGAGGAATAATTAACGATGGACAAATTACTCTAAAATCTGCTATAATAATACTGATAGCCATTTGAAGTATTTTTTATTTGTGATTAAGGGTGATTAATTTTATGAAAAAATTATCAATATTTATTCTAATGTCTATGCTGGCGGGAGACCTCTGTTCGACCGATTTTTCCCGTAATAAGCTTACAAGCACCGCTTTAGTTGGTTCGGGCAAAACTGCCTTTACTTCTCAAAGCATGAAGATGAGAGATGTCTCAGAGCAGGAAAAAGATAACGAATTTCTGAAACAAGAAGCCGCTAAAATATTGGCCACTGATAAGTCCGATATCATGATCGATGGAGTCCCTACGAGTGAGGGTGAATTAGGATCTAAAACAAAAGAGTTACGGATTAGATTAAAAAGAGCGCCGATAATAGAATCGCAAAAACGGGAACTAGCTAGTCTTGTATATGGCAATCGCGTACTGCCAGATGGAAGGGCCGCGCTTAGCCTCAACCTAGAAATTAATAAAGATTTACCGGAGGAAAAACAAGCTGAGCTAGAAAAATTACTGGATTCATATATTTCAGAAAGTTTGGCGCCTAATTTTAATTATGACCCGAAAAAAGAAATTTCTTATACTACTCGTAACGCTTCGGTAAATAGAGATTTTAAATCTTTGAGGGTTATAGAAAAAAAAGCTTCTGCTTCCCAAAAAACTGCCAAAGAAAAGCGTGACGATTCAGATCAAAAAAGAGATGCAGACTTTTTAAAACAAGAAGCTGCTAGAATCTTAGGAGTCGACAAAGCGGCCATAATAATACATGGTGTTCCTGATACCAAAGGGGATTTAGAATCTCCCGTTAGATATTTGGGCATAGAACCCGAAAAGCCTATCATGGGGAAAGGGGCTTATGATATTGCCACGCTCGCGTATAAAAATCATAAATTATCAACTGGCCATGACGCGCTTTATTTTGATGTAAAAGTCGCGGGGAATCTGAAAGAGCTACAAAGAGAAAAACTAGAGAATGTATTAAATTCGTATCTCTATCAGAAATTGGCTCATCATTTTAATTATGATGCTCGCAATATTTTCCATAAAGAGCGCGGCATTGAAGAAATAGAACTAGATTAAAGCATTAATTAATGAGGCGGCGATCGCCGCCTCATTCTCTCATACTAAACTTATCTTTTTACTAATATTCAATGCTCGTTCACTTTTATCATAAGCGTTAACCATCGCAGAAGACGCATGCCCTGATATCTTCATGATATCACTATCAGAATACCCAGACATTTTTAAAAAAGTGATCGCTGAAGCTCGCAACACATGGGGAGTCACCTTACAAGGAACTCCAGCAAGTTCCCCCGCCTTTTGAAACGTGACCGTAAGCTGATTGGGCATAATCCGCTTCCTACCGCGGGTAATAAAAACCAATCCAATACTCTCGTCTTTCATGCGATCGCCCAGGTAATTTTTAAGTTCATCAATGATCGCCTGTGGGTAGGTAATGACCGTCTCCTTCTCATACCCTTTAGTCTTTGCCTGTTTGAAGGTTATCTCCCGTTTTATAAAATCTATTTTGTCGACAGTGAGCCCCAATACTTCCGATAACCTTTTCCCCCCTTGCAAAATGATCTTAGCGATCAAGCAATCGCGGGAATTTATCTTATGCAACTCCTCCAAAAACGCTGTCCATTCGGCACGGGTCATCGCCTCAGTCGCCACTTTATCTCGAACTCGATAAAATGTCTTTGATGTGCCTTCGCGACTTGGGGTGGCCCTTGGGATAACCCCCTGAGTTCGGCGACTCAGAAATCGGGTAAAAGATATATAGCATGCGGCACGCGCCTGACGGGAGCATTCTGATAATTTTGGTAGTATCTTTATCTGGTCGATAATTGCTTCATGATTTATGAGTGCAAAAAGCTGTAATGAAATTTTTGTGTCAATAAGTTTTGAGTGCGCCAGCTGTTTAATGCCACTCAAATAATTTTTCGCCGTTACTTTACTCAGAGTAGAGAGCCATTCTGCAAGCGCCTGCTTTACCGAGATATCTTGTAAATTTTTCCAAACTGCCTCTCTTTTTAATTGTAATGCCTGCTCTAAGGAGAGCGAACGCCCTTTTTGTATACTTAAAATATTTTTCTTCATAAACTACCCTTTCCTGGCGCTAGATCAAACTATGCCGCTGTTATTGTATATAAGTAGCATTATATACAAGTCGGGTAAAAAAAGTCAAAAGAAAGGGCTAAAGTCGATTTTAGCCCTTTAAAGATGATAATTTATAAAAAATTGAGGTGATTGCCAAATTTTCTGTAAGAGTTGTACTTGCTATCTATTTGGCCACAGCAAAAACGTGTGCCTTAATTGAAATTTGAAGGCCCGCTTTCTGAGGGTCGATCTGATGGGGCTTTTGGCTATCAGTTAGTCTTCGCGTCAGGATGCTGAGTTCTAATATGCTTTCTTAAATTGCTCGATTGGCTAAAACTTTGTCCGCAGCCGACGTGCTCACATCCATAAGGTCTTTCCCCGGTATGCGTTTGGAAGCGTACTTACATTCTTCACCACTACACTTGAAAGGCTTATTATAGATCGATCTCGGGTTGTTCAATAAAACTTTCTAAAGATCGCGGGGAAGCGCTTCCATTTTCTAATTCTGACTCGAATGCCTCTATTACTTTCAATGGGAAGTGCCGGGTGGCTGTATGGATCGATCTCAAAAGCATAGGGGTCTCTACTTTTTAAGCGTGAGGCATAAGTGTCAAAATTCTCTAAGCGCAGAGCATGAGGGGTAGCAAAAGAAGCATAAAAATTATCATTATTGTTCCTTATGTATATTTTTCGCATGCCTTGTCAAAATATCTTTTCTTTTAAAAATCTTATTACATGTTGAACATTTATAAGATTTTGTGTTTTCATGTTGTGTGTTCTTATGCCTTATAAGTGCACACCGATAAGCTGTTTTAAACTCGCAGCCAGGATATTCACAGGAAAATGGCTGTTCTCCGGTATGGGCGCGCATATGTTCTTCCAACTGCAATTTGTATTTAGGCGAATAGAAGCAACCAGGATAGGGGCATGTAAATTTTTTCGCGACGGTCTGTTCAGTAGCTACATCTGTCGAAGCTTCAGTAGAATAGGTCTTTCGTTTACTTAAAGCATATTCCCCGAATGCCTCTTGAAAATTACGTTTATTACTTTCAATGGGAAGTGCCGGGTGGCTGTATGGATCGATCTCAAAAGCATAGGGGTCTATACTTTCTATGCGTGAGGCATAAGTGTCAAAATCCTCTAATGCGCAGAGATTGAGAGATGCGAACGCTATTAATAAGGCTGATAACTTTACAAGTTTTCTTTTTATCATTCGCTCTCCTTTTTAATTATTTTTTTAGGGTGTTTATTTTTTATATGGGTATTCAAATTGCCCAATTGCGCAAAAGTTTGCTTGCACTTTGGACATGCAAATCGTGTTGTTTCAGTATGAATGTACTTGTGCCTTTTTAGAGCGCTTGACCTTGCAAAGGCCTTTATGCAATCCTGCCAATCACATCTGTATGGCTTTGCTCCCGAATGTGTTCGGGCATGCTCTATGGAATGCATTTTGTGATTGGTAGAATGGGGGCAATGTGGGTAGACATACTTATCCTTATTGACCTTAAGTTCTTCTTGAGGCGGCTCGACTTTAAATACTTGAAATATTTCGCGCGGATCAACAGTCGGCTTTTCGGGCAAATATGCAGAGTCCTGCATATTGCTTTCCATCGCATTATTCTCCGATGCATCGACAAATAATGGGGCTAATGCCGCCATAAGTAGTATCATTCTTATATGTTTTCTTTTTATCACTTGCTTCGCCTTTAATTATTTTGGTCTCTCTATTGTACTTCTAACTAAAATATAGCATAATATGCCAATATTTTTCAACAGTCAATAAAAAGAATATCTCCGCATGAGTCCGATAATATAATAAAAAGTTTCTTCCTCTTAATTTATCCTGTATGTTTGTGTAAACTAAAGTATTAGAAAAATTTCTACCCCAAAGCGGAGCATAGCTCGGCACCTGCGAAAGCACACTTATGAATGATCAAAAAAAATCTCAACAAACCTTGCCAGACATACAAGCTTCCTTTTCAGATTGGTACAATGAAATCGTGTATCAAGCAGAGCTTGCTGACCACGCTCCTGTTAGAGGCTGTATTGTTATGCGACCTTATGGCTACGCCCTCTGGGAAGAAATTAAAAAGGTCCTTGATAAAAAGATAAAAGACACGGGCCATGAAAATGCCCAGTTCCCGCTATTGATACCCGAATCTTTCCTCAAACGGGAAGCAGAACATATTGAAGGCTTTGCACCTGAGCTTGCAGTAGTAACTCATGCAGGGGGCAAAAAGCTGGAGGAGCCTCTTGTGGTACGCCCCACCTCGGAAACTATTATCCACTATATGTTTGCGCAATGGATTCGCTCTTGGCGCGATCTTCCTCTAAAAATTAATCAGTGGGCGAATGTTGTTCGTTGGGAGATGCGTTCAAGACCCTTTTTGCGAACTACTGAGTTTTGGTGGCAGGAGGGACATACTGCTCATGAAACGGCTGATGAGGCGTTACTTGAAGCGAAGACTATGTTAAATGAATATATCGACCTTGCTCAAAACTATTTGGCTATTCCTGTGCTTGCGGGCAAAAAATCTGAATCGGAAAAGTTTGCTGGAGCGGATACCACGTTTACCTTTGAAGGCTTGATGCAAGATGGAAAAGCCTTACAAATGGGAACATCTCATATGATCTCACAGCAATTTGCCCACGCCTTTGGTATGAAATATCAAGATCGCACTGGCGGAGAATCATACCCTTACCTCACAAGCTGGGGGGCAACGACGCGTCTCATCGGCGCTGTTATCATGACGCATGGTGATCAAAAGGGGCTCATTATGCCACCTCGCGTAGCACCTGTTCAAGTTATTATTGTGCCTATTTATAATAAATCTATGCCAAACGCAGATGTAGATACGGCTATTGCATCTCTTAAAAAACAATTGGATGCACAACTGAGAGTTAAGATAGATTCTGATACCCAGAGCACGCCGGGGGCTAAATTTTATAAATGGGAATTAAAGGGAGTCCCGGTGCGTCTTGAAATTGGTCCGCGCGATATTCAACAACAAACAGTTATCATGTCTAATCGGGTGACTGGTGAAAAACAGACAGTGGCTTGGCAGGATCTCGATAGAGTTCTTCAAGAGACACTGGCGAGTATCCAGGCACTGCTCTTTGACCGTGCCTATGCTCGACGTGCTACTCAATGGCATAAGTGCGCCAAACTGACCGCTTTTGCGCATGATCTTGAAACTAAAGGCGGCTTCTATCAAACAGGTTGGTGCCGAAAACGCGAATGCGAAGCCAAACTCAAAGAGTATAAAGCGACAACACGCTGCTTAATTGAAGAGAGGCAATTTCCTGTCTGCTTTAATTGTGATGCAGATAGTCCGAGTGACGTTATTATTGCGCGGTCATATTAATTGCTTAATTAAGCAAAATCATCCCCGCTTTTAAGTACTAAAAAAGGTTATGATATAGTATACTTTAATCACTGTATCATAACCTTTTTTACTTATCAGGGAAGTATGGAAAAAAAATTTATCATTGAACAAAAGCAGTTGCTTTCTGTTCTTACTGCTATGCAGCCGATATGTACACGAAGAACAACTATAGACGCAACCAGTTGCATTATGTTTAATATCGGCGCCAAAGAGCTTATCTTGAAAAGTACCGATTTAGAAATAAGCCTACAAGCAAGCTGCTCAGTAATTGAGAGTGATTTTCGTCAAGCGGAGCAATTTCTCGTTCCGGGAAAACGTATCTTTGACATCATTAAAGAATTATCGGATACAATAGTTCTTGAAGTACATGAAAATCAGTTACATATCACCTGTGACGACGTGCATCTTTCTCTAAATATTAAAGATGCCAGCGAATTCCCGCCGTTGCCTGAACGTATTGAAAATCTTATGCATATAGAGAGCGCCATCTTTAAGACTATGCTCGAAGGTGTCAGTTTTCTTGTTCCTCAGAACAATTCAAATCCCGCTCTTAACGGCCTTTTTATAGAGGTTTCCCCCGCCGACTTTAAAATGACAGCGACCGATGGCCATAGCTTAGCACAAGTAAGCTCTTCAGATTTCACCCTCGAAACTTCCCGTTCATGGCTTTTGCCGCGCCGGGCTGTTTTTGAATTAAAAAAAATACTCGATTCCTATAATGACGCGGCGCTTTTTGTAGGGACATGCTCATCTCAGCTCGTATTTTCAGGGGAGCATTTCAATTTCTTTTCAAAACTGCTTGTCGATGCATTCCCTAAGTATCAACCCATTTTACAAAAAGATGGCTTTCATGCTGCCAAGCTTGACCGAGCGCATTTTCTTAAGACCCTTAAGCGTTCAACATGTCTTCTTTCGGGTCAGTTCATAGCGACTCAATTCAAATTTTCTTCTGAGGCTATGCATGTTATGATGAACAATAAAGAGGTGGGGAAGCTGAATGAACGTGTACCCCTTTATGATTACACCCAGCACGAGATAGAGGCGCGTTTTTACGCCCCTTATCTTCTGAGTGGCGTGCAGACCTTCCAAGAAAATATCTCATTTTATCTCCATTCAGCCACCAAGCCTATTATTTTTGAATCGGTAACTCCTCAAGTGAGCCGGCTCTACTTGGTAATGCCTGTTTCGGCAGCTCAAGCTGCACAAGGTGCTTAAGTAGAGAATATGTCCATAGCTCGCCTGACTCTTAAGAATTTTCGTTGTTTTAAGAGTGCCGTTTTTAACTTTTCATCGCCCGTTACCATTATCCAAGGTGATAATGGTTCGGGCAAAACGACCCTTTTGGAGGCTCTCCATTATGGCTGCCATTTAAGGTCGTTCCGTACCCATATCCCTTTGGAGCTTGTCGCCGATCAGGGTGAATACCCTGGATTCAATATCCAGATAGCTACAGATCAAGACGAAATAACTATTGGCGTTGAAGGCAAAAAGCGGTCGATTAAGATTAATGGGTCGGCTGCTGCTGATTATCATGACCTTATTGCTCGCTATAAGGTAGTTACCTTTATAGAGGATGATTTAAATTGCATCAAGGGCTACCCTGAAGCCCGCAGGGCGCTTATCGATCAGGCTCTTTCAGTGCAGGACCAGGTCTATTACGGGCTGCTGCGCAAAGCGCGCAAGATAGTTGATCAGCGAACCAAGATACTCCAAGATATCCCCTTTCATGAAGAACAATATAGGTTATGGACACAAGAGCTTTTACAGGTGAACCGCATTATCCTAGAGCATCGCCACCGTTATATAAAAGAGCTTAATAATCAAATAGCCGAGCTTACTCATCTTTATGGCACGCAGGACTTTTTGCGGCTCGAGTATAGACAAAAGCGCACCATAGAGACCTTGCAAGATAGAGCCCTTCTGTTGCATGATGAGTTGCGTGTTAAACGCTCACTGTATGGTTTTCATCTTGATGATATAGAATTTATAGTCTATGACCGTAATTCACGCACATTTGCTTCGCGGGGGCAACAAAAGCTTGCGCTCATGTTCCTTAAGGTGGCTCAGGCACGTCTTTTGGCACGCTCGGAGCAACCAGATGAAAAATTGGTGTTTCTTATCGATGATTTTTTGACCGATTTCGATATGTTGCGTATTCAGAAGCTATTAAGCCTGATCTTTGAGCTACGTGTACAGCTTATTATTACTGTACCGCAGCGGCATGATCAGCTCTATAGTCTCTGTTCCGAGCGAGGAAATCTCAATCTTATTACTCTTTAATAGTTGGATCTGTGGCATTTATTCGCTGGGCTGATAGCTTAAAAACATCCCTTGGCGCCAGACCCATCATTTCACATTGAAATAAGCGCTAAAAGTATAATGCTTTTCATTTTCTAAAGATTTGACAAAGATACAAATACTGGTAATATTAGCTATATAAATAAGCTTTATTAAGAAAATATAAAAAATTCATATAACGCCTTCAGCTCTTTTCAAAAGATCAAATAAGCGTTCTATCAACAGGCTTCATTACTACTCTCCTTTTTTCCATCGCATTGGTGCAAATCAATGCGATGGTTTGTTTTTAAAGGCTTTTTTGCCTCCATCTTTTCTTCTTCCTTATTATGAGCGTACGACCGCAGCAACTGGCGCTCACAAGCCGCAAAGTCCGGGCGCTAGCCACAGGACCCGGCGCCGTGACGACAGGGGCAAGGGAGGGAGGTTTTTTCCCCCATCACTCTACAAACGTCAGGGCACCAAAGAGGTAAGCCCAGCCCAACCTATAAAGAACCCATAAGGTGCAATTATCGGACAGAATTTTGAATAGACTCAAAGTCTATGAGCACTTAGACCCGAGTCTCTAAAAAAAGAATCAAGGCAATAAGCATTATCAGAAGCTTTTAGAGAATTTTGAGAAGAGTGCCCGACAAACTACAAAGACATTTTGCTATAATGCTTATGAGTAGAGGTCCAAACGCAGCACATGCCAACGCCAAACGCATCAGTAAGATCATACTTAGCCGGCATGGCAAGGGCAGGAAAGAGTTTAACGATCATACGGGCAACTTGTTCTTTATCCGCTCCGCCAAACCCAGTCACCGCCTGCTTAACTTCTCGCGGAGAATATTCATGCAGTATAAGCTTATACTGAGACGTGAGAATATAAACCGCGCCACGCAAGTAGCCAAGCTTTAAAAAATTTGAGGCATTCTTACCCAAAAAAGGTGTCTCTATAGCGATATGAGTAACAGAAAATTTTTCGATCTTATCTTTAAAAAAATTAAAAAAATCGCCCACCCGGTCGGTCAATGGACGCGTAGCAGACATATTCAATATGCCAAAATCAAGCACTTGCAATTGGCGCAGCTCTCTTTTAAAAATAACAAACCCAGAAACTCGCGTCCCGGGGTCAATTCCCAAAACTACCATATTACTACACCCTTTTTATACCATTACTCTTTATCTTGAAATAACGTAATATCATTTTGAAAGTGTAAATAAACTGTTCCGGTGGGACCATTACGCTGCTTACCAATAATAAGCTCTGCAAGATGCGGATCTTCCGCTTCATTATTATAGACGATATCACGATACAAAAACATAATAAGATCGGCATCTTGCTCAATAGCACCAGATTCACGTAGATCAGAAAGCATCGGCCGCTTGTCCATACGGCTATCGACCGCACGCGAAAGCTGAGAAAGTGCAACAATGGGGATCCCCAATTCTTTGCCCAATGCTTTCAATGAGCGTGAAATTTCAGAAACCTCTTGATGCCTGTTTTCGTGCTGCTTTGAAGAGTGAATAAGCTGAAGATAATCAATCACTAAAAATTGTAAATTATGCTCCGCCTTAAGCTTACGCGCCTTACTACGAATATCCATAATACTTTGCATAGCAGTGTCATCAATAAAAATTTTAACCTGGGCAAGCTGGCCCGCCACATCTGCTAATGTCATCCATTCATCAGAGGTAATGGAAGCGTTACGTATTGCCTGATGCGGTATACCCGATTCAGAAGAGAGCAGTCGTAACATGAGCTGCTCACCACCCATCTCAAGTGAAAAGAACCCCACAGTACCACCCTGCGCGGCGGCATTGCGGGCTAAGCTTAATGCCAAAGCAGTTTTTCCCATAGAGGGACGGGCCGCTAAAACAATAAGATCCCCCTTTTGAAAACCGGAGGTCATCTCATCAAGAACTTTATAGCCAGACGGCACGCCGGTGACACCCTTTCCAAATCCCTTAAGTTGCGAAAGTTGCTGGAAGGTCTTGTTCAGCCAGATGGTCAGCTGCACAAAATTGGAAGGCGAGCGGGCGGCCGAAATTTTAAAGATCGTCTTCTCAGCCTCATCAAGCATCGCCTCAATACCTTTATCATTCTGCATATAGCATTGCCCAATAATTTGAGTAGCGGAATGGATAAGGTTGCGCAAAACAGATTTTTCTTTGATAATCTTTGCGTGCTGTGCGACCAACCCAACAAGAGGGAGATCTTCTTGGAGCGTTACGAGATAGACAAGTCCACCGCATTGCGCAAGTGTACCCTGTTTTTCAAGCTCGTCCTGCAAAGTTACTAAATCTATCCGCCGCTGAGTTTGAACGATAGCCATAATACCGGCAAAAATTGCTTTGTGCGCAGGCGAATAAAAATCGTCTCCGGAAATAATTTCACACACCGCGGGCAAATGTTCATCATTAAATAAGATGGACCCGAGAACTGCCCGCTCAGCCTCTAAGTGACACGGAAGCGTCTTACCCAGAAGTCTTTCAGCGTCAGCGAATTCTCTTTTATTGCCTGATGCAATCGAAGATAATTGTCGCATTATTACTCAGGAATCACTTTTATTGTGCAGACAGGTTTCAATGTGCTTGAAAGTTTAACGGTAAATTCATGAGCACCCTTGGTTTTGATAGCTTTACCAAACTCAATTTGGTTTTTCGCAACAGAGATTCCCTGTGCCGCAAAGAGGTCTACGATATCTCCTGCAGAGATAGCGCCATATAATTTATCACCTTCAGCCATCTTGCGTTTAATTTTTAATTCAGTGTGCTTAATTTTTTCTGCAAGCATAGATGTCTTAGTTGCGACAACCTCTTTTTGCTTCTCTACTACACGAATCTTGCTTAAAAATTGCGCTTCATTTTCTGGCGTTATTTCAACAGCAAGTTTTTTTGCAAGAAGAAAATTCGTTGCGTATCCGGTACTAACATTGAGCATCTGGCCAGCTATTCCTACACGCTCAACATCTTTTAATAAAAATACTTTCATACAAAAATCCTTATTAGGTATAATGTTTATCTTGTATACCAGTATACTCTAATAAGGCTCTATTGCTACACACGAAAAGGTATTTTTCTGAGCACTTTCCTCTTTAATAATATGCACACGCATCCCGCCACAACAGTTTCCGCCCTGCTGCACTCTTATTTCAATACTATAACCGGATGGAGCGGGCCTATATACGATAGCACCTTCTATAAATCCATTTTTCGCATTGTTCCACAGGTCACACGCCTGCTCAACCATCTTCTTCTGAGTTATCTCTTTTTGAAGCGGTTCATTACAAGCCAATGCAGCAACCGCATAGCTCAATAGCCCTTGAGTATACTGCTCATACTTAAAGAGAGTATGCACTGCGGAAACTGTTTGCGCCTGCAGCGTTAAGGTGGTAAAAAGATGGCTTGCAAGCCCTGCCAAGCTTGTTGCTAAAAGAATCATAAAGAGTATGAACATGAGAATGCTTTCGTCGGCGCAGCATGATACCATGATACAGTACGTGTTCCATATGCGCAGGTAAAGGTGCTTCCAGAAACCATTTTATCTTTCATGTCAAGAACGATATCAAACGCGGCAACATTTTCTAACAGCACCATTTTCTGCTTACCCGTTCCGGCAAGGAGCTTGCCCTTTTTTAAAAATGATCCCGGAGAAAAGTTTATCTCTTTTTTTTGCTGCATAACCGCTTGAGTGAATGTCTCATTTACGCTTCTTATTGCAGCAAGAAGAGCTACAGATTCCTGAGCACGAATTGCTGTTTTGTCGTAGAGGCTGTGGTATTGCAGTGCAATATGGCACACCATTATTACCATGATCGCCATTATCGTGATATACAGGTGTAATTCGATAAGCGAAAAGCCGGCAACGGGGCTCAACTTCTGAGCAATGCTGTCTGTATACATAGTACCTCTTGGGTATTTTGTGTAACCGTGATGGTGACATTATATAATAACCCTGCACATAGTTTTTGGGTGCAGGCAACGGTTACTGTCAACGCATCCTGAGTGATGACTTGGTCTTTTAGTTGATACGCTCCGCTGCGTAACTTTTCAATGGTTGTTGAAGCAAGAGAGAGCCCTTGTATCTTCTGCTCTATCTGCTGCTCAAGAACAATTGCTTGCACGGCACACTGCACAAGCAGGTACCAGGTGATCATCACAATTGCACAGGTTACTACACTTTCTAAGAGCATGAAGCCTGGTTTTTTTATCATTAATGGTTGACGCTTTTTATAAAATACCTTACATTCCATAGAGCTTTCTTTATAATTAATTTTTTATTTTTTTGAGGGACATTATGAATAACTATAGTATTTCTTTTGCACTTATTACTACTCTTTTAACATCGCTCCATGCGGGAATTGAAACAATCGAAGTTCCCAAGATCACTTTAGAAGTCTTTATCGAAGAATTAAAAACCTTACCCGCGCATGAAGTTCAACAAATTGCTCGCGATCATGATGCCATGAATGCTCTCGCCTATGCATTGCGACCTAAACTCAAAAGCCATTTTGTAAGAACGCGCCAGGCTTTGCCAGAATTACCAACAGATATTAAAGATTTTGCAAATCGAGTTATGGATCTAGCGATACAAGAGAACTAGAAATACTTTAATTGCGCGAACAATTGACTTATAGTCGCCATTTTTTTAAAGTTACAATAAGAAGATCTTACAAGTAATTAAGGAAATTAACGATGTATAAAGTCTCGCAACTTTTTTATATACTTTTTTTTATACTCTTTTATTGTGCACCAGCAAGATGCCAAATGGCTCCCGGACAATTTAAGCCGCAAGATATCGATGCCATTTTAAACAGTATGACTGAAGAAGACTTTAATAATATCCTTAATGAATTAAGCAAACTGAGCCCACAAGAGCTTGAAGAACTTGAAAAAATAGGGCGTCAAGTACTCATAGAAAGTGGTATCGACCCTGATACGGGCAAACCATTAGAACCTAAAACTGCTCCCTCTGAAGGCCCAGCAAAACCGGCCGAGCAGGTAGCAGCACCCGCGGAAGTCAAACCAGTAGCCAAAGTACAAAACCCTGAAAACGTACACGCAGTTCTGGATAGCATTGTCAAAAATATTAATCAGCTGCGTCAAAAATCTCAGGGCAATGAACTGATCGCCCGCAGGTTGGCACAATGGGCAGAATCATTGAATGATCTGATATTTTATATAAAAGTTATTAATAAAAAAGAACATCACAATCGCCTTGCAACTAAAGATTTTGAGCAACTTTTTAAAAACTTAGAATCGCTTGCCAGACAACTTGCAGCATCACAGCCAAATATCGTCTTGCCCGAAGTGTCGGTCAAAGAGGACGATCCTTATTTCATACTAAAACTTCCCTACACAGCCACCGCGCAAGAAATTACCCAGCGATATAAAGATTTAAAAAAAGAGTACAGCCCTGCTACCATAAAAGCGAAATTAAAAAGTGAAAACGCTCCTAAAAAAGAGATCGATCGCGAATTGCGGGCGGCACAATTAACCCTATCACTTATTCAAGATGCGTACGATCAATTACGCGACGCAAAAACAAAAGAATTAATTGACGAAAAACGGTCCAATCAAAAAAGCGGCCAGCTTTCAACGCCATCACAACAGGCGCTTACCCAAACCATTGAAGCGATCAGCAACACTATTTATCAACAAAAAATATTAGATGATCTACAGGATTTTTTGAAGAAATTTGAGCCTGAGCAACTCGCGCAAAAACAGGCACTTGAAACTGCGCACACGCAGCGCAAGAAAGAGCAAGAAGAACTTGCTAAAGCAAAGCCTATCATGAACAATGCAAAATACGACAAAAGTAATTATCCACAACAACTGCCGCGCTCACAAGCTAACGACTATTATGGAGGCGGGGGCGGTTATGGCGGTGGTAACTATCCATATTATGACGGAGGAGCGGGCTCTCAACAGCAGCGTCGCACACTCCCTGAATCGCCAAAAGGCTCTGAAGGCGCTGGCAAACCCTCTAGTGGAGCAGCAAAACCATCTACAGGTTCAAAAGAGGGCGAGCCTGATGAAAAAACTAAAAAGATGATGGATGAGCTGGCTAAAAAAGAGGCTGGTAAAAAGGCAGAAGAAGAGAAGAAAAAAATTAAAGATATGGAAGATGAGTTGAAGAAACTCAAGGGAGAAAAAGAAAAAGCTCCAGCTGCAGAGCCAAAAGCGGCAGACAAAAAGTCTGAAGCAATAGCTGCACCTGCGCCTGCGGTTGAAAAGCCGGCGGTCTATACGCTTGAAGATTCTTCCCAGGATATCGATGCCCTGAGCGCAGGTCTTAAAACTCTTAAAAAAGAATTGCGCACTCAAGACGTGCGTGAGTTGCTTTCAAATAGCACCAAAGCGATGAAGCCGCCATTAACTCCCGAACAGATTTCCCGTCTGACAAAGCTGCCATTCGATTCACTCTTAACTCAACTCAATGCTTTCGATACTGGATTATCACGTGCATTTCCAAAAACAATAACTTCATTAAAAGGCCGCTGGCAAGATCTGGATGATAGCTATACCCTTTTATTGAGCCAACTCAAGCAGTCCCTTGCAGCTGAAACGCTGAAATATAAGAGCGCTGACAAACCAGATGAGCTCCTGAATCTACAGACAAAGGTCAATAATGTTATTGAAAAATATAATGATGTTTCGTTAAAGCTTTCAGGTAAGAGGGCCGTTGGGACGCTGCCCTCTGAAGAATAGGAGACCTTTAAAAAAAATCTCTTGATTTTATAAAAAGCCTTTTGCTACACTGTAATTATACAAAATAGTACAATTAGAGGTTTTTTATGAAATTGAGATACCATGCACTCTTGTGCACACTTACCTGTTTTTTAAGTTTTTCAGTCTTTGCTGCGCCGTTAACACATCATGATGAAGAGATTTTAGAGCAATTACATCTTGCCGATATCGAGGCCCTTACACAAGAGTCTTTTAAAGATCTTAT
>PLTG01000006.1 GCA_003165355.1 Candidatus Babelota bacterium | reverse complement strand
TGTAGGAGCGAACTTGTCTTTAAAACCTATATCTTCTTCGAAGCACCAGTCACCATCTATTTTTATAATTCTATTATTTGCATCAACACCCATATTACCTAACTTAAGATCCACCTCATTCATCAAAAGAGCCATCACCACTACATCGCCAAGTCCGGTGTAGGTTCCATTCTTAATATTCTTATTAATTTCTTGATAAGGCATATTTTGCAGACATCTATAACCGGGCACTTCTTGAGATAGTATAAATTTTTTACCTGTCTTATCTTCAGATAGACGCACTTTAGGATGACCGGGAATAATTAAACGAAAAAATTCTTGAGCAACAACTTCTATTGTCCCCGTCTTAGCCTTTTCTTCCTTACGATACCAAATACTTTCATATCTTTTTTTTGGAGCAGCCTTTTCATCTAGCGGAGAGCCAGTTGACTTAGGTAATCTAGTTACTCTGTTGACCGTATGAGAAAATCTACCACCCTCAGCTCCAACACTATCAACTACTTTATACTCCTCATTTTTTTTAGAGCGCATAATTAGTCTCCGTAGCTGATAAATTAAAGCCTTACATAAGATCCTCTATACATTATAAGTCTAAATAATAAGTTTATTTTAAAGAATTGAATAAAAAAGATCGCCTCATGAATTCTCCTTTATTATCTATTAAATACATAATTATATAATTGGACCTTCAAAGCCGAAATTTATTGTGGCTACACTGAGAAATACTGCTAAAAAGAGCTTTACAAATAGATGTTTTAAATTTACTTACCAAACTGCTATGCAGATTTTGGTTTTGGCTTTTCCTCTTCTTTAGAATCACTTTTTCCTGGGGCGCTCTGACCAAACAGACCCACTGTGATGTCTCACGCTAATTTACACTAACCGTCTCGATATAATTAAGATGAGACAAACGCCCGCATTAAGCGCGAGCGCTCCCGGACTATCCCTGTTTTAAGATTTCAATTGCTTCTTTAACAACGTCATCAGGTAAATGATTTTGTTTTTTATCGGTGGCCAACTGCAATGCGGTCACAAGTAACCGATGGACTTGTCTCGGATTACCTTTTGATGCCATGCGCAATATTTCAATTGCAGAGTCGGACAATATAGTACTGGTGCATCCGGCTTGCGATAAACCATAGAGTAAGAATTCCTTAAAAGCATCACGATCGTTAATTGGCTGCAATTGGCAGCGTGCTTGAATACGAGAGGCCAGCGCTGCATGATTAGAGCGATCAAGTGTTCTGGCTAACTCAGTGTGCCCAACCAACCATACGGTCATATAATCTTTAGAGTCAAACACGAAATTTAGAAACGAAGGAAAGTCTCTTAAGAACTCTGGCGGAAGATTTTGTGCTTCATCAATAATTAAAACAAGCAAAATGTTTTTTTGTGTAGCAAGATGAGTAACATACTCTTTGATATCTCGCCACAGCTGCGCACGACGAAAGGCGGCCGGCAAATTGAGATTTATCGCTAACTGCCGATAAAAATCGATTCGTCCGAAATCCGTTTCCGCAATATATTGCACTTGATATTGATGTGGATTTAATGAGCCCGCTATTTTACGCAGCGCCGCTGTTTTTCCGAGCCCTGGCTCTGCTGTTAATAATCCAAGTCCAGGGGATTTCAAAAGCCATGTAAACTGTCTTTCAAGATCCGCCAGTTGATCATGATTCCATAATTCTTTACATTCTTTTCCAAATGGCGCATGTTTTAATCCGAAGTGTTGTCGATACATAATTATTACTCCTGTGATTCATCAAATGATTTTTCTGATAGAGGAATATCAAATAATTTCTGGTGTTCTTGGAAAGCCAGTTCAACAGAATTTATCGAGCGTTTTAACACTGCTTCAGTTGTTTTTTGCGGGCGATGACGTTTACGATTTAAGTTGCTAATTTTATCCAACGGTGTAACAGACCCAAGATCATCGCCAAAAACAGACTCTACACGAAGTGCTGTTTTGGTATGTGGATCGATAACCAATTTAATTTTTTTATCGACAAGTTCAAAAGCAGCTTCGAATTGCTTGCCGTCCCAACTAATAGTTCCATCTTTGCGAACAGTTCGTTCCACGCGATGACAAAAGACATCATCGATCTTCGCAGCTATAAAGCCGAGTTGTCGCACATGAACCAAATCGTCTCGCCAACGATCTAATGGTGTCTTGCCTTGTAAACCTGCATGTGGTCGCCGATGGTAAACGCATTCCAGCCACGCCCAAAGACGTGCATTGAGATCATCAAGCCCCGTGATTTTTTCTGCGTTTATTTCATTGAGGAATTGTTCTCTGAACGTGCGGTGAAATCGTTCGAGCTTCCCTTTTCCTTCTGGCTCGTATGGGCGACAGTAAATAATCCTAATTTCAAGAATAGCGCATATCGATTGTAACGAACCTGAGCGATAGGCTGCACCATTATCGATAATTAATTTATATGGAAGCCCGCGCTTTAAAACAGCTTGTTTTAAAACACCTTCGATATCCAACGCCGTTTCACCCAAACAAAATGCACTGTGTACGATGAGTCGTGAAGCATCGTCAAGGAGTGATACAAGATAAGTTTTTCTGACACCGCTTGACGTTTGAATACTTGGCCCGTGTAATACATCCCCTTGCCAAATATCGCCCGAATGCTCTGCTACGAAGGAGCGCCGTTCAATCGTGTGCTTGTCTGCGATGATGCGTTTTGAAAGGTTTTGTTTTTGTAAAAAACGATGAACCGTTGCACGTGATAATTTATCTTTGGCAATCAACCCTTGTTTCTCAATTAGACTGATCAACGTATTTATTGATCGCGCTGGGTTATCTTTTTTGTAATGCAATAAAGCACTTTGTATCTCGATCGATAATTGTGTTTGTCCTTTATCATTGCGTGATTTTGGTATCAGTCCGTCAATGCCGCTGCGCTTCCAGTCGTAATACCAGCGCAAAATTGTTTCTTCACTCAAGTGAACTCGACGTGAATCTGGAATGTTATACGTTTGTGTCGCAAGCTCACGAATCAAAGTCTTTACTTCACCGCGACGCAGTTGATTGCGGCTTGCAAGTGGTCCTAATACGGTTAAACGAAACAAAGCAAGAGGGTGCAACGGTTTGCTCATCTGAATTCTCCTTCATGAATTTTTTAGAGAGATGAGTTAATCACAAACCTTGTTTGAAATAGGATGGTCAAACTGTGTGGGGTCTTTTTTTACTCTCGAAAGCGCCATCTCATCTTTCAACTTTTTAAGTGTTCATGGGATAAGGACTCCTGCAACATGACAAAGCCGCATAGCTGCGCTCAGTAAATGGGTTTTAAAAAATGCTTGCCAGAAGTCGATGTAATTAACTGTGCGACCGAGCTCAATAAAGTAGTTGCACAAAACATCTTTGTGTAGAAGGAACCGTTCTTTTAAGCGTGTTAGCCAGCGCTTAATTGTATGACGTGATGGCGTTATTTCTTTTGCAGTGGCATTTAGACTTTTGCCAACAAGCAGAAGCAACAGAGCTTCCTGCTGTGCATCCCATAGATACCAGCGTTTTGGTGGAATACACTCTGGCAATACAGAAGATGTTTGACAGCAGCTTGGACAATAATAACGCTGGATGAGAATAGGGTTAAGTGATTCATCTGATACAGATGAACGATCTGCTTTGCGAGGATAGTGGCCATGGCGCCATAAACCCAGCTTGCCACAATGCAAACATCGCTTTTTATCAAATTCCTTCATCGAAAAAGTCGCTACGTATTGCGCTAACGAGACAATATCTGACAAAATCCACGGCATCATTTAATTCCTTATTAGAGATTATGTTATGCCAATGCTACAACTGAATGATTTATTACCACCAGAACAATGGGAAACCTATTGGACAATATTAGGACACCAACATGACGAATTGCTAGACGATAAAGAGTACATAATCTTTGAATACTATTGCCCCACTCCAAATTGTTATTGCAAAAAATTAGTTGCGAATATTCGAGAAATGGGACCTGATGGCGAACCACTTGAAAAGTCCGCCGCTGTTATTATCTATGATTGGTCAGTAAGTGAAACGAGCTGTGATCCCTTATTGTTGGAAGAATCACCAAATACGAAAATTGCATTAGACTTGCTTGAGGTATATAAAAAACATATTCATCAAGAAGAATATCTGGTTAGAATTAAAAACCAATATAACAAAGTTAAGGAATTAGCATTAAAAAATCCACGGACACAAGCGGTCAATCCTAACAGAGATGTTAACCGAAACGATCCTTGCCCTTGCGGTAGTAATAAGAAGTTCAAAAAATGCTGCTTGAATAAGTAAAATTGTCTCAACTTACTTGATGCTGATACTAAATGATTAACTTAAGATATTGCGGGACAAAATGAAGAGTTAAGAATTAATTTGCGCGAGCTGTAACACCTAGTCTCGCAATAACGGATTGCATCGCTTCAACAATTAATTCATCTACCTAACTTCTTATTTTGATCTTGTAACTCTTCTGCTGCTAATGCAGTATCATAGGCTACTAACGCCGCATCGTGTATTGCTTGCTTCGCTTTTTCTTTATTGTCTGCTATTTCTTGATCTACTCGCGCCTGAATATCTTTTTCTAATTGTTGAATATCATCGAGCAGAGGAGCGCTCACTTTATCTGCGGTATCATTATAAATTTTAGGACATTTTCTAAGTCCAAAGAACCTTG
>PLTG01000003.1 GCA_003165355.1 Candidatus Babelota bacterium | reverse complement strand
CTTCAGAGGTTAATATTTGCTTTTCGCCTAAATAACTATTGTGCAAGGCCAATAAAGAAATTAATTGTTCTAGTTCTGGTATAATGCTGTCACGCTTGGCATTTGACATATGGGTTAATATAGAATTGGTTTTATAATGTGCTTTGGAACAGTGGGTGTGAAATGCTTTTTGTTTATAAAAATTAACTAGCGGCTTCAGGAAGTCTTTCATTTCATCGAATTGTGATAAATAATTCATAATTTCACTGTAAATATTTAAAAGAATTATAGTCATGGAATTATCACCAGTAATTGTAGGCGCACTTATTCTTTGTGCAGCATTTTTTCCTATATTTGAAAGTTTAGATATATGTAATAAGAGATTGTTTTTTTCGCTTGCAAAATTCGCAATATTCTTTTTCTGCTCTAATATATTATTTATTTGCAATACCTCACATGCATTATTCAGTTTTTCTACAATGTCTGCAATCTGTAAAAATATTTTTATCATGTTGTATTCCTAATAATTAATTTTTCTACCTTGTTCAACCGCATCACGAGCCTTTTCAACATTTAAAGTTCCGTCAAGGTTAAGAACGGTTTTAGCCTCTCCGCGTTTCGTAAAAACTTCAAGATGATCTTTGTGTTGAGCATCCAGATAGAATATATCACCCTTTCCTAGCGATGTCCCAGCGACCTTGTCTGTCACCTTATACATTTTTTGTCCCTGAACAGATTGACTCATAGGCTGGCTTTTAGCAGCAAGCTCTTTTCCAAAGGGTAATTGAAAAAATTCTTTCATATTTTGTACATCAGGATGAGTTTTGCTAAAGTTTTGACTTGGTGCACTTTTGGTATCGCTAGCTTTTGTTTTTTGTTCAGCGGCTGCTCCTTGTTGAGGCGGCATTTGACTACTTGTGTCTTGTTTTTGCATCTGATCTGAATCACCATCCATACGGATCATGCCAGTTCTGATAGCTTGCTCAGCAATAACTCCTTCTGCTACAGCACCTTGGACTACTACTCCGCCAGGATTAATAGATGGTGGTTGCAATCCTCCTGATGATATTTCTCCGACTTTGTGACCAAGTGAGGCAAGCATTATATTACAAAGAGCATCGCCACCTTTACATCCCGCCCATGCGCACCATTCCTGAACAACCCCCTTATATCTTGGCTCTACTAATGCAGGCATTTCTTGTTCTGTTTTTGGCTTATTTGGGTGATTTACTTCTTGCATGATCCTGCCAACAGGACCGTTATTAACAAGCCCAGCAACATTTCCACCGAACTGCATAGTCAAGCAGTGCCCCAATGTTTTAGCGCATTCAACAGCATATTGAGCACCTTCGAGTAATTCCCTGGCAAAGGTAGTATTGCCAGCAGCAGTTTCTTTTTCAGCCTTATCGGTTAGGAATGCAGATGCTGCGGCAAACTGTTTTTGTAACTGCTTAGCAGAAGTAGTATCAAGAATATAAGCACCTGAAGCTCCTGTTTGTATCCACGTAACGGTTTTGTCGGAAATTGGTGCTCCAAAATCAACCGGTGAGCCAAGTATGATACCCGGCTCAGTGCTGCTACTAGTCTGGACAGTAACTGCAGGCTGTTGTGTATCTTGAACGGAATCTTTTTTCGGTTGCATGTGTAGTTGTTGGTATGCGAGTAGCTTTGCCGCGCTACGAACACTTGCTGGGTTGGAATCAGTGCTTTGTTGAGTCGCTTGTTTTTGTTGATCTTGTTGAACAACAGTTGGTTTTGCAGGTGTAGGGGGGCTATCTTTTTCTAACCCATCTTTATTTTGAGTACAACGTTGATAAGTTTTGGCAAATTCTGCAAACATTGCAGAACCATCATCATGACTTGGTGAGTGCAAGGTCCCTTTGATTGGGCCAAGATTGCCGTATACTGTTCCTTTAAGATCGGTTCCAACGCCAATATTTAAAAGGCCTTGCACATTAGTGCTGCAATAAAATTTTGCTGCCTGTACAAAGACGCCGACGATTTGATCTGGGATATCTTTTTTGTAAAATTCAGCTCGTTGCTTATCATGTTCTTCCATCGCCATGGTATGTGCAATATCACTCAACTCTTCCGATGATATTTGTGGCGATGGGTAACCGAGACTACGCCTTTGGTCAGTAAGCCACTGATTTAAAACGCCGCCAACAAATTTCAGTTCATCCTGGACTGGTATTAATTCATGCGCATAATCCACATCAATAGTGGCAGGCAGCTGCTGCTCGAGTAAACAGACATGAAGCAATAGGCGGCCTAAGTTTACGTTATCGGCAACAGACGCCACGCGACCATAATGGTCAAGAACGAAAGCCCTAGAATTTTCGACATAGTTTTGCCATATTTCCTTGGCAATCCATTGTGGAGCAGAACTGGTTTTAATAAATCGTGCTGCAGGTCGGGAATCAGAGCTAGCCTGGACTTTGTCAAAACATGTTTGTGTGATTTTGAGAGCACTCTCGATCTCATTAGTAAATGCTGCAAAATCTCGCCTATTAGCATCAATTGATTTGCTTGCATCAAGAAGATCAAGGCCAAAATCGCCAATCCTATGAGCCTGTCTACCAAGCTCTTGAAAGGCGACAGCCGCTTGTGCCAATATCTCTGCATTGGAGGTTCTACGCCCTCTAAGCATATGTTCATTAGTATCTAAGTTTTTTAAGAGCTCGAGGACACCTCCCTTTGCTTGTTGAGCATCATTCCAAGCTTTTTCAACAGGTCTATTGCCGAATGGCCAAGACCCCCAACCATCCTTTAGCCATTTTGGTCTTGCGGAGAGCAATGATGAAAGTTCTTGTTTAAGCTCCTTAGTTGGCTGCGCCTGTTCTACTTGTACGGCTTGTGTCGATTTGGGTGCAACCAATATTGCGGCAGGCCGCTTAGGCGATACATTTATGGCAATGGGTGCTTTTGTTGAAAGCATGTACGCATATGCTCGCCCACCTGCACATTTAGGTTGTTGTACTATCGAAGTAGAGGTGGCTGTTGGTGTCACAAAGATTTTTTGCACGGTAAAGTCAATTTTTTGGATTGTAGCTGTTATCTTTCTTATTGTAGAATCTGCAAGATGCTGGCACATAGGGTCATCAAATTTTATTGCAGCTATATCTTGCAGATAGGACGTTAGGACAGCTTTTACTTCTGTCAGCTGAGCCGCTGCCATTTTACGAGACTCTACCAGAAAGATTCTATCTTGTGCTAAATCTATAGCAGAACGGACCTGAATTTGAAATGTTGAATTACCATCAATATATTTTGCAAATTGGTATGCTTCACCTGTCAAGCTTACAAATTTATCAGTCTGATGTG